>JBGQBP010000047.1:0-18292 GCA_041494945.1 Binatia bacterium | reverse complement strand
TTAAAAAGTTTATCACCACGAAAAGCACGAAGTTATCCTGAGTGAGGGTTGTTAGAACTGGCGAAAGAGATCTTCCGCCTCCGGGCGGAGCAGCTCTCGTGCCGATCCCTCCTCCCCCTTTCCTTCGTAACCTCTGATCAACACAACCGGCATTTGGCTTTTTTTCCCCATGACAAGTTCCGCCGCTGCGGCCATCTCATCGGCGACCGCGGCCAGTGCGGCTCTAAGCTCATAGCCGTAACTGTCCGCAGTTCCGCGCTCATCTTTTATCGGATTGAGCCCGGCGACGCCCACGGCCACGTCCACGGTTCCCAGACGCCAGGCGCGGCCGAAGCTGTCGCTGATAATAACTCCGGGCGCAACATTGAGTTTTGGGAACCGCTGCTTGATTTCCTCACGGATTTTTTTTGCCGACCCGTCGGGGTCGCGCGGCAGCAGCGCGACTTGCCCGAGGCCGACGTTCGACGAATCGACGCCGGCGTTGGCGCAGATAAAGCCGTGGTGCGTCTCGACGATGAGCGCGGTGCCGCCTTTCCGGATGACCCGGCGGCTCTCGCGCAAAATGACTTCTACCTGCCGGGCATCTTTGTTCAGCTCCCGAGCGATCTCCAGCGCGCGCGCCGAAGGCTCGACGTCGTCGAGGCGGACGATCCGTCCCTCCGCTTTGGAGACGATCTTGTGCGCCACGACCAGAATGTCCGCGCTCGTAAGCGCGATGGATTGACGCGCGCAAGCCTCGACGATCAGCGCGCCGATCGAATCGCCGCGCCGCGCCTCGCCGATGCCTTCGAGACCGATAAGCTCGATCCGGCTCATGCTTCACCGACGCGCCATGCCGCCGCCGATTTCATTTCCATCACTCTCGTGTAACTTTCTCCGGGGCCGCCGCCGGACTGAAGAAATCGCTCCAGGTCCTGCGGCTCGTCGATGTCGAGCGCGATGCGCTCGTTCTCCAGGACCCGGAGCGGCATCTCTTTGGCCGCGACCTGGCTCAGGTGATACGAAAAGCTGTCGTAGCCGAAGCGGAGCCCGATCACGTTCGGCGGCGAGAGCAAAAGAGCGTTGGTGCCCTTGCGGTCGTGGGACGGGACCAGCAAGGCGAAGGGCGAAACGCCGTCGTGTTTCGCGATCTGCTCGATGACAAGCTCGATATCGCCGGCTCGGAGCAAGGGAATATCGGCGGGAATCACCACGGCCGCCTGCACGCCGCGCCATTTAATGTCCAGCAGGGCGAACGTCACCGCCTCGGTCTCGCCCTTTTCTTCCTGCTCCACAATCACCGTCGCGCCCATCAACGCGGCGATCGCGCGGACCTCCGCGTCTCCGGTCACGACGTAAACCGCGTCCAGGCCGCGCGCCGCGAGCGCCTCATGGAGAACGTCGCGCAGCATCGACTCCGCGAGCGCGGCGCGCTCGTCGGAACTCAGCAGCGACGAAAGCCGCTGCTTCGCGTTGGTGAATCCTTTAGCCGGTATGAGTGCCGCTATCTTCATAGTAACGCCAGCAGCTCGCGCGCGAGATTTCTTTTGTCGTCGAGAGAGTTCATCCGGATCGTTTTCTCCACGGTCTTGACCCCGAGCGCTTCGATCCGCGTGCGCCAGTTTTTGTCTTCCGGCGCGAGCGCAAAGAGATCGACAAAGCCGGCATAGGCTTTGGCAACGCCGAAGCTGGAAATTTCCATGCCGGCGGCGGCCATCAATCGATCCGCCGGACCGCTCACCGGCCGGCCGCCGATGATCGGGCTTACCGCCAGGACGGCTGCTTTAGTTTCTCTAAGCGCTTCCCGAATACCGGGGACGGCGAGAATCGGTCCGATGCTCGTCACCGGATTGCTCGGGCAGACGATCACGCCACGCGCCGCGCGGATCGCATCGAGCACTCCGGGCGCCGGGCGGCTCGCCTCCGCGCCGGCATAGGAAACTCCGCTCACTTCGACCTCCCAGCGCCGCTTGACGAAGTATTCCTGAAAAGAAATTTCTCCGGCCGGTGTTTGAATTTTTGTCTCCACCGGGTCGTTCGACATCGGCAGTAGCGCGGCTTTGACGCCGAGCGACTTTCCGATTCGCTCGGTGACCTGAGCAAGCGTCAGGCCCTCGCGCAACAATCGCGAGCGCGTGATATGGGTCGCGAGATCGCGGTCGCCGAGCTTGAACCAGCTTTCTCCGCCGTATTTTTCCAGCCATTCCAGCGCGGTGAACGTGTCGCCCTGGATGCCCCAGCCTTTTTCCGTATCCACGACGCCGCCCAGCGTGTAGGCAATCGTGTCGAGATCGGGGGAGATATGGAGACCGTGCAGGACAAAGTCATCTCCGGTGTTACAGACGATGCACAGTTCCTCGGGTGATATCTCCAGGCTAAGGCCATGAATCAGCTTCGCCCCACCCGTTCCTCCCGTTAAAACAACCAGCATCTGGCTCTATGATTGAGGCGCGAAAATCCTGCTCGTGATCTCATCGTTCGCCAATCCGTCCGCGCCGGACAAATTCTCCACGTAATCGAGAAGCGCAGCCGGAAGAAATTTCTCGGTAATGAACTCGGGATAAACGGGCAGCCGCGGCCGAAGCGTAAAGCCGGCGGCGCGCGTCTTTTGTTGTAGCTCGACGAGCGCCGGCCACGGCGCTTCGGGGTTGATAAAGTCCGGCGTCAGCGGCGAGACGCCGCCCCAGTCGTTGATCCCCGCGCCGAGATAGAGCGGGTAACTCTCCGGCGTCAGGTTGGGCGGCGCCTGGATATTCATCTCCCCGCCGAGAATGAGCCGCGCCAGCGCGATCGTCTTCAGCATCTCATCGCGCGCGGGCTCCGGATGATCGCGCATCGGAATCTCGGGCTTGGGGAGAAAATTCTGGATAATGACTTCTTGGATGTGGCCGTAGCGCTGGTCGAGCTCGCGGATCGCGAACAGGGATTCGATCCGCTCCTGCCAATTTTCGCCGATACCGATGAGAATGCCGGTGGTGAACGGGATGCCGAGTTTCCCGGCTTCGGCGATCGTTCGCAGCCGAAGCGCAGGCTTTTTATCCGGCGCGTCGAAGTGCGGCCCGGACGGCAGCATGAGGCGCGCGCTCGCGCTTTCGAGCATGAGGCCGAGACTGACGTTGACCTGTTTCAGCCGCTCGAGATCGCCCCTCCCCATGATGCCGGGATTGGAATGCGGCAGCAGACCGGTCTCTTCCAGCGCCACTTTGCAGGCCTCGTAGAGATAGTCGAGCGTGCGCCTGAGTCCCAGCCGCGACAGAAAAGTTTTCATCTCAGGATAAATGGCTTCGGGCTTGTCGCCCAGGCTGAACAGGATCTCGGCGCAGCCGAGCAGTTTCCCCCGGCGCGCGATGTGCAAAACTTCGTCGAGCGTCATCGTCTTCGCGCCCGGCTCGTCCGGCGCCTTGCGAAACGTGCAGTAGCCGCAGAAGTCGCGGCAGAGGTTGGTGAGCGGAATGAAAATTTTCGGCGAGAAAGTTATCGTCCTGCCTTTGTGGCGGTCGCGCAGCGCGGACGCGGCTTCGAGCAATTCGGACAGCTCGTCACCTTGCGCCGTCGCGAGCCGCATCGCCTCCTCTTTAGCCGGCGTTTTGCCGTCGAAGAATTCTTTAAAGACTATTTGCGCCATCTCTGCCTGCATAGCCGATAAGTTCCGTTAGATCAACCAGGCACTTTGACACGATGGGAAGGAACGACTATGTTTTTCTCCTGCCGGTTAAATATTTGGAAAAGGGGGGTGTTCCCATGGAAAGCACGGCTTTGGTCATCGACGGCGACGGACACGTCGTGGAAGATATAGACGGGATCTCGAGCTTGATGCCGCAGCGGTACAGGGAGAAGTACGGCCAGCGCCTGTTCGATCCGTTTCCGCCGCTGGACCACCTGCACTCGTGCAATCTTCACGACCTGCCGCCCGGCGCGTTCGCGCGCGTCGGGCCGGACGGCTGGCTGGATTTCTTAAAGGACGTCGGCATCGAGGCGACCGTGCTTTACACGACGCGCGGCCTGGCCTTCGGCAAAGTCGTGAGCCGCGATTGGGCGATCGATCTGGCGCGCGCCTACAACAATTGGCTCGACCGGACGTATTTGAAGCGAAGCCCGCGCTTCAAGGGGGTGGGCTTGATTCCATTGCAAGAGCCGGAGGCCGCGGTCGAAGAGTTAAGACGAGTGGTGAAAGAGTTGGGCATGTGCGGCGCGATGCTGCCCTCGACGGGATTTCAGTTCCATCTGGGCCACAAAATGTACTGGCCGATCTACGAGGAAGCCGACCGGCTCGGCTGCTGCCTCGGCATCCACGGCGGCGCGCACGAAAATCTCGGCATGGACGACCTCAATCCCTACGCGCCGGTCCATGCGCTCGGCCATCCGTTCGGCCTGATGGTTGCGTTCGCCGGCATCGTCTTCAACGGCATCTGCGACAAATTTCCCAACGTAAGGATCGGTTTTATGGAAGGCGGAGTCGCCTGGCTGCTCATGTGCCTGGAGCGCTTCGACCGCTCCTACGAGACGCACATCCAGCACGACCCGCGCGGTGAATTTCTCCAGTTGCAGAAGGGCGAAAGAGTCAGCGACTACATCATTCGCCACATCAAGGCGGGAAGGCTCTTCGTCGGCTGCGAAGGCAGCGAGCCGGACCTCGCGCACGCGATCAAGCGGGTGGGAAACGGGCCGTTCCTCTACTCTTCCGACTTTCCCCACGAAGTGAACAACGAATTCTGCAAGCACGAGCTTAAAGAAGTTTTGGAGAACGAAGAACTGACCGCCGACGACAAGGCGGCCGTGCTCTATCGCAACTGCCAGCGGTTTTATAATTTAGCGCGGGAGTAGCCGGCTCCATGTCCGGCGCCCCGGGAGAAAAGAAAAATGCCCTGGATCACTTTCTAGGACTCTTTGGCGAAGTGCGGGCCGGAGAGGCGTGGACGGCGGTCCTCTTGATGTTCAATCTGTTTTTTCTTCTCACCGGTTATTTGATCATCAAGACCGTTCGGGAGCCGCTCATCCTCGCCGGCGGCGGCGCCGAAATAAAAAGCTACGCCGCCGCGGGTCAGGCGCTGCTCTTGTTTTTGATCGTGCCGGCCTACGGTTTCCTCGCCAGCAAAATCAACCGGATCAAGCTGATCACCTGGGTGACTCTATTTTTTATCTCCAACCTGATCGTTTTTTACGTCCTGGCGCGGTGGGGCGCGGCAATCGGCGTGGCCTTCTTTCTCTGGGTGGGGATTTTCAATCTCTTCGTCGTCGCGCAATTCTGGTCGTTCGCGAACGATCTGTACACTCAGGAGCAGGGCAAACGTCTGTTCGGCATCGTCGCCTTCGGCGGGTCGGTGGGCGCTATCGTCGGACCCAAGCTCGCGGCCCGATTGCTCCAGCCGCTCGGCGTGTTTGAGCTGCTGCTGGTCGCCGGCGTCATTCTATGTGTTTGTATCGTCATTACGAATATCGTCCACGCGCGGGAAAGGGATCAGGCGACCGAAAAGAATGACCATGCCGAAAAACCTTTGGGCAAAGAAAGCGGTTTTAAGCTCGTCGTCACCCAGCGGTATCTTTTTTTGATCGCGCTTTTGATCATCGTCCTCAATCTGGTCAATACCACCGGCGAATATATCCTCGGCAAGATCGTCACCAAAGAAGCGCAGCAAAAGGTTGTCGAAGCGGAACGGCAGGCGGCGGCGCCCGGCGGGACGGTCGTCTTGAGTCAGGGAGAAAGAAAAAAAATCGAGCAGAAGTATATCGGCAACTTCTACGGCAATTTCTATTTCTGGGTGAGTTTGCTTTCCGCCGGCATTCAGTTGCTTATCGTGTCTCGTATTCTCAAGTCCATGGGAGCTGCCGCCCTCTTATTTCTGCCCTGCATCGCTCTGGGGGGATACTTTCTGATCGCCTCGTTTCCCGTTCTCAGTTACATCCGGTCGGCCAAGATTCTGGAGAACGCAACAAATTATTCGCTGCAGAACACGACGCATCAGAGTCTGTTTCTTCCGACCAGCCGGGAGACCAAGTACAAAGCCAAAGCCGCCATCGATACCTTCTTTGTCCGCTCCGGCGACGTCGCCTCCGCCGTGTTCGTGTTTCTGGGCGCCCAGCTCGCGCTCGGCGTCAGCGCCTTCGCCTCGATCAATATCGTCATGGCGCTCGTATGGATTTTTCTCGCCGTCGCAATCATCCGCCGGTACAAGACGCTCTCTGTTGCACATGCCGATGCGGCTAAAGCAGCGTAATCCAGCCGTATTGCATCGGCCCGGAAAGATGCCGCCCGGCGCGGCCGGCACATCTATTTTTGAGCTTCTTTGAGCCGTTCTTTAAGCCGTTCTTTAAGCCCGGTGAATCTCTTCTCGATCCGCACGTTTCGGATCGCCATCGCCAGCGCTTTTTTGCTGCCGACCAGCACGACCAATTCTTTTCCTCGCGTCACGGCGGTATAGAGGATGCTACGGTGCAGCATGGGAAAGTGGGAGGTGTGGAGCGCGATCACGACCGCGGGATATTCGCTGCCCTGGCTTTTGTGCACGGACATCGCGTAAGCCAGGTTGATTTCATCGAGGTCTTCAATGTCGTAGGAGACCGTCTTACCGTCAAAGTCCACGTCCAGCTCTCCCTCCTCGGTGTCGAGCCGGACGATGCGCCCGAGATCGCCGTTGAAAATCCCCTTGTCGTAGTTGTTGCGGAGCTGCATCACGCGGTCGCCGTGCCGGAAGATCGTGCCGCCGTGCTCGATGCTCTTTCCCTCGGGATTGAGCAGCCGCTGCAGCTCGCGGTTGAGATGGACCGTGCCCAAGAGGCCGCGATGCATCGGGCTCAAGATCTGGACGTCCTGCGCGCCGAGAAGGCGCGGGATGCGCTCTTTCACCAGCTCTTGAATGACGGAGAGAGCGTCTTCTTCGCGCTCGCGCGGAATAAAAACGAAGTCGCGTTTGCCGCGCTCGGGTTCGAGCAGCAAAGACTCGCCGTGAAGAATCCGATGCGCGTTTTGGACGATTAGACTCTCGCCCGCCTGGCGGAAAATTCGCCTGAGCACGACGACCGGCACGGTCCCCGAGTCGATTAAGTCGCGCAGAACGCTGCCGGGCCCGACCGACGGGAGTTGATCGACGTCTCCCACCAGGACGAGATGACTCTCCGGCGAAATTGCGCGCAGCAGGTGGTCCATCAGCGGCAGATCCAACATCGAGGCCTCGTCGATGACGATCACGTGGGCGCCTATAGGATTGCCTTCGTCGCGCTGGAATCCGCTCTCGTGCGGATTGTATTCGAGCAGGCGGTGGATCGTCTTCGCCTCCTCGCCGGACAATTCCGCCATGCGCTTGGCGGCCCTGCCCGTAGGCGCGGCGAGCGCAAAGGTGACTTCGGATTGCCGAAGAATTCTTAACAGGGCGATCAACAGCGTCGTCTTTCCCGTCCCCGGCCCGCCGGTGATCACGAGGCATTTTTGCTTGAGCGCCTGCGCGATCGCTTCGCGCTGCTCCGGCTCCAACAACACGGCTGAAGAGCCGGAGAGTTGAAGCGTCAAATTCCTCGGACCTCCGAACCCTTTATTTTTCAATCCGGAGGCGGCGGAAAGCAGATGCCGGATCGCCGCTGCGACGCGCCGCTCGGCGTCGTAGAGCTCGCGTGGATAGACTCGGCTGTCTTCGTTGTCGCCACCTTCCTCCACAACGAGCTTGCCCTCGGCCGCGAGCTTTTCGATCGCCGGCTCGACGGTATCTTCCTCGACGGTGAGCAACGCGGCGGCATTGGCTTTGAGCGGCGTCAGCGGAACATAGCAATGGCCGTCGTCGGAGAATTTTCGGAGCACGTGCAGCAACCCGGCCTGAACCCTGAGCGGAAAATCGCCGCTGATCCCGAGCGTCGCCGCGATCCGGTCGGCCAGGACGAAACCGACTCCGTAGACCTCTTCGGCGAGGCAGTAGGGATTTTCTTTGACTCTGGCGACAGTCTCGGCGCCGAAGGCGCGGTAGATTCTAAGCGAGAGAGCGCTGCCGACGCTGTGTCCCTGGAGAAATACCATGACATCCTGCACTCCCCGTTGATCCTGCCAAGCGACGATAATCTTCTGCGCGCGCGTCCGTCCGATGCCCGAAACTTCCAAGACTCGCTGCGGCTCTTCTGAGAGAACTTTTAGAGTTTCTAGTCCGAATGCCGAGACCAGACGGCGCGCGTAGATAGGCCCGATGCCCTTGATGAGTCCCGATCCCAGGTACTTTTCAATTCCCTCCAGCGTCGCCGGCTCGATCTTCTCCCACTGCTCGGCCTGAAACTGGAGCCCGTAGCGCGGATGCGTTTTCCAACTCCCGCTGACTTTGATTTCTTCCCCCTCGCTGACGGGAAAGATGCCGCCGACAACCGTCACCTGCTCGACGCCGTCGACTTGCAGGCGGGCGACGGTGTAGGGCGCCTCGGGGTTCTGATAGGTGATTCGGGTGATCGTTCCTTGCAGAAGCGATCGCTCACGGAGTGTCTCAGCCACGCTGTCCTCCCAACCCATCCTACCGAAAGCCCGTCAACGGTGAAAGCATTATTTCCCCACCCCATTTTAGATTGCCGATTTTCGATTTTAGATTGGAATCGAGACGCCTGAATCGAAAATCTAAAATCCAAAATCTAAAATCAGGGGACTGGCAGGGTTGAAGCGGGTGCGCAAGCCTTTGTTGAACGGCCGAAAAACCGGTATGATTCGATCTTTAAACTGCCGGGTGGAATTCCATAAAAGGGACGGGAGGCGTCTATGTTTATCGAGGGCTTGTGGTTTGAGGTCGCTCTGATCTTCTTCCTAATCTTAGCCAATGGCTTTTTCGCCGCCTCTGAAATCGCCATCATCGCCACGCGCAAGACCCGCATCGATACCTTGCTCGAAAAAGGCGTGCGCTCGGCCGCCGCCGTTTCCCGGTTGAAGAACGATCCGGACCGCTTCCTGGCCACCGTCCAAATCGGTTGCGTTATCATGGGAACACTCGCTTCCGCCATCGGCGGAGCGGTCGCCATTGAGTTTTTGAAGCCCTCGATCCAGTCGCTGCCGTTTTCGTTCGCGGAGAAATGGGCGGAATCGATCGCGATTCTCGTGGTGACTCTTCCGCTCGCTTACTTCTCGCTGATCATGGGCGAATTGGTGCCCAAATCTTTGGCCCTGCGGTCTCCCGAGCGGATCGCCTTTCTCGTCGCGCGGCCGATCGAGTTTTTTTCCCGGATGACTTCCTTTTTCGTGCGGATTTTAACCGCCTCCAGCAACGCCGTGCTGCGGCTCCTCGGCGGAGCGGACGCCGGCCCCTCGACCTTTGTGTCGGAGGAAGAGGTCAAATCGTTGATCCGCGAGGGCGCGGCGAGGGGAATTTTCGACGAAACCGAAAAGGAGTTGATCCACAGCGTCTTCGAGTTCGTCGATACGGCGGTCAAAGCGGTCATGATCCCCAGGACGGAGATCCATGCGCTCGAGGTCAACGCCTCCTCGGAGGAGCTGCTCAAGAGTTTCGTCGATAGCGGCTTCTCGCGCATCCCCGTTTATGAAGGCGAGCTGGATCGGGTGATCGGCATCCTCTATTACAAGGACGTTCTCCGCGCGATTCAGGAAAAAGGCGCCTTTCGCCTGCGCGATCATCTCCACCCGCCTTTCTTCGTGCCCAGCTCGCTACCGATCAGCCAACTGCTGAAAGACCTCCAGCGGCGCAGAATCGCGATCGCGATGGTGGTCAACGAGTTCGGCGAGATCGAAGGGCTCGTGACCCTGGAAGATCTTTTGGAAGAAATCGTCGGCGAGATCCGCGACGAATACGATCGCGAAGAGCGCGGACCGGTCGAGCGTCTGCCCGACGGCTCGATGGTGATCCAGGGCTCGGCCCAGCTCAAAGACTTGAAGACCGATTACGGCCTTCCCTTCGAAGAATCGCCGGATTATCTGACGATCGCCGGCTTTGTGCTCGCCAAGCTGAAGCGCATCCCGCGCGGCGGCGAGGTCGTCGAGCACAACGGCTACCGGCTGACGATCGTGGACATGGAAGGACGGCGGGTGGTCAAGGTGAAAGTAGAAGCGACGGGAAAACAGCCGGAGCCGCAGCAACATAGATCGTAGGGGCGGGTTTCAAGAAAGCATTCTTTGCGTTCTTGGCGTCTTGGCGCGAAGACTTAAAAACTTCGTGACCTTCGTGCTCTTCGTGGTGATAAACTTTTTAACCACGAAGGACACGAAGCACACGAAGGAAGAGGCGCAAAGCCGCCAAGGGTGATGTTCAACGGAGATCCAGGCTAGCGCTTCAAGCCCAGCTTCGCGCGAATTTCCGGCAGCGCCTGCTCCGCGGCCTGGATGCCGAGAGCAAAGACTTCCTTCTTCCGGCTGAAGTCGATCCATCCCACCTCCGAGAGCTTGGGACGAATCACCACGTCGGCCTGCTTTACTCTCGCCTCCGTGCTTTGCCTGGCCATCAGGTAGAAACTCATGACGACGTTTTCGAAAACGTTGCTCACCGGAGCCGCTTTCGCTCCTTCGCCGAGATCGACCGCAATGACCACGTCGCCGCCCATCTTGCGCGCAACGTCCACCGGTAGGTTGTCGAGCACGCCGCCGTCGACGAGTAATTTTCCCTGATAGCTCACCGGGATGAAAATCCCCGGGATCGCGCTCGACGCGTGCACCGCGCGGGCGATGGAACCGGACTGGAGAATTACGATCTCACCGTTCTGGATGTCGGTCGCGACGGCGGCGAAGGGGAGTTTCAGCTCGCCGATCTCTTTTGCGCCGAGCCTCTTCGAGATGAAATCCTCCAAGCGCTCGCCGCGCGCGAAACCCTGCGTCGGATTGATGAAATTATAGTCGAAGATATCCCGCTCTTCGAGACTTAGAGCGATCGTTTCCAGGTCGGAGCCGCTCTTTTTGTCCGCGTAGATCGCGCCGATGAGGCTTCCGGTGTTGGCGCCGACGACGATATCGATCGGAATCTTCGCCCGCTCGAGCGCGCGGATCACGCCCGCGTGGGCGAAGCCGCGCGCCGCTCCGCCACCCAGTACGAGCGCGACCTTGGGCCGTCTGTCCCCCCAAGGCATGAGCCTCGCAACCGAGCCGGAGCCGCAGGCGGAAAGCCAAAAAAAACAACAGACAAGAACGATTCGAGAAAATCTCATGCGGGCAATCGCTGCCGGCTCAGTCTACCATAAGTCCCTATCAGGGTAGCAATCACGAGTAACGTGACACCGAAGAGGCAGATAATGGTCGCTCCGGTCGGCAGATCCAAAATGTAAGAGAGAGCGCTCCCCGACAAACTGACCCCTACGCCCACGATCCAACCCAGCAAAAGGCTTGCCCGAAAACTCCGGCTTAAAAGCAGGCCGCAGACTGCGGGCACGATCAGAAAGGAAAAAATCAGCAGAACCCCCGCCGTCTGGACCGAAGAAGTCACGATCCAGGCGAGCGAGAGGTAGAAGAGGAGATCCCATAAAAGGACCGGTACTCCGGCCTTGCGCGCCCGCTCCGGATCGACGGAAACCAGCGAGATGTTGCCGCGAAAATAGTAATGGAAAAACGCCACGACCAAGATAATTAAAGATAGCCACGCGATCGTGCTCCAGCTCACCCACAGGATATTTCCCACCAGTAGATATTTGATGTGTTCCGCCCCATGCGGCGCCTTGTCCACCAGGAGAACCGTCGCGGCGGCGGCGAAGGCATAAACGATACCGATGATCGCCTCCTGCGGCACCACCTCTTCCCGCGAGCGCGCCAAGGTGAAAACCACCGACCCGAAACAGGCGAAGGCAAGAGAGAATAGGTAGGCGCCTTGACCATCCAGGGAGTAGCCCAGCAAAAAGGCAACCGTGCCGCCCATGGCGGCCACCTGGGCGAGCGCCAGATCGACGAAGATCACGCCGCGGCGCACGATGTGGAGGCCGAAGTAGACATAGATCGCCGTCAGCAACAAACAGGCCGCCAGCGCCGGACCCATCACGGAAAAAAATTCTTCCATCGCATCCTCCTCTTATTTAAGAGCTTCGGCCAGCTTGCCGATGATCGAGTCAAAAAGATCGCCATAGGTATCTATGCCCTTCTCGCCACCGACGGAGGCGGGAAGAATCACGATCTTTGCTCCGCCCTTCTCCGCCACCGACTGCGGGATGGTGGGATTGGTGAAATTGGCGACCAAAAGGGCTTTGACCTTTCGCTGCTGCATCGTCCTCACGATATTGGCCAATTGCTGCGGCGCCGGCGGAATTCCCGGTTTGTCCTCGACATAGCCGATGATGTTGAGCCCCAGCCAGTGGGCGAGATATTCCCATTCTTTATGGTAGGCGACCACTTCCGCGCCGCGAAACGGCGCCATACGATCTTCCCAATTTTGGCGCCGGCGGCCGAGATCCGCTTCGAACGTTTTTAAGTTCTGCTCGAACAAGGCGCCGTCGGCGGCCGCGACGGCTTTAAGTTCCCGGGTAATTGTACGCGCCATGATGAGCCCGTTTCTCGGATCGAGCCAGTAGTGAGGATTCCCCTCCGGGTGGACGTCGCCCTGAGCGCGGCTGATGGGACCGGTAGGCCGCTCCAAAACCGGAATCCCCTGCGACAGATCGACCTGAACGAGGCTACGATTGCGCGCGCCCTGCACCAGCAGCGGCAGCCAGCCGATCTCCAACTGGAGTCCGGTGTAGAAAAGCACGCGCGCGCGGTTCATCACGCGCATGTAGCTGGGCTTCGCCTCGATGAAGTGCGGGTCCTGCGTGCCTTTGGCGATGCTCTCGACGCTTACGCGCTCCCCTCCGACCGCCTTGACGATGGCTGCGACATCGGGGATCGTCGTCACGACAACGGTGGGCTCCGCCGCGTTTGAATGAATCGGTACAAGACAGAAGAGCAGAAGTAAAATAAAAAAAACTTTCATGTCGCCTCCTAATACTGGTGCGCCGGATGGGAGCCGATGGTGAAGTTGAACTGGAGCAAAATCTCGTTCAACGGGCCGCCTCGATCCGAGACGGTGTAGCTGTGCTGCAGCCGTATCGCCGAAAATTCGCTCGGCACAAATGCCAACAGCGTGCTCCAGCGGTTCTTCCTGCCGTCGTCCAATTTGGGAATTCCCAAGAAATCGTATCGGCCCTGAATCCACCAGCGGGACGCAAACTGATATTGGACCGAAGAGTAAAGCCCGCCACCTTGCCGGGAGTTGTTCCCGTCGCGATCGCGATTGAAATAAATATATTCCGCCTGCCAGACGAGAGCTCGCTCCTTCGAAGGACGCCACTTCGTGGTCAGGTCCACTCCAACCGCTTCCGACCAGGGATGCCCGGAGTTCGAGTTCCTTCCCGCGAGAACCGAATTGCCGACCTCCAGCGTGGTTTCATCGGTGAGATCGAAAAAATTCTTCCAGTGGCCGAGATACGCGCCGCGCGGCTTGCCATCGCCGTTCAGCCGGAACAGCCCTACGTTCTGTCCCGCCATGCCCTGAAACGTCAGCTCCGAAAACCACAACGTAGGCAAAAGATAACTGATGCCGAGCCCCGGCTCCTTCAGCCCTTCGCTGCCGAAAGCGGCCTGATTGATCAGCGGCTGGCTGATGAAGGGAAATTGATGCGTGTGGAAAAGATTGTGCTTGCCGAACGCGGCGAAGAATTTACCCATTTTGAGCGTCGTATTCTCCGGCAGCAGATCGTAGGGCAATTCCTCCGACGTCACGTAACCCTCTTCCACGTTCACGCTGCCCTCGCGGTCGATCGACACGATGAGATTCGCCTTCCAGTAGGGATCCACGTCGGCGGTGAACTGGACTTCCGCCTCCTGCAAGTTGAAGCCGTTCTGAAAATCGAGCCCGGTGACGCGCTTGGTAGTTTTTGCGTTGGATGAATAACCGCCGAGAAAGAGACCGTTGACGCTGATCGCCGGGTTGAAAGCGGAAGAGATGCCCTTGGCGCCGGTAGATTGTTGCCCGGCGGACGGGCCGGTTTCCGACGGGGAGGACGGAGGCTCGGCCGGACCGGCGACTTGCGTCGGTTTCTCCCGCTCCAACTGTTCGATTCTCGCCAAAGCACCCTTGAGTTGGTTTTGTACGTCGGCGAGAGAATTTTTAAGAAATTGAATTACATCTTCCTGCGCTCGCGCAGGACTTGAAACCAGGCTAACGCAAACCAGTACCGCCCACGCGGAAACAATCCGCGCCTGCTTTAGAACGCGGCCCATAATTCACCTCCCTGGAGGTAAAGGTCTTCCCCTCCCTCGATAGCGGGAGGGAAAGAAAGTCAGCACTCAGATAAAAATGAGGGACTAGAGAGAGATGCCGTGAGGAGGCGCGCGGATGGCGTAAGAACCGAACGAGTGTGAGCCCAAGAGTTGCGGCTCGTGAAGAACAACGAACGATGCCTGAAAAGTAGGGGTATAATCCGCCGGAACCGGCGCCAAGCCTGCCTGGGTGCGCACTCCGTGGTAGCAACTGCACTCCTGAGTGAGCTGCGCGGTCGGAGTAAAATAGTGGAGGTGGAACGGAAGCGCAAAGACCGCGAGGACGAGAACCAAGCCGACTAGAGTCCGTTGGTGAGAACTTTGCTTATTCGGCGGCGAGAGGCACACGCTCAGCGTAATACCCGACACACCTATTCTTGTCAATGAGTAGGAAGTTCATGATTATTTTTACTCTTATCGATATCAGCATTACTGGACCTTGTAGCCCCTGATCTCAAGATCATCGAAGGCGGTCACGCTATCGGATTTTGTCCACAGACCAACCTGACCGGCATGAAACCGGGAGTCTCGATGGTCAAGCAAAAGCTGGCCGTCGAGGTAGGCCTGGATGAGGTTAGCGACGGCGACAACCCGTAACGTGTGCCACTGGCCCGGAGCAGGAGGCTTTACGGTAGCTGAAGCGAGCTGGTACCGTTTCTTATCGTAGTAATACAACCTGAAGTTGTCTTCGAGCGCATTTGCGCGGACGATGTAGTATCGCCCGTTTGAAAAGCGAAAGACGATGCCGCCCGAGGCGTCTTCTCGACCGGAGATCGATTTGAACCGAACGGAAACGTCAACGTCGGAGTAGGGACCTCCAGGCGCAACGATCACGTTATAAGTATTTTTCACGGCACGCTGGATTAGGACTCGCTTGCCGCTGGGCGCGTCCTTGGCCTCCTCCACGCTCCACTGGCCGTCTACCGTCTTCCACCCGTCAATCCCCTTTTGCTCGAAGTCAATCCGCTCGACAGGAGTATTATCGGGCAGCTTCAGCTCGTAAGCCTTCCCTTCTGCGGCGAAGGTTCGGGCCCCTCCGTCCAAGCCAAAGAATCCAAACAATCCGAGCATACCAAGGGCCAGTTTGAACACGACTGCACGAGTCCCTTTCATAGCTGACTCCCACTAATCTAACTTCTCCGAAACCGTCTTGAACTCTTCACCCTTAACGAGAGTAATTTCCGCCACCGGATGTCCGTCTTTCATGGAAGGCATGGCGCTAACGGCGCGGAATCCCTTATTCGCCTTGACGGCCTTCTCGGTGGCACTGCGAAGGGACAACTTTGCCTTAGCCATCGCACCGCTCTGTGCCTTTGCGGCGGAGAGGTCTTCACCACCTGTAATCGGCTCAGTCTTTGCTGTCTTGCCGGTCTTGTGGTCTACAATGACCTCTGAAAACTTGTCACCCTTCATCGTGTAAACCGAGAACTGGAGCTTCCCGTCTTCCACCTCAAACTTCCCAGAGATCGGCTTGCCTTGAGTCTCACTGGCCGAGAGCCCTTTTTCTAAAGATGTCTTTACGCCCTTAAGCGCTTTGGCAAGTTCAGCGTGTTCTTTGTCATTGCCCTTCTGTTGAGCCCAGATCGTATGGCCTCCAAGTAGCCAAGCAAACGTAACTGCCAACGCAAATATAGTACTCTTTCTCATAACAGCACCCTCCTTTATGTTTGAATGTTTGGTGAAATTATATTGTGTACTTTCACTTCACAAAAACCCACGTTGGCTGCAGCAGCGGGAAAGCAATCAGCCCGATCACAGCCGTTACGGCGACTAGGACGGGGTTACTCACCTTCCAGCGAACCAGCACTACAAGGCTGAGCAGAGCAATCAGCGCTGTGAGCCAGTCGCCGATCGCAATTTTGCCCAGCAGGACACAAGCTCCCAAAATCGTACCGATTGCGGCGGCATAAGCCCCCTTCACGAATCCCTTGACGTTGGGGTTGGTGCGGCGACGGATGAGGATGGGGGCTACGATGAGCACAAGGAGAAAAGAGGGGAGGAAAATCCCCACAGTTGAAACGAGCGAGCCCCAGAAACCGGCCACGAGGTAACCTACAAACGTCGCAGTGATAACCACCGGGCCGGGGCTGAGCATCCCCATGGCCACGGCGATCAGAAACTGCCGCTCATCAAGCCAGCCGGTTTGCTGGACAAGGCCTTTCTCCAGGAACGGAACGATCACAAGACCGCTGCCAAACGTGAGCGAGCCCGCCTTGAGAAAAAATAGAAGCAGTTTGCCCAAGATCGAACCAGCAGCGCCGTTGGTGGCTGCGGCTGCGACAGGAGCCGCAGCTAACAGGGAAAGGGACGCGACGCTCTTTCCACGGAAGAGGGACCCGTAATAGACAATCCCGGCGATTCCCGCTGCAATGAACAGCAGCGCCACTTCAGCCTCCACAGCGACTGTGACAACAAAGCACACCGCCGCGATAACCCACTGGACCCAATCTTCCATCCCGAGTTTAGTCAGCCCGTAGCACGAGTAGAGTATGAGGGCGATTACAGCGGGTGCAACGCCATAGAAGATTGCAGTCACCGGAGACAAACCGCCAAAGTACGTGTACAAGGCGCCCAATGAGGCGACGATGATGAAATTGGGAAGGATAAACGCCCAACCCCCGGCCCATGCCCCCCAAAATCCGCCGCGCAGATAAGCGATATAGATTCCGACCTGAATGGCGAGCGGGCCTGGCATAGTCTGACAGACCGCGATTCCCTCGCGCATCTCATCCTTAGTAAGCCACTTTCGCTCCTGAACAAGCTCCTTTTCCATCTGCCCAACTAGAGCGACCGGTCCGCCAAAGCCGAGCGCACCGAGGCGCAAGTAATACAGAACCAAATCTCGTATCGGCACTCTGCTAGAAGTGTTGACTGATTCCATCGATTGCCTCCTGTTGCTGCTGACTATTTTCTCAGTCGCTCCTCCTCTTGAAGTATTCGTATAGGTCGTCGAAGACAGCAGCCCCGCGAGCGAGGCGGTTCTCGTCATCCTTATGACCCATCGCGATACCAGCTATGAGCCGCTCAATTCCCAGAGTCTCCTGCCGGCCAAACTTGGAATCCTTGAGGTCAATATCATGGACAATTTCCGCGATCGGACCGAGGGCGGGCTCAATGAGCCCGGTTCGCTCGATCAGGATCTCCAAAGTGCAGCGGTCGCCCTCATGCGTGAACTCCGCTTCGAACATATCGAAGCGCAGCTCATCCGGCAGAGGTTTGTATCCTTTCGCAGGGACAAACTTGAAGCGGGCACCGGAATCGATGAAGCGGCGGATGAGCCATGCGCTCGCCATCCGGTCTACGTGAATACCCTTACGAGTAACCCAGGTCTTGCCCTGCAAATGCTCCGGGCGAGCGGCCGCAGTTTTGCCAACTTCCTTACCCGATCTCTTGTTGTGCATACGCGCTTCAATCCCAGAAACGAGTCCCTCCGCTGCCTCACGTCCAGGAGCACTAAAAAAATCAATGGCGACAACTTCAGCAAGGCGTCGTTTAAGCCGCGCAAGATCGATCTCGCTCTGTGTACGCCGGCTATCCTCGATTTGCCGGTCCGGCAAGGGAATCTCAGCGAGACGGCGAGCCTCTTCGATAACCTGGCTATATTCAGCAGCGCGGGCTGACTGGAACAGAGCCTCCACCTGATCATCCGAGAGCCCCTCGACAAAACGCGCCGCGCACAAAGAGGCTTCCCCCCCGCCTTCAATGATTTCCCGTAGCACCCACTGAAAATCTTCTTGTGTCTGATCGTTCTTGGGCAAGACATAAACGGAATTTTTGATGGCGACGGAACCCAGCCGCTGAAGCCGGCGCCAGATCTTCACCCGGAAGTAATCTGGCTTCGACGGAAGCTGATGGATCAGAAGTAACCAACGACCCTGACTCGAATCATCCATTAAGAGGTATTGAACTTGTATCTTTTTATATAACACCTGTATCAAGGCAGCCGAGCTGCGTCAATACAGAATAAAAGAAAGGGAGAAATTTAATGAAGTGGGTAACCCGAGCTAGACCGAAAGTGGATCGCGTCGCTTGCCCTTGGCTGATCAAACGGTTCGTCGATCCGCAAGCCGAATTTCTGTACGTATCGCCGGAGCAGGTCGTGGAAGTAGCGAAGCGTGAAGATGCCATTCCGTTCGA
>JBGQBP010000046.1:0-18545 GCA_041494945.1 Binatia bacterium | reverse complement strand
GGGCGTGATGCGGCCGTGGCCTGAGCTGGCGCGGGAATTTCGCGCCGAGGGATTTTACGAGCGCTTTCCCGCCAAGGGGCAGGTCGAGCGCGTCCGGCGCATCCACTTGAAGCTCAGCCAGGCGATCGGGTACAAGTGAGGCGGGCGCCGCAAGTCGCGCCGTCATTTCCCCGCCTTCTTCAGCGCCTCCTCGACGATCTTTCTACCGGGCGTCAGGTCGTCGTACTCGGCGAGGTTGGTGAAAAGATAGTCGCCGTCTTCCTGCGGCACTAAGAAACCTTCGCGCCCGCGTTCACCGTTTTTTCCGGAGTCAGGACAACGACGCGGCCGTCGTCCGACGAGGCGGCCAACACCATCCCTTGGCTTTCAAGCCCGCGGAGCGTGGCGGTCTCAAGGTTTGCCACGACGACAACTTGTTTCCCCACCAGTTCTTCCGGCTGATAGTGGGCGCGGATGCCGGCTACGATCTGCCGCTCTTCCGAGCCCAGGTCCACTTTGAGAACGAGAAGCTTATCGGCGTTGGGATGAGCCTCGGCGCTCTTCACCACGCCGACGCGGAGCTCGAGCTTTCTGAATTCATCGATGGTGATCATCTTCGACTGCCTTTCTGGACCGGGTGTTGTGGAGCAACATAGCAAAATGGCGGCTTCAAGAATAGCTTGACCATCCAAAGCGCGGGGGATAACATCCATCACGCTCTGAAAGAGAGGATATTTATATGATTCGACGACTTCTCCTGACATTCATGACGCTGCAACCGGCGCTGTTTATTTCGAGCCCGGCCTATTCCGCGGATGTGGCCGGCGCTCAGAAAGAAGGGCGGCTCGTCGTCTACTCCTCCACCGATTCCGCCAGCGCCGAGCCGTTGCTGCAAGATTTCAAGAGTCTCTACCCGTCGATTCAGGTCGAATACAACGATCTCAACACCACGGAGATTTACAATCGCTTCATCGCCGAAGCCGCAGCCGGCGCCGGCACGGCGGATTTTCTCTGGAGCTCGGCGATGGACCTCCAGTTTCAGCTCGTCAACAACGGCACCGGCCAATCCTACGCCTCGCCGGAGATGGCGCAGATTCCCAAATGGGCGGTCTGGCAGAACCAGGCCTACGGCACGACCTTCGAGCCCGTGACGATGACCTACAACAAGCGGCTGCTTCCTCAGGACGCTCTTCCCACGAGCCACGCCGACCTGATCCGCCTATTGAAAGAAAAGAGCGCGGTCTTCAAAGGCAAGCTGGCGACGTTCGATCCGGAAAAAAGCGGCGTGGGATTTTTGCTCGCGACCCAAGATCTAAAAATAACGCCCACGTTCTGGGATCTCGCCAAAGCGATGGGCGGCGTCGACGTGAAAGTTTACACTAGCACCGGCGCGATGCTCGAGAAGGTGAGCTCCGGCGAGCATACGCTCGCCTACAACATCATCGGATCGTACGGCCTGCTGCGCCAACAAAAAGACCCTTCCATCGGATTAATTTTCCCGAAAGATTACACCCTCGCTTTTTCCCGCATCGCCTTTATTCCAAAGGCCGCGCGCCATCCCAACGCGGGAAAACTCTTCCTCGATTACATCCTCTCCAAGCGGGCGCAGACGATCATGGCGAATAAATCTTTGATCTACGCGCTCCGCAGCGATGTCGAGGGACAAGCGACGGCGGCCAATCTCACCAAGGAAATGGGCAAGGCGTTAAAGCCGATCGAGGTGAGCCCCGACCTGCTGGCGGCGCTCGATAAAAACAAGCGGCTCGACTTTCTCAAGCGATGGCAAGAATCGTTAAAGCATTGACGTGAAGCTCGGCGGTCCGCGTCTGGCGGCAATTCTCGGAGTGACGCTGGCAGTCGCCGCGCCGATGGGCTTGCTCTTTTACCAGAGCTTTCTGAGCGCGCCGTTCTTCGATCCGTCCGCCCGCTTCAGTTTCGAAGCCTATCAATATATTCTCGCGAGTCCCGACTTTCACCGCGCCTTTGCCAGCTCGTTTGCCATCTCCCTCTGCATGACCATCATCGCCGTGCCGCTCGGGAGCTTGCTCGGCTTTCTCATTGTGCGGACCGATATCCCTGGAAGACGTTGGCTGGAGCCGTGGCTTCTCGTTCCGGTCTTTCTCTCCCCCGTCGTACTGGCTTTCGGCTACGTGGTCGCGGTGGGCCCGGTGGGCTTTTTTTCCCTATGGGCGAAGTCTCTGTTCGGAACGGTGCCATGGAATCTCTACTCGCTTGCGGGTCTCATCTTTATCGCCGGGCTCACGCACGTGCCGCACGTTTTTCTCTACGTCTCGTCGGCGCTTAGGGGCGTCGATCCTACGGTGGAGGAAGCCGCGCGGGTGACCGGCGCCGGTCCCTGGCGCATCGCCGTCACCGTAAGTCTGCCGCTGGTGCGTCCGGCGATTCTTTTCAGCGGCGCGCTGGTGTTTCTCCTAGGCTTCGAGCTTTTCGGCCTGCCGCTCGTGCTGGGCGATCCGGCCGGTCTTCTGGTGCTCACGACGTATCTCTATAAGCTGACAAACCTGCTCGGCGTGCCGTCTTATCAATTGATGGCGGTGGTGGCGATCTCGATCGTCGCGATCACGTTTCCGCTGGTGTACGTGCAGCGCCGCTTCATGGGCGCCGCCGCTCGCTACGCGGTGATCGGCGGCAAAGGGCGGGCGTTTCGCCCGCTTCCCCTGGGCGCACTGCGCTGGCCGATGACGGGATTGGTTCTGTTGTGGCTGTTGATCGTCGTGGTCCTTCCTCTCGCCGGCGTCGCTCTGAGATCGGTCGTGCGCTATTGGGGCGAGGGAGTCGCGCTCAGCGAAGTGCTGACCCTGGATCATTTTCGCGAGCTCGGCCGCTACCCGAATTTGATCCGCGGCATCGTCAACACGCTTCTGATCGGCAGCGTCGGCGGCGCGCTCGCCGTCGGGGTCTACGCCGCGGTCGCGCTCAGCGCCCATCGCGCGCCGGGGATCTGGCCCTCGCTGCTGGATTATCTCGTGCTCGTGCCGCGCGCGCTTCCCGGACTGGTCGTCGGTCTGGCTTTTTTCTGGCTGTTTCTTTTTTTTAAGCCGCTCGCCCCGCTGCGGACGACGTTGTTCAGTCTCTGGATCGCTTACGCCGTCGTCTGGCTCGCGTACGGACTCAAGCTCATCACGGCGACTCTCATGCAGGTGTCGCCGGACTTGGAGGACGCCGCGCGCGTCACCGGCGCGTCTCCGGGGCTCGTCTACCGCGACGTCACGCTGCCGCTCATTCGCTTCGGCCTGCTGGGAAGCTGGCTCTTGATCTTCATGATGTTCGTGCGCGAGTACTCGACCGGCGTTTATCTTCTTGGGCCGGGAACCGAAGTGATCGGATCGCTGATCGTCTCGCTCTGGGGCACGGGCGCGCTCGATTTGATCTCGGCGCTTTCTGTCGTCGAGGTCGTGATCGTCGGCTTGGCTATACTTATCGCGATCCGTCTGGGAGTGAGACTCGATGCCTGAGCTGGTGGCGGAAAATATTTTCAAGCGGCTGGGCGGCGCGGAGATACTTCGCGAAATCTCCCTTCACCTCGATCGCGGCGAGATTCTCGCGTTGCTGGGGCCGTCGGGAAGCGGCAAGACGACCCTGCTGCGATGCATCGCCGGGCTGGAGCGGCCGGACGCCGGTAGGATTATTCTCGGAGGAAAAGTGATCTTCGACGCGGCTTCGGCTCACGAAGTTCCCGCCGAGAAGCGCGGTTTCGGCCTGGTTTTCCAATCCTACGCGATCTGGCCGCATCGCAGCGTTTACGAGAACGCCGCCTACGGGCTGCGCCTGAGACGCACGGGCGCGGCGGAAATCAAAATCAAAGTGGAAAAGATTTTGCGGCGGCTCGGTCTCGACGCGATGGCGGCGCGCTATCCGCACCAACTCTCCGGCGGGCAGCAGCAGCGCGTCGCGCTCGCGCGCGCTCTCGCCTACAGCCCGCCGGTGCTGCTGCTCGACGAGCCGCTCTCCAATCTCGACGCCAAGCTGCGCGAGGAAGCGAGAATCTGGATCCGCGAGCTGATTAAGGAGACCCAGGCCGCCGCTCTCTACGTGACGCACGATCAAACGGAGGCGCTCGCCATCGCCGACCGAATCCTTGTCCTGGACGACGGGCTGGTGCAGCAGGAGGGAACGCCGGAGGAGATTTACGCGCGGCCGGCGAGCCGGTTTGTCGCGGAGTTCATGGGGAGCAACAATCGGCTGGAAGGAAAAATCGCAGAGACGAAAGGAAGCCGCGCGCGGCTGGAAGGAGAAGGCTGGAGCTTGTGGGGCGAACTCGGCGCTTCGAAGCGGCGCGGTGAAAAGTCGGCCGGCATCATTCGCGTGGAGCGCATTCGCCTCGCCGGCGACGGCGGAGAGAATCGTCTCCCGATGAGTCTCAAGTCCGCTTCCTATCTCGGCGAGCGCTGGGAGTATCTGCTCGTCGCATCCGAACTGCAGATCCGCGTCTGGGGCGACAAAGCGCTTCCTCCGGGAGACTACTCCGTCGAGTTTCCGCCGGAAGCTCTGTGGATCTTTTAAACTTGTAAACTAAACTCCGCGGCGTTAAAGTTTTTGCGGTCTCTGGAGGAACAGTGGGGAGCGTCAATCTTCCTCCGTCATCCCAAAGTCGTCTCATCGGATTGTCTCGCCGAACGCTCGAGAGCTTTGTCCGCAATGAGACCCAACGCGCCGAGTCCATCGACGATCCTTGTCTTTTGAATTCCGGCTACGGCGCCTTCGTGAGCTTGCACCGGCAGGAGGAATTGCGCGGCTGCATCGGCACCTGTTTTCCGACCGCTCCGCTCTACGAGACGGTGATCGAGATGACCCAGGCGGCGGCCTCGCGCGACCGCCGCGTCGCCGCGATCGCTTCGAGCGAGCTATCGGAGATCCGGATCGACATCTCCGTCTTGAGTCCCTTACAGCCGGTATCCGATCCGCTCCGATTGGAAATCGGCACGCACGGCCTCTACGTCGCCAGCGGCGGCAAGCGCGGCGTGCTCTTGCCTCAAGTCGCAACTCAATACGGCTGGGACATGGAAACTTTTCTTACGCAGACCTGCGTCAAGGCCGGCCTGCGCAAGAGCGCCTGGAAAGAGCCCGGGGCGAAGGTCTCGAGCTTCACCGCGTTGATCCTGGAGGAGAAACGATGAAACGGCGCTACTTCATTTCCCTCCTCGCCGGCTGGGCGCTGCTGGCGGCGCGCCGCGTGTACGCGTTCTGCAACCCGGCGCTCGTGCGGCTGTTCGGCGGCGGCCCTGATCGGGTACAAATCCGCCCCGGCCCGACGCCCAAGCTGGGCAATTATTTCGTTCAATGGTTCGGCCATTCGAGCTTTCTCATCCAATCGGGTAGCCAGACCAAAGTCGTCACCGACCCGAACCTCGACGTGACGCCGGGCATCCGCGCCGACGCCGTGACCGTGAGCAACGACCACATCACGCACAACAACGTCGGCGCGGTCTCGGGCGAGCCGGTGATTCTCCGCGGCATCACGCTGCGCCAGACCTGGAACCCGATACGCACGAGCGTCAAAGACATCGCGATCGTCAACCTCCCGAGCCAGAGAGGACCGGCCTGGGGCGCGGCGGCGAACTCGATCTTTGTCTACGAGATGGGGAGCCTCTGTCTCGCCCACCTGGGAAATCTCGGGCATCTGCTCACCCCCGAGCAAGAAAAGGCGCTGCATCGCGTCGATGTCCTGATGGCGCCGATCGACGCGATGACCAATCTCGGCTTCGAGGACGTGCTTAAGGTGGTAGACCAGTTGCGCCCGCCGATCGTGATTCCGATGCACTACGACGTGGCGCGCCAGGCCGAGCGCTTCGCCGACTTTGTCGGCGACCGCTATCCCGTTCGCCGCCTGAAGGATTCTCAACTCATTTTAAGCCGCCCGGCGCTTCCCGCCTCTACGGAAATATTCATCCTGACGCATCCGCGCTCGTTTTTTTCCCTGGAGTAACCCGCCGGTTGCCTCGACGATTCCGGCGCGCTGATTTACATCAAAGGTTATTAATGTTATAAAATTCGGATTGAATTGTATCCGGACGAGGTTTGCTGTGAACCGGAGAGACGTCGACTTCTTCCGCAACCTATTGAACGAGCGCAAGCAGGAGTTGCTCACCGAAGCGGGCAAAACCGTCGATGGGATGGATGAGAACGGAAACTTTCCCGACCCGACCGACCGCGCCGCGATGGAATCGGATCGCAGTTTCACCCTGCGCATCCGCGACCGCGAGCGCAAGCTCATCGCCAAAATCGAAGATGCCTTGCGGCGGTTGGAAGACGGCAGCTACGGCGTCTGCGAGGAGTGCGGCGAGAAGATCGGCGCGGCGCGACTCAAAGCTCGGCCGGTCACGACCCTTTGCATCGATTGCAAGTCGGTCCAGGAAGTCGCGGAGAGAAAAAACAAGTCCGTCTGATTCTTCCACGTCATGAAAGTCAAAAAGGCCGTCATCCCGGTCGCCGGCTTGGGCACGCGCCTTCTGCCCGCGACCAAAACCGTCCCGAAAGAACTTCTGCCGATCGTGGACACCCCCGCGATCCAATACGTCGTCCAGGAGGCGGTGGATTCCGGACTCACCGAGATGATCTTTGTCACCGCCAGAGGAAAAGACGGCATCGAGGATCATTTCGACGAAGCGCCGGAGCTCGAGCTGGTCCTGGAGCAGCGGGGACAAAGAGAGATACTGGAACGGCTCAAAGCGATCTCCGGGATGATCGATATCGTCTCGGTCCGGCAGAAGCAGCCTTTGGGGCTCGGCCATGCCGTTCTTTCCGCGAAGCACCTGGTCGGGGACGAGCCCTTTGCCGTTCTGCTCTCGGATGATCTGATCGACGATCCGATTCCTTGCGTACGGCAGTTACTCAACGTATTCGAAGAGAAGGGAGAATCGGTCCTGGCGCTCAGAAAGGTGCCCCGGCCCGATGTACGGCGCTACGGCATCATTCAAGGGCCGACGATAAGCGACCGAACCTACGAAGTTCAGTCGATGATCGAAAAGCCCGAGCCGAAAGATGCGCCGTCGGAGCTGGCAATCGTCGGCCGCTACATTCTTCACCAGGATATCTTTTCCTATTTGGAGAAGGTTAAGCCGGGCAAAGGCGGCGAGATCCAACTCACCGATGGAATCGCCGAGCTCGCGCGCCGAAGAAAAGTCTACGGTTATGAATTTACCGGCGAGCACTTCGACGTCGGCGACAAGCTGGGCGTCGTGCGCGCCAACATCGCCTACGCGCTCAAAAGACCGGACCTCAGGGATCAGCTTATGAAATATCTCGCTAAGGTGGTGGGCAAGGATTAACAGTCGCACAGTTGCGACGGGGAAACTCAGCACTAAGGACTCAGCACTCAGCACTATTTTCGTGGGGCCGTAGCTCAGCTGGGAGAGCGTCGCGTTCGCAACGCGAAGGTCAGGGGTTCGACTCCCCTCGGCTCCACCATTCGACTCGCTTCGCTCGCTCATGGCAGACCATTCCCGGATTCATCCCGCTCTCGAGGCGAATGGTGCCCTGAGCGAGCGACCAGCGAGTCGAAGGGCCGTCTAGCAATGCGATTTCTTTTGCGCTAATTTGTTGGAGTCGCAGGAGGGCACTCAAATGGATCGGCGCAAATTCCATTTTGAACCGTTTGAAGCTCTGATTGTCTGCTGCGGTATTGTGTCGCTCTTGTTGGCTGTCTCCGGCTGCTCGAGCGTCCAAGGACAAATAGAAGCCGGCCGGAGGGATTTGCTTTACGGCGATCCGAACCTCGCGGCGGCATATTTCGAGCGAGCGGCGGAGGCGGCCCCCGATCGGCTTTATTTCAGCGTCCATCCGGAAGGTTCATTGACATATTTAGGACGGGCGTACTACGCCTCGGGAAAACTTCCCGAAGCGCGCCAGGCATTGGAGCGCGCCGTCTCCCGCTACGAGCAGGACAATCTTGCCAAGCTGTACCTGGGCCTGGTGCGCGTGCGCCAGGGAGACCGGGAGCGCGGACTGCGGGAGGTCGAAAGCGGCCTGCGCGGCATTCACGACTGGATCGAATACGTCGAACAGCGTTTCGCGTTTTCCTACGGCCGATTCTGGGACCCCGGCAGACCGATCCGCAAGCAGATCGAAGCGGACCTCGCCATAATCTCCTCGGGAAAAGTCGATTGGTCCAAACTCATCGCCAACGCCGAGTGGGCGGGGAGGCAGATGGAAGAGGAGATCGACCGGGCGCGGCGGGACGAAACGCAAGAGCTTTTCAGAGAGGGAGAAGGCAGGGATCGCCGTTAGCGATTTTCCCCTATTTTTTCTTATCGCTGTAACCCTTCTTCATCATCTCGAATTCTTGGCGGCCCGTGACCTGCGGGACAATATCAGACCGACTAAAATGATGAGGACAGCCAGGCCGATGCGGAGGCTCCATTCAAGCAGCTTTGGCGCTTCGCCGAAAGTACGTTTCACGAAGTCATCGTCAAGCATCATCTTCGCCGCCACCTCGCCGAGAACTCCGGCGCCCGCATAGACGATCCAGCCGTAGCGTTCCATAAGAACGGCGATGAACGCAGCCCCCGCCACTACGATGGGTATGCTGAGGCCTAGCCCAAAGAGAAGCAGAAAGAAGCTCCCCTCTGAGGCGCCGGCGACCGCAAGGATATTGTCGGTGGACATGATGAGATCGGCGATAATGATGACCTGGATGGCCTCCAGTATAGTGGTCGCATGGCGGACTTTGCTCTCGCCTCCACCACTGTCTTGACGTAGGAGTTTGAACGCAATCCAGATGAGCAGCAGTCCCCCCGCGAGTTGAAGGAATGGCAACTGCAAAAGTTGAGAAGCCGCGAAGGTAAGGACGACCCGGAGGACCACGGCGCCCATCGCACCCAAAAAAATCCCGATGCGCTGCTGCCGGCGCGGCAGCGTGCGCACTGCCATCGCGATGACCAGCGCGTTATCTCCAGCCAACGTCAAATCAATGACAACAATCTTAAGCCAGCTCAGAATGAATTCCCAATGCATTAAAAAGCTGTTCCTTCAGCAGACCCCGTTTGAAATGAAGAAATTCGGACGGGTGTTTTAGTCAGTGCTTTTTCCCGATATCCACGAGAAACGAGACCAAGCGGGCCGGCTTCGTTTCTCCTGAACGTTTAGCGATCCGGATCTCTATCTCATTCAACCTCGACGCCACGCTCTGCTTCAAGATCGTAAGCTCTTCTTCCCTCGCAGCTAGAAGGAGATCTCTCTGTTTGATTTCGTTAAGCAGTTTTTCCAGCTCTCCACTGATCCTTTTCTCCAGCTCCTGCAGCTGGCTTTCTTTCGCGCATAAAGCGGCATACTTTTCATCCATTTTTTTCTCCCACCCGTCCAGATCCACCGCGCTCTCCTCTTCCAGGGCGAGGAAGCTCTCGGGAAGATTTTGGCCGCCGCTTGTCGCGCTCACCTGCCTCTGCGCTTCGGCGATCTGTGAAAGAATTTTCGACTCCCCTTCGCGAGCGCGGCCCGTCTCCCGTTTGAACTGCGACTCTATCTGTCCCAAGCGTAAAGCAACGTCTTCAACGAGCGCTTCTACTCTTTGAATCCGATTCTGAACGCCGTCGGAGATTTTTCCGGACTCTTTTTTACGCCCCTTCATGATGGCCTCCTCGTCTGCATGGACTTGGCCCAATTCAACTGCAGGTCTTGTACCCGCGGCCAGCGGACCCTACGCAAAAACGGGAGGAGCATAGTCAAGGCCCGATTGAAATGCAAGGCGAGCTCAAGCCGCAATCAAACGGCCCTGCAAAGAAAGAAGTCAGGAGCTGGAAAGCCGGGTCATTCCTGGCGGAGCGGGAGCTTGCCGTTCTCACGCATCACTCGCCATTCATCATCCCCGTTGTAACTGAGGCGGATGACTCCGCCCGGATTCAGATGAAATGTTCGGTACTGGTTGAGAGGAGTCCCGGTGATGTGGCAGATAACCGCGAGGATGGGAAAGTTGTGACTCACGACAACGAGCGTCTCTTCAGGACGATGGCGGCGCACGATCCGGCCGAGGCCGTCCCACGCCCGCTTCCCGACGTCGAGCAACCGCTCACCGCCGGGAATATCGGCGTCCGCGGGCGTCTCTCGCCACCGGCGAAGAAAATCGGGACGGGTCGCCTGAATTTCCGCAAACGTCAGGCCTTCGATCTCGCCGTGATCGAGCTCGCGCAAACTCTCCTCGATGGTGATGGTGAGGTTATGGAAGCGGCTGACCGCGGCGGCCGTCTGATGCGCCCGTTTGAGATGACTGGAGTAAATCGCGTCGATTTTCTCGCGGCTCAAGTTGATCGCCGCAGCCTCCGCCTGCTTCAGCCCAACTTCGTTGAGCTCCAGGTCGGTCGAGCCCTGGCATCTCTGCGCCAGATTCCAGTCGGTGGCCCCATGCCGCAGCAAAAAAATCCGCATGTTCGCGTCAGCGCTGGAAATCCCGCATATCTGAGATTTGAGATCTGAGATTCGTCGCGCAGCGACGATTTAGCTCTCCTCGAGGAGTTTCGCTTCGACTTCGACGCGCCCTTTGGCTTTCAGGCTATCGATAAACTTTTTCATCGCGGCTTGCTTTTTCCCCTGAAGAGCCTGCTCCACAAGGCCCGCCTTCTCTCGATCGAACCGCGCCATGTCCGCTCCCTGGCTCTCTTTAAACGCAAAAAGATAGACGCTGTCTTTTTGCGCGTAAGGCCGGTCGGCCACGAGATGATAGGGGGAAATCGCGATCTCCCCCGGCCGCGCGTCTTGCAGCGCGCCGACTTTGGGAATCTCCGCGTCGCCGCGCATGAACCAGCCGGTCTCGCCGGCTTGAAGCCCGTTTGCTTTGGCGACCTTCTGGATGTCTTTTTCCTTCTTCAGTTGATCGAGCAGCGCCTGCGCCTTTTTGTTCACGAGCTCCAGCGCCTTCGCTTCCTTGACTCTTCGCTCGATCTCCGCGCGCACGCTTTCCAGAGGAGGAACCACCGGCTCTTTCCTCTGGCCGACGCGCAAAAGATAATAGCCGTTCGAGCCCTCGATAGCCGGGCTCACCTCTTTGACGGCCAAAGAAAAAGCGGCGCGGCGAAATTCTTCCATCGGCGCGATTTCCGGGAAAGCTTCGGAAGGACCGAACAGCGGAGTCGTTTTAACCGCGAGGCCCCGTTCCTTGGCAAGCGCGGGGAGCTCGGTCCCGGAGGCCGCTCTCTCGCGGTCGGCGTCGGCAGCTCGGGCGGCCTCGCCTTTTCCCCGCTCGGCTTTGACGGCGCGAACGATCTCCGGCGTCGCCTCTTTGAGGCTCGTGCTTTTCTCCTGCTTCACGTCATCGACTTTAAAGACGTGGTAGCCCAACGGGCTCTCAAGAACGCCGCTCACCTCTCCTTTTTTGAGCGCGAACGCGGCTTTATCCAACGCCGGGAGCAACTGGCCCGGACTCACCCACCCGAGCTCTCCGCCCTTGGCCGCGCTCGGGTCGTCGGAATATTTTTTCGCCACCTCGGCAAAATCTTTTCCGGCGCGCGATTCCTTGAGCGCCGTCTCGGCCTTGGAACGCGCGGCGGCCTTGACCGCGGCGTCCGCGTCGGCGGACGCGCGCGCGAAAACGTGGCGCAGGCGAACCGCCTGCGGCTGTTGAAACCGCGTGGCGCGGTTGCGGTTGTAGTAGTCCTCGATCTCTTTCTCGCTCGGCTGGACCTTGGCGGCGAAATGCTCGAAGGGATAGACGACGTACTCAACCTGGACTTTGAGCGGCTCGGCGAGCGCGGCCTTGTTGCGGTCGTAGTAATTTTTGATTTCCTCCGCCGAAGCGACTGCCTGGGATAGAAAGTCGCTCGCCGGGAGGCGGATGAAATGGAACGAGACTTTTTCCTGCGCAAAGCCGTACTGCTCGCGCACTTCGTTCTCCGAGACATGGACCGCGTCCTGGATCAGGTCGTAGAGCTTCTGGACCGCAAGCTGCTCTCTCCGCTCCTCCTCGAACTCGCCCGGATTCATCCGGTTGGAGCGCAGCAACTGGAGATAGCGGTTCTTGCTGAAGCGGCCGTCGATCTGGAACTCGGGGATGCGGGCGATCGCGTCCATGATCTCTCCATCGGTCACTTCGAGTCCGAGCCTGCGGGTTTCTTGCAGCAGCAGGCGCCGCTGAATCAAGTCCTCCATCACCGCATTTTTAAGTTTCAAATTTTTAAGGCGCTCCGGCGTCAACTCGCCCTTGAGGAGGTTGCGATACATATCGACCGCTTTTTGATACTGGACGCCGAATTCCCTTTGGCTGATGACTTCACCGTTGATCTCGGCGACCTTCTCTGTCCCGGGCTCGTGAATGTACCGGCCTCCATAGAACAGGACGAAGACGACGACGATGAGCCCAAGGAGAAGCATGACCACCCAGGACCTCTTCCGTTTACGCAAAACATCAAGCATAAAATAGAATCCTTTTGATAAAACGGTAGCGGAATGGAATCCCTTGTATGATAGAAAATGGCTTCTTTCATTGCAACCGCCCACGTATATTCCATCCAACGTAATTTGACATTCCGCGTCATCTTGCTTGATAGAGGTAAATTTGTTATTTTCATTCGAATCCCAACTCCATCGGGAATCGATAAGGAGTCATTTTTGAAGCTGGGTTCCCTCTTTAGCTTTTTTTCCAACGACCTAGCCATCGATCTAGGCACCGCAAACACGCTGATCTACGTCAAAAACGAAGGCATCGTGTGCAACGAGCCGTCGGTCGTCGCGGTGCAGCACAAAAACGAGCGCGGCGGGAAAAAAGTGCTCGCGGTCGGCGCCGAGGCGAAAAAGATGCTCGGCCGGACTCCCGGCAGTATCGTCGCGATCCGGCCTTTGAAGGACGGCGTGATCGCGGATTTTGAAATCACCGAGGCGATGCTGCGCTACTTTATCCGCAAGGTGCAGAGCCGCCACAGTTTCGTCCGCCCGCGCATCATCATCGGCGTGCCGTTCGGCATCACCGAGGTGGAAAAACGGGCCGTGCGGGAGTCGGCGACTTCGGCGGGCGCGCGGGAAGTGTATCTCATCGAAGAGCCGATGGCGGCGGCGATCGGCGCCGGCCTTCCGATCACCGAGCCGACCGGCAGCATGATCGTGGACATCGGCGGCGGTACGACTGAAGTCGCGGTCCTCTCTCTTTCCGGCATCGTCTTTTCCCGCTCGATCCGCGTCGGCGGGGACAAAATGGACGAGGCCATCGCCCAGTTCATCAAGCGAAAATATAAATTGCTCGTCGGCGAGCGGACGTCCGAGCTGATCAAGATCACCATCGGCTCGGCCTACCCCGGCGATGAGATCCAGACCATGGAGATCAAAGGACGCGATCTCGTCTCCGGCGTGCCCAAGACCGTCGTCATCACCGATAAGGAAATCCGCGATTCCCTGGTCGAGCCGCTCAATCAAATCGTCGAGGCGGTGCAGATTTCGCTCGAGCGCACGCCCCCGGAGCTGGCTTCGGACATCGTCGATCGCGGAATCGTGCTCGCCGGCGGCGGCGCGCTCTTGAGAAACCTCGATATGCTCATCCGGGAAGAAACGGGCCTGCCGGTCGTGCTCGCCGACGATCCTCTGACGGCGGTGGTCATGGGCGCGGGCAAAGCGCTCGACGAGATTTCGTTGTTGAAGGAGGTCGCCACGTCATCTTGAGAGTTCCATGATTTCTTTCGTTCGCCGCAATCAGGTGCTGCTCAGCGCCTTTCTCTCCGTCCTCTTCTCTCTCTACATCATCGCACCGGCCGCCAAAGGACACCTTCGAACCGACCCCATCGGGCCGCTGCTGATCGCCGTGATGCGTCCGTTTCAGTCGGGCATTCAAATGACGATCTCGGGCATCCGGCAGGTGTTCCTCAACTACGCCGCTCTGCGAGGCCTCACCGCGGAGAATGCAAAGCTCAAGGGGCGCATCCAGGAGCTCGAAGCCGAGCGGAACCGGCATTTGGAAGATGAGTCGATCAACCGGCGTCTGCGCGAGCTGATGGAATTTCGCTTATACCTGCCGTCGGGCGCCGTAACCGCCTCGGTGATCAGCAACAGCGCCAGCACGTGGTTCAACATTCTGATCCTGGATAAAGGGAAAAAAGACGGAGTGGAAAAAGGCATGGGGGCAGTGTCTCCGCTGGGCGTGGTGGGACAAGTGGTTTCGGTCACGTCGAGAAGCGCCAAGGTCCTGTTGATTACCGACTCTCACAGCGGAGTCGACGCGGTCGTGCAGCGAAGCCGGGCGCGCGGCATCGTCGCCGGGTCGCTGGAGAGCGGTCCGATCATGAAATACGTGAAGCGAAGCGACGACCTCAAGGAAGGCGACCGGCTCGTCACGTCGGGGCTCGATGGAGTTTTCCCCAAGGGCTTGCTGATCGGCGCCGTGTCGAAGGTCAACAAAAAAAGCTTCGGACTGTTTCAATACGTCGAAGTGACTCTCGCCGTAGACCCGGCGCGCATCGAAGAGGTTCTGGTAGTCCGGGGAGCGCGGGCGCAGGATTGAGAGCGGCGTTATGAAAGTATCTCTGCTGTTTATTGCCGTTGGATTCATTCTGGTTCTGTTGCAGACGACCCTGCTGCACCTGCTCCACCTGGGGCCTTTCGTGCCGGACTTAACTCTGGTCCTATGCGTCTACCTGGGACTCAATCACCCCACCGTCGGCGCTGTTGTCGGCGCGTTCATGCTGGGTTATTCTATCGATGTGTTCTCCAGCCCGATCCTCGGTCTCAACTGCCTTGCGATGTCGCTCGTCTTTCTCACCGCCTATCTCAGCTCGCGCAGCATCTGGATCCATAGCCCGCTCTTGAGCGCGCCCGTGGTCTTTCTCGCCTCCTGGATCAAAGGGGCGGCGCTGATGATGGTCTGGACCCTTTTTCTCACGATGGACGGCCTCGGAATCGGCGGTTTGAAATACGCCTTTCTCGACGCCCTGCTCGCGGCGGTTCTCGCGCCGGCGATGTTCGCCCTGCTGCGACGCGGCCAGAGTTACATCGAAAGCAAGCAAGCCTCGGTGGAGGGTTCATGATTTCCTTAAGCTCCCAGAAAGAGGTGCCGCCGGAGTTTCGCTACCGCACGCAGCTTCTGCTCTCCCTGGTGGCGGTGGTTTTCATTTCTCTCTTCGGCCGCCTCTTCTTTCTCCAGGTCATCGATGGCGAGCGCTACACCTACCTTTCCGAGAATAACCGCATCCGGCTCAAAAAAGTTCCGGGCACGCGGGGAATGGTCCTCGACCAACGCGGACAGCTTCTGGTCGACAGCCGCCCTTCTTTCGATCTTCTTTTCGTTCCCGAAGACGCGCCGGATCCGGAAAACACGCTTCGTCAGTTGGCCCGTCTTTTAGGACGCGACCAAGCCGAGCTGCTCAAAGCGCTCCAGGAAAATAAATTTCGCGCGGCGTTCGAAGAAATCGTGCTCGGAAAGGATATCGATTGGACCTCGATGGTGGCCGTAGAATCGCATCAGCTCGATCTCCCGGGCGTCACGCTGAGAAGCCGCCCGCGGCGCAGCTACATCGAGAGCGGCATGGCGGCTCATCTATTGGGCTATTTGAGCGAGATCGGCCCCAAACAGCTCAAGGAGCAGAAGGTCAAAGTCTACAGCATGGGCGACGAGATCGGAAAATTCGGCCTCGAGGGCCGCTGGGAGGAGTTTCTGCGCGGGCAGAGCGGCGGCCAGCAGGTTGAAGTCGATGCCTTGGGGCGGCGCGTCCGAGTGCTGCACGAGGTGGAAGACGTTCCGGGAAACAACGTCGTCCTGACCCTCGATAAGGACGTTCAACAAACGGCGTTCGAAGCCTTGCAAGGAAAGGAAGGGGCCATCGTCGCGCTCGACATCAGCAACGGAGCGGTGATCGCCATGGCCAGCACGCCCGCCTTCGACCCGAACGTCTTCGCCCGGGGCGTAACGGCCCAAGAATCGCGCAGCCTGATGACCGACCGTCTCCACCCGATGAGCAACCGGGCGATCCAGGGTCAGTATCCGCCGGGCTCGACGTTTAAAATCGTTCTCAGCATCGCCGCTTTGGAAGAGGGCGCCGTCCAGCCGGATACCCATCTGTCGTGCAGCGGCTCGATGGCGTTCGGCAATCGAGTCTTTCACGACTGGAAAAAAGAAGGACACGGCTCGGTCGATCTGCACCGAGGCATCGTCCAGTCCTGCGACGTCTATTTTTACCAGGTCGGGCAGCGATTGGGCGTCGATAAAATTGCCCACTACGCGCGGGCGTTGGGTTTGGGCGAGAAAACCGGCATCGATCTCGACGACGAGAAGCCGGGCCTCATTCCGGACTCCGAGTGGAAGAAGAAGCGCTACGGCCAGCCGTGGTTTCCCGGCGAAACGCCTTCGATCTCGATCGGTCAAGGCTACGTCACCGTAACGCCGCTGCAAATGGCGAACCTGGTCGCGACCGTAGCGAACGGCGGGACGCTTTACCGGCCCTGGTTCGTGCGCAAAGTGGAGTCCCTGGACGGCACGGTCATCCGCGAGTACGGACCGGAAGTGATTCACTCGATCGAGCTCAAAGAAACCACCTTGGAACAAGTGCGCCGCGCGCTCTCCGACGTGGTGAACAGCGGAGAAGGAACCGGCGGAGCGGCGAAGTCGCAGATCACGCAGATTGCGGGAAAAACCGGAACGGCTCAGGTCACGGAAATGCGCGGCAAGATCGTCAAGAGCGAGGACCTCTCCTATCTTTTGCGCGACCACGCCTGGTTCGTCTCGTACGCGCCCGCGGAAAAGCCCGAAATCGCCGTCGCGGTCATCGTGGAGCACGGCGGCCACGGCGGCTCGGCCGCGGCGCCGATGGCGAAAAAGGTGATCGAGAAATATCTCTCGGTGCGCGGCCAGACGCCGCCGGCGCGCGAAACGCTCGCCCGCGGGCAAGGAGCAACGGGTGCCAATTGACCGCAGGCTCGTCTCCCACTTCGACTGGACGCTGCTCGGCCTCGTCGTCGGACTCATCCTGCTCGGAATTCTAACCATCTACAGCGCCACCTACAGCATCAGCGAGCACCGCGCGAGCGGCCTGGCCTCAAAACAGTTTTACTGGTTTCTCATCGGCCTCGCCGCCATGGTGGGCGCCTCGACGTTCGATTATCACCGCGTGGACCGCATCGCCTATCCTTTTTACGGTGCGGTCCTGCTGCTGCTCGCGCTGGTTTTTATTACCGGGCACTCGGGTGGAGGGTCCCAGCGCTGGCTGCACCTGGGAGTTTTTACCCTGCAACCCTCGGAGTTGGCGAAGCTCGCCATCGTTCTGGCGCTGACGAAGTTCTTGCAGTACGACGAGCCGCCCGGCGGCTATCGCTTGCGGGATTTATGGATGCCGTTTGGGTTGGCGCTGCCGCTGATCGTCCTGACGCTGATGCAGCCCGACCTCGGCACGGCGGTGATTCTGATTGTCGTCTTTTTCAGCATGATCCTCATGGGCGGACTTCGGCTGCGCTCGCTCCTCTGTCTCGCCGCCGCCGGCTTGACTTTTATGCCCATCGCCTACCATTTTCTCAAACCGTACCAGCGCAATCGTATCTGGACGTTTCTCAATCCCGATCTCGATCCGCTGGGCGCGGGCTACCACGTCATACAATCGAAGATCGCCGTCGGCTCGGGCCGCTTGCTGGGCAAGGGTTTTCTGAATGGAACGCAGAACCGGCTCGACTTTCTCCCGGCGCAGCATACGGACTTTATCTTCGCAGTGTTCGCGGAGGAATGGGGCTTTATCGGCTGTCTGATTCTGCTCGCGCTCTACCTGGCGCTGATGATCGTCGCGCTGCGAGTCGTATCGCGCGCCAAAGACCGCATCGGCGCGCTGCTCGCCTTCGGCGTGCTGAGTATTTTTTTCTGGCACGTCGTGATCAACGTCTCGATGGTGACCGGGCTCATGCCCGTGGTGGGAATCCCGCTGCCGCTCTTAAGCTACGGCGGCTCATCGATGGTCTCGATGATGGTGGCGATGGGCCTGCTCATCAACGTGAGCATGCGCCGCTTCACGTTCTAAACGATAGGTAGGGGCGGTTCGCGAACCGCCCCTACGTTTTTTTCACCCCAGCACGTTGCCGATCGCCTGGACGAGCTTCGCCTTGGGGACGGCGCCGACGATCTGTTCTTTTACCGCGCCGCCTTTGAGGATGAGCAGGTTGGGAATTCCGCGCACGCCGTAGCGCGACGGCGTGACGGGATTGTCGTCCACGTTGAGCTTGGCGACCTTGAGCTTGCCCTCGTACTCCCCTGCCAATTCTTCGACGATGGGCGCGATGGCTTTGCACGGCCCGCACCACGGCGCCCAAAAATCCACCAGCACGGGCAAGTTCGACTTAAGCACTTCCGCCTCGAAGTTCGCATCGGTTAGTTCGATTATTTTACCCATGAAATTATTTCCCTTCTTTTAGTTTCAGGCCGTTCAAAAAGGTGGAATTTGAAACCGCCGCAAGGCGTACGACGTGAAAAATGTGGGGGCGACCGGCCGGTCGCCCCTACGGTTGCCTACAATGTCGATAGAAACCGAAGCAGTGTCCTTACGCCGAAGCCGGTGCCGCCCTTGGGAGAAGTGAGCATTTCCTTCTCCGCGAACGCCGGGCCGGCGATATCGAGATGCGCCCACGGCACGCTATCGACAAACTCTTGGAGAATGAGGGCCGCG
>JBGQBP010000045.1:0-18780 GCA_041494945.1 Binatia bacterium | reverse complement strand
GACGATTTACGAGCTGATGGACGCGTATCGCGTGCCCGAGACCGGGCGCAGGCTTGCCCGCGTGATTCTCGGCGGCGCTCTGTTCGGCCGGCCGATGGTCGCGCCACCCGGCCTGGCGGCCGAGAAGCTCAAGATTTTGCGTGACGCGTTCGCCGGCGCGGCGCGCGATCCCGAGCTGCTTCGAGAGGCCGAGATCAAAGGCCTCGGCGTCGTCCTCACCGGCGGCGAGGAGCTACAATCGCTGGCCGTGGAAGTGACGGCGCAACCGCCCGACGTCGTCGCGCGAATGAAAACGCTCGTCGGAATTTCCGAGCCGAAGTATTGACACTCAGTCGTGGAAAGTGTGATAAGCAGATCGAGAAAGCAAGCACCGGAGGTCAAGATGCCCAATAATTTCAGGAGCGTTAACGCATGCGCGGGCTTCAGACAAATTCTTACTCTCGCCTCGCGCCTCTCGCCTCTCATCTTCTTTTTATTTTTGACGCTCGCACCGGCTTTCGGCCAGACGCCTTTTTACCAGGGCAAGACGATCACGATTATCGTCGGCACCAAGGCCGGCGACGTTTACGATCTCTACCCGCGCCTCATGGCCGAGTACTTGCCTAAATATATTCCCGGCAGCCCGAACGTCATCATTCAGAACATGCCCGGCGCCGCCTCTGTGATCGCGGCCAATCACGTTTACAACGTCACGAAACCCGACGGGCTCACCATCGGAGCGATCTATCCGGCACTTTACTTCGATCAACTTTCCAAGAAGCCGGAGATCAGATTCGACTGGAGCAAATTCAATTACATCGGCAGCCCGATCGTTTCGAATCATCTGATGTACATGCGCACCGACACGCCGTTCAAAACGATCGAAGACGTCCGCACGGCTAAGACGCCGCCGAAGTGCGGCTCCAACGGCACGTCTTCGACCGGCTACTATATGCCGAAGCTCCTTGAAGAAACCATCGGTACGAAATTCGACATCGTCGTCGGTTATCAATCGGGAGGGGACGTCGATCTGGCCGTCGAGCGCGGTGAGGTCCAATGCCGCGCCTTCACCATCACGGCCTACTTCGCGCGCGAGCCCTTCATCTCGTGGCGCAAGCGAGGGTTTGTCCGGGTTCTTTTTCAGACCGGCAACAAGAAGGACGAGAGGCTGAATGACGTGCCGACGATTTACGAGCTGATGGACAAATACAAGACCAACGAGTCCGGGAGACGTTTGTCCACCGTAATTCTCGCCGCCGGCGACTTCGGGCGTCCGTTGGTGTTCGCTCCGGCGGTTCCGGCGGACAGGGTGAAAATGTTTCGCGACGCTTTCGACAAGATCATGAAGGACCCGGCCTATCTGGCCGAGGCGGAGAAGAGAAAGCTGGACATCGATCCGATCCGCGGTTCGGAGATGCAAACTCTCGCCAAAGAAGTTGTTTCCGTCACGCCCGACGTCGTCGAGCGCATGAAGAAGCTCATGGAGCCGGGCAACTAAATGCTCGAAGCATTCTCCAGCGGTTTCTGGCAAGTCATTGCCTGGCCGGCCTTCGGCTATCTGCTGATCGGCATCGGCATCGGCTTTTGGGTCGGCCTTCTGCCCGGCATCGGCGGTCTGGCTACGCTCGCGCTGATGCTACCGTTCTCCTACACGATCAAGACGCCGATCGAAGCTTTCTGTTTTCTCCTCGGCATGCTCGCGGTGACCGGCACCACGGGCGATCTCACCTCGATTCTTTTCGGCATCCCCGGAGAAAGCTCTTCCGCCGCTCTCATTCTTGACGGTTACCCGATGTCGAAAAAAGGCGAAGCGGGAAGAGCGCTCGGCGCGGCGATCATGAGCTCTCTGCTCGGCGCGGTCATCGGCGCCCTCTCGCTGGCGATATCGATCCCGATCATGCGTCCTTTGGTGCTGCTCTTCGGCTCGCCCGAGCTGTTCATCCTCACCATCATGGGAATCACCTTCATCGGAACTCTGGCTGGCGCGTCGCTCATCAAAGGTCTCTTGGCCGGCGGCGTCGGCCTGATGCTCGCGGCGATCGGCGTCGATCCGCAGACCGGCTCGCTGCGCTACACCTTTGGCATGCTTTATCTGTGGGACGGTCTTGACGTCACTCCGGTCGTGGTGGGGCTTTTCGCCATCCCCGAGATCGTCGATCTCGCCGTGCGCGGCACGAGCATCTCGGAAGCTCCCAAAGAAAAGCTCAAAGGAGTGATGGAAGGAGTCAAGGACACTTTCCGCCATTTCTGGCTCGTGGTCCGATGCAGTCTCATCGGAGTTTACTTCGGCGTGCTTCCGGTGCTCGGCGCCAACGTCGCTCAGTGGATCGCCTACGCGCATGCGGCCGCCGGTCTTAAGGACAGAAAGCGAGCCGGCAAAGGCGCCGTCGAAGGCGTGCTCGGTCCCGGCGCGGCGAATAATTCGACGCGCGGCGGCGACTTGATCCCCACGATCGCCTTCGGCATCCCCGGCAGCGCGAGCATGGCGCTATTACTCGGCGCGCTGTTGATCGTGGGACTCCAGCCCGGGCCGGAGATGCTCACGTCGCGCCTGGACGTGACGTTCGCGATGGTGTGGATTCTCATCATCTCCAATATCATCGTCGCCGGCTTCTGCTTTTTGATTCTAAACCACCTGGCCGCCCTCACGTTCATCCGCGGCTCGCTGCTGATTCCTTTTCTCGTCGTGCTCGTGTTCATCGGCTCGTTCACCGCCAACAACAGCGTCTACGATCTGATCGTCACTCTCGTCTTCGGAGCCCTCGGCTATTTCATGGTTCTCAACGGCTGGCCCAGGCCGCCGCTCATCCTGGGCTTGATCCTGGGAAAAATCGGCGAGAATTATCTCTGGATCTCGACCGCGGCCTACGGCGCGAGGTGGCTGCTCTTCCCCAGCGTCATCACGCTGATCATTCTCACCGTGATCGTGGTCGCTTATCCGACGATCAAAGAGCGCCGCGGCAAGGCGAAGTACGACCGGCCGGAAGACGCGATCTAAAAGCTGAAAGTGAAGGAGGCTAGTTAAAGTATGCGCGTGTGCGCGATTGATATTCATCATCACTACATCCCTCAGACTCTGCTGGATGAGGCGAGGCAGGGAAAGTCCGCCGGGGTCGCGGCCAAAGAAAATAAAAACGGAGAGACGGCCATCTCGTTCGCCGGCGCAGATTCCTTCAACGTCCCCAGCGAGCTAGCCGACTTAAAGAAAAGATTCGAGGCGATGGAGCGGGGAAAGATCGCCGTGGGCGCTCTCATCCCGCACACCTCGAGCCTAGGCTATCCGTTGGACGGAAAACAGGGCGAGGCATGGTGCCGCCGCTACAACGAGGGCATTCGCGACCTTACGCTGAAACACCCCGATCGCTTCGTCGGCCTGGCCGCCGCCCCATTGCAAGACCCGCCTCGAGCGGCCGCGGTTCTGGAGCACGCCGTTCGAGAGTTGAAGCTTCGCGGCGGCTACATCGCCTCTAACGTGAACGGGCAATACTACAACAGCGATTTCTTCGATCCGTTCTGGAAAAAGGCCGAGGAGCTCGACGTGCTCGTCGTGATGCATCCGGAAAACGTGGCCGGCTCGGAGAAGATGGGCGCTTACGGCCTACGCTTGATCTGCGGCAACCCGGCCGACAGCACGCTCTCGCTCGCCTTCATGAGCTACAGCGGCGTCTTCGACCGTTTTCCCAATCTAAAGCTCTGCGTGCTCCACGGCGGCGGATTTTTTCCGTATCAATTGGGCCGGCTCGATCAGGGCTTCGCCGTCCGGCGCGGCGCGCGCACGGTGTCGGCCTCTTCGCCGCCGAGCTCTTATCTTAAAAAGAATCTCTACTTCGACGCGATGATCTATCGCGTGGACGCGCTCGAATATTTGAAGCGCGTCGCCGGCGCCGATCACTTGATGGTCGGAACCGATTATCCCTACACACTGGGGGATTGGCTCACCGTCGAGAAAGTCGAAGCGCTCGATTGCCCGGACTCCGAGAAGCTCATGATCCTCGAAGGCAACGCGAAACGACTGCTCAAAATTCGATAATTTCTAATTTTAAATTTTGAATGTTGAATTCCGGCTCGAAATTCAAAACTCAAAATTCATAATTCAACATTCTAAAGAAACAATGCGCGAACGATCACAATTCCCGACGTTCTCCGACACTGAAATGGCGGCGCGACATACGAGCGTGTCTACATTGATGGATCAGGCCAAACTGGACGCGCTGCTCGTTTACGGCGCCGGCCGCTACGCCTCGGAAGTTTATTGGCTGACCGACTGGCCCGGCGGGCGCGAAGCTTACGTGCTTTTCCAGCAGGGTAAAGATCCCGTACTGCTGATGCAGCTCTACAACCACGTCCCTATGGCGCGCGTGCTGTCGGTCGTCAAAGACGTCCGCTGGGCCGGCGCGAACACGGGCAACGGCGCCGTCCAGCTTCTTCAGGAACGCGGGCTCGGGCAAAAACGGATCGGGCTGGTCGGAAGCATTCCACACACACAATTTCAGAAAATGCGCGATCGTCTCTCGCAGGCAGAGTTCGTCGAGATGGGCGGCAAGTTCAGAATGCTTCGCACCATCAAGAGCCAGGCCGAGATCGAGCGCATCCGTCTCGCCTCCAAGCTCACCGACGAGTCGATGCAGGCGGTGGCCGAAGGCCTCAAGCCCGGCGTGCGCGAAGACGAAATCCCCGCGCTGATCGAACCGGTTTATCTCAAAGCGGGCGGCTACGCCGGCATTCATTTCATGACCAGCATGCCCATGCGCGATCCGCACTTTCCCGTGCCCTCGCAGTATCAGTCGAGCCGGCGGCTCGAGCGCGGCGACTGCCTGATTACGGAAATCAGCGGCAGCTATTGGGGCTACAGCGGACAGATTCACCGGACCTACTCGCTCGGCGAAGGGCCGACCCCGGAATGGAAAAAGCTCCACGAGGCGGCGGTCGAAGTCTTCGGAGTTCTCGCTTCCGCAATTAAAGACGGAACTTCGGTCCGCGAGGCGGAAGAAGCCGCCGAGATCGTGCACCGCCGCGGCTACACGATCTACGACGATCTGATCCACGGCGCGAATCAGTACCCGCCGATCTTTCAGACGCGGACGACCGCGCGGCACGAAGAAGGTGAAATGAATTTTCGCGAGAATATGGTGATCGTCATTCAGCCGAACGTGATCACCCCAGACGAGAAGATGGGACTCCAGTTCGGCGAGACTCTCGTCGTGCGCAAGAACGGCTGCGAGAGCTTGAATAAGTTTCCCCGGGAGTGGATCGTCTGTAGGGACTGAGGAATTTTAGATTTTAGATTCATGAAAAACCGGCAGAAATCAGAAAGCAAGAATCGAGATCTATCCCACCACCTCGTAAGTTTTTACGGAACTTTCAGTTGCGACGTGCAATGCGGGCACCGCTTGGCTTGAAGCGGAATGGTCGACGCGCATTCAGGGCACGGCTTCGTAGCCGGCGGAATTTCCTCGTGGCGGTGCAGCCGGTTGATAGTCCGGATCAGGAGGAAGACAGTGAAGGCAACGAGCACAAAGCTGATCATGGCGTTGATGAAGAGGCCGTAGTTGATCGTCACGGCAGCAGCGGCCTTCGCGTCGGCCAACTTAATGTACGGTCCGGGATTCGCGCCGTGCTTTAAGACGAGGAAAAGATTGCCGAAGTCTGCCCCGCCGAGCAGCAGTCCGACCGGCGGCATCAACACGTCTTCGACGAGACTTTTGACGATCGTACCGAAAGCTCCGCCGATGATGACGCCCACGGCCAAATCGACGACGCTCCCCCGCATCGCGAATTCTTTGAATTCTTTCAGCATACCGCTCCCCTCTCTCGGTTCGCTCTCTCAGGCGTACTGTGCAATGCCGTTGCCGAACGACCAGTTTTCCTTTTTGACTTCCACCAGACTGACGAACACGTCTTCCATGCGCACATTCAATTCCTTGTTCAGCCGCTCCGCCAGCGTTTTGTAGAAGGATTTCTTCAGCTCCACCGCGCGGCCCTCGTTGAGCGTGATCTGAATGAAAATAATTCCATCCGTGCGCGGGATGTCAAGATAGCTCGGATCGTAGATCAAAGTGTTCTTGCGGGCTTCGTCACCTCCGGACCGATCCCGTCGCCGGGAATCAACGGAACGACGTGCTTCATCCAATTTCCTCCACGAATCGATGCTATCACAATATCTGCGTGCACAGGCGGTTGAAAACAACGGCCCGAATCCAGATTCTTTGCTTCGCCAGACTGTGTGAAAACCCCGTTCATGGTTCGACGGGCTCACCACGAACGGGGTGAGACACGTTAATTGACCGCTTAGCCGTTCGTCCTGAGCTGGGTCGAAAGGCGAACGGCGCGTTTTCACACAGTCTGTCGCTCAGAATGACACCTCAAATTTGTCATTTAGTTGCACAATCGCAGACCGTCGGTTAGTCTGAGAAGTTCCAGAATTCGAAATGTTCACGACACTCTCCCGCCTCTTCTACGGCTGGCGCATGATCGCCATCGGCTCCGCCCTGCGCATGCTGGGCGGCGGCCTCTACTACTATGGATTTTCGGTTTTCTTTCTCCCATTGAGCCAGGACCTGGGTCTGAACCGGGCGGCAACTTCTCTGGTGTTTTCTCTCGCGCGCGCGCAGGGCGCCTTCGAGAGTCCGGTCGCCGGTTATTTCCTGGACCGTTACGGACCGCGTCCGCTCATCATCACGGCGATCACGTTGACGAGCATCGGCCACATGCTGCTCTCGGGCGTGCACAGTTACGCGGTCTTGCTCATCGTCTATATGGGCGTCGTCTCGCTCTCGTTTCAAGCCGGATTCATGGACGCGCCGATGGTCATCGCCAACACCTGGTTCATCCGCAAGCGCACGCTGGCGATGGCCGTGGTCAGCGCCTCGATCGGCCTCGGAGGCTTTCTGCTCACGCCCTTGCTCGCGCAAGCGATCCATACCTGGGGATGGAGAACCGCCGCGTTCGGCAACGGAATTGTTTTCCTGCTGATAGGGCTGCCGCTGGCGCTTTTTGTGCGCCGCTCTCCGGAAAGCATGGGTCTTCGCCCCGACGGCGATCCGCCGTTTTCCTCAGGCGCCGGTCTGCCGAGCGCGCACGACGCAGCCCGCCGAGAGGAAGTGAATTTCACGCTGTCCGACGCGATGCGCACCGCGGCGTTTTGGCTGCTGACGATAGCGACCGGACTGCGCATCGTGGCGCTTAGCGCGATCAATGTTCATTACGTTCCCTTGATGGTCTGGAAAGGAATGAGCGAGCAGCACGCCGCCTTTCTTTTGGGGGTCCAGGCTTTCCTGAGCTTGCCGTCGCACATGATATTCGGTTGGATGGCGGACCGCTTCAACAAGCCGAAGCTCATGGCCGCCTGCATGGGCGTCGCCGTCGTAGGGTTGCTGTTTCTGATCTACGCGGAGGAGGAATGGCGGATCTGGATTTTTCTTCCTTTATTCACCGTCGTCGAATCTACCTTTCCGGTGAACTGGTCCACCGTCGGCGAATTCTTCGGCCGCAAAAATTTCGCCAAGATCCGCGGCACCATGGCCTTTGTTCAAACGTGGGGCGCCGTGATCGGACCGGTCACGGCCGGCGCGGTCTACGACCGCACTCACAGCTACAACCACTTGCTTTGGGGATTGGTTGTAGTTCTATTAGCAACGGGATGCCTGTACGCGATGGTGGTCCGTCCCGCGTCCATCGTCGAGCAGAAACTTCCCGGCAGAATTTTATAACCCTAACTTCACACGCCATGATCGTTCGACTTCGCACCGTTTCAAAAAACTTCGGCGACCGGCCGGCGGTGAATAACTTGAGCCTCGACGTCCCGGCGGGAATTTGCTTCGGCCTTTTGGGTCCGAACGGCGCGGGAAAAACCACCACGCTGCGCATGATCTACGGCGTGACGCGCCCGACGGCCGGCAGGATCGAAGTTTTTGGTCTCGACCTCGCGCAGAATCTCCGCGCCGTGCGCGCGCGGCTCGGCGTCACGCTTCAGCAGAACGTGCTCATCGAGGCGCTCACGCCCGAGGAGAACCTGCGCGTCTTCGGCCGCTACCATCTGCTCCGCGAGCCGGAGCTCTCGCGCCGCATCGGCGAAGTCATCGCGTTTCTCGATCTCGGCTCGCACGCGAAAGTCCCGGTGAAGCAATTGTCGGGCGGCTTCCAGCGGCGCCTCGCGATCGCGCTCTCGCTCATGAACCGGCCGGAGCTGCTCATACTCGACGAGCCGAGCACGGGTCTCGATCCGGCCGTGCGCCTGGCGCTCTGGTCGCGCATACGCGAGCTGCGCGCGGCGGGCACGACGGTCCTGATCACCACGCATTATATGGACGAAGCCCAGCGGCTGTGCGACCGCGTGGCGATCGTCTCAGCCGGAAAAGTAGTCGATGAAGGATCGCCCGCCGACCTCATCGCCGCGCATCTCGCGCCGGAGGCGGTGGAGCTGGACTGTTCTCCCGAGGACGAATCGGCGCTGATCGACGGCGCGGGCGGCGCTCCGCGCCGGCTGCGCGTCGGCAACCGTGTCACCTTCTACCTCGACAACGCGGCGCCGTTGATCGACCGGGTTCGCCGTCACGACCGCGAGACGCACCGGCCGCTCGCGGTCCGGCCGACGAATCTCGAAGACGTCTTCCTGGCTCTCACCGGAACCACCCTGGAGGCGGGACAATGAGCCTTTCGCTCCCGCACGCGCTCGCCGTCTGGCGGCGCGACGCGGCGATGTACCGCCGCACGTGGAAGTGGAACATCCTGCCGAATTTCTTCGAGCCGGTGCTGTACCTGGTTTCCATCGGCATCGGTCTGGGAGCCTACATCAACGAGATGGCCGGAACCTCTTACCTCGCGTTCATCGTGCCCGGCCTCGTCTGCGTCGCGGCGATGAACGGCGCGAGCTTCGAGGTGACGTACAACATTTTTGTCCGGCTTACTTTCGAAAAGGCTTACGACGCCATGCTCACGACGCCGATCGAGCCCGACGACGTGCTTGCGGGCGAAGTCTTGTGGGCGATCACCCGCGCCTGTATCTACGGCGGCTGCTTCTTCGCTGTCATCGCCGTAGCCGGACTGGCGCCGCTGCCCTCCGCGTTGTGGGCACTGCCGCTGATTCCTTTGACCGGACTGCTCTTCGCCGCGATCGGCATCGCCTTCTCGCTCAGAATTCTCACCATCGATCTATTCAGTTTTTATTTCACCTTGTTCCTGACGCCGCTGTTTTTATTTTCCGATGTTTTTTTCCCGCTCAAAGAACGCCTGCCGGCCGGGTGGCTATGGGTCGGCGAAGTCCTGCCCCTGCTCCATCCGGTGCGGCTCGTGCGCGCGGCGTTTAACGGCGAAGCCGCGCCGGTTCTTCTCTGGGACGTGGTTTACATGCTCGGCGCGTCGGCGCTGCTGCTTGCCTGGGCGCGCCGGAGCGTCGAACGGCGGCTGACCAACTGACCGCCCCTTGGATCGGGATGGACGAGGACCGGAAAGGAAAGGTATTCGTGATTTATTGGTCGCGGGATGGCAGTGCCGGAAAAATCCGTTGGGAACGGATCGGCAAGCCGGTCAACTGATCTCGTACTCGCTCGCGTTGCGTGAGATCAATGATCGTATCCTGGGTTCTGTGGCCTTTTTTTCGGGGAAGATATCCACAAGACACCCAACATCAATACAACCAGAGAGACCAGATAATGAAGTTCCGATTCCATTACCTCGAAGTATTTGCAACATGCGTACCAAATGACCGTATTACCTAAAGCTCCCGCTTTTTAGCGGTATTCTTCCATCCCGAAGTGGGATAGCGGACGAAAATGGGCAATAACGAGGAGCTTTGCACAATTTTGAAACTGACTCGCAGCGGGACGTCCGGAACCTCACTCATACCCGATCGCGGAGACGATCGGAATCGACGCCGCCCGCTTGGCGGGGAGATAGCCGGCGAGAAGACATAAAACGACGGACCCGACGAGAGAGAGGACGGCGACTCCGGCGGGATAGTAGTATTGAAACGTCCACCCGGTGAGGAACCTGGTGTTGTAGACGACGTGATGGTACGACATGACCGCGCCGGCGAAGAGACCGAGAACGCCGCCTAAAAATCCGATCCATCCCGCCTCCGCCATCACCATGCCGCGCAGTTGCTTGTTGGTCGCGCCGATCGCCCGCAGCACTCCGATCTCGCGCGTGCGGTCCAATATAGACGCAAGCAGCGTGTTGATGACGCTGAAGATCGCCACCACCACTGCGACGATCTCCACGGCGTAATTCACGCTGAACGATTGCTCCATCAGCCGAATGACGTTGTCTTTGAGCTCCTTGTGCGTGCTGACGAAAAGCTGGTACTGCTCGCCGTAGTCGCGGTTGATCCGATCGATGACCGCCTGCGGGTCGGCGCCGCGCGCCAGCCATAAATCGAAGGCGTCCACCAGATCGTCGCCCCAGAGTTTTTTGTAGATCTCGCGCTCGATCAGCACGCTGCCGGAATCGGACGTGTAATCGACGTAGACGCCGATGATTTTAAAAGAGATGCTCCCTGACGGCGTCGCAAGCCGGATGACATCTCCGACCGTTTTACCGAATTTGTCGCGGAGGCTCTCGCTCACGATCACTCCCTCACCCGCGGCCATTTGTCCGAGCGCCGCTGCGCCGTCTCCGGCGATCATCGGGAGGGTCCGGACGCGCGCCGAGCGCCGCGCGGAAAAGGATTCGATCATGATCGGCCTGCCTTCGTAGTTCGAGCGGATCAAACGGTAGAAGTCCACGACGGCGACGCCGGGCAGAGCTTCGAACTTCGCGCCCAGCTCTTCCTTCAACGGAACGTTGAGCGGCCCGGCGGTCTTTGCGCCCGAATGCACGACCAGGTCCGCCGTGACCATGCGGTCCACCCATAAAAGCAGCGACTCGCGCACGCTGGTGACGAATGCTGCGACCGTGAAAATGGCCGCGAGGCTGATCATGAGAGTCGCGATGGTAATGCCCGACCGTCCCGGCGCGCGACGGAGACTGTCGCAGCCCAGCCGCGCTTCGCTGCGAAGAAATCCCGAATCCTTCGGCAGATGGGAAGCGAAGCGCCAAAATATTCCAGCCCACCAGAAAACAAACAGCGGCGCGAGAAATGAAAGACCGAGGAGAAAGAGCATCATCGCCACGACGCCGATCGTGAACTTTTCGACTCCGGTGGCTCCGGCAAAGGAGATCGCCGCCAGCGCCGGAGCCGCAATGAGAAGCGCGAGGCCCGCGAGCGAAGCGCGGGACATTCCCCGCGCTCTCGGTCTCCAAACCGCCTGGCGCGAGCTTTCCAGCGGAGTGACACGCGTCGCCTGCCAGGCCGGGTGGATTGCCGCCAGAACGGAAACTCCCATGCCGACGGCGAGGCCGAGCCAAATCTCCCGCAGAGCGAAAGCGCCGTTCCCGACATCGAGCTGAAAGAACAGGCTGTTGACCGTCTGGCCGACGACCAGCAGCGCCGCATTCGCGAGCAGGATTCCCGTGAATATTCCCGCGATCGAACCCGCGCAACCGATCACCAGCGCCTCCATGACGAACAAAGACAAAATCTGCCGACGCAGCACGCCGAGGCAGCGCAGCGTGCCGATCTCGCGTTTGCGCTGGACGACCGAGACGGAAACGGTGTTGTAGATGAGAAAGAAGCCGACGAACAACGCAACGAGACTCACGAAGAAAAGTCCGACGCGGAACGAGGTCATGAGCGACTCGACCTGTTCTCCTCTTTCGCGCGGCCGCTGGACCTGCGCCGCGCCGCCGAGCCGGCTCTCAATCCGCTGCCGCACCGTCTCGACGCGCTCGCCCTCCTCGACCGTCAGGTCGACGATGTCGAGCTTGCCCTCTTTCCCGAGCGCGATCTGAGCGACAGGCAAATCCATCAAAGCGAAATTTCCGCCGAAGACTTTCGCCGCCCCCTGCTCGCGGAGGAGCGCGCGCACAGTGTAATCGCGCACGCCCCGGCTCGTCGCGAGACGAATCGTAGAACCCGCGCCGAGACCGAGCCGCCGCGCGAAAGACTCCGTCAGCGCGATCGAGTCGGGCCGGGCGATAAAGTCGAGCGCGCTCTCAAGCTCGAAGGCGCCGACGACGAACTCGTGCTCGCGGATAGAAGAGTCGGCCAGGAAATCCACGCCGTAGACGTACAGCTTCTCGCCCTTGATTCCGACCAGCGGAAGAAATCCATCCACCGCCGGAGCGGCGTCGCCGACGCCCGCGGCGTCCCGGACCGCCGGGAAAAGCGATTCTCTGAAGCCGCTCTCCCCGTTCTCCACTTGCAGCACTGATTTGCCCGCGATCAATTCGATCGTGCGCTGGAAAGAGCCGACGAGCGTGCGGTTGACGAGCGCGATCGCGACGATCACCGCGACGCCGAGAACGACGCCGAGAAAAGTCAGGAACGTCCGCAGGCGATGGCGCAGAAAGTGGCGCACGCTGAGATAGCGCAGCAGCCGGAGCATCAGACGCTCCCCATTTCGACGATCCCGTCCTTGAGATGGATCACGCGATCGCCGGCGGCGGCGGCCTCCCGGTCGTGCGTCACCATGACGACGGTGCAATCTTCCCGCCGGTTGATGTCGCGGATCAACTGCAAAATCGCGCCGCCCGTCTTGGAATCGAGATTCCCGGTGGGCTCGTCCGCGAGGAGAATCGGCGGATTGAAAACCAACGCGCGCGCGATGGCGAGGCGCTGGATCTCGCCGCCGGAGAGCTCTTCGGGCAGATGATTTCCTCGGGCCAAGAGGCCGACTCGCTCCAAAAGCGCTTCCGATTTGGCCCGAGCCTCGGCCTCCGCCCGGCCGCCGAGAATCGCCGGCAACGCCACGTTCTCGATCGCAGTCAACGTCGGCAGAAGATTGAAAAACTGAAAGATGACGCCGATCCGCTCGCGCCTGAAGAGCGTCACCTCGTCGTCGCCCATTTGCGAGATCACCTTGCCGCCGACCACGACGTCGCCGCGCGTCGGCCGGTCCAATCCGCCGATGAGATGGAGCAGCGTGCTCTTCCCCGACCCGCTGGGTCCCATGATCGACGCAAATTCGCCTTTGGCGATGTGAAGCGACACACCGGCCAGCGCCGTGACCTGGCTCGCGCCCTGCTTGAACGTCTTATGAATCTCGACCAGGCGGATCATTCCGCATCGACTCCGAGACTAAAAAAGATTTGCGGCACGGGAATTTCCGGCGCGGCGGAATTTTGTCGATGGGCAAGCTCGACCTCTTTCAAATTCACTCTTGTCGCGCGAGTTAGCGAAGCGAGATCGACTCCGAAATGGATCGCGGGATACGTCTCCAGTTTTTCCAACCCCGCGCGCCAGAGCTTGATCGCGCCGATGAGAATTCCCTGCTCCCACTTGAGATAGCCCGCGGCGACCTGGATCAGCCCTTGATAGAAAAGGCGGTCCTCCCCGTGCTCTTCGAGCCAGATCTCCTCCAGCGTCTCATGGCACTCGAAGAAAAGCCGCTGGTTGAACTCGTCGATGCCTTTGGCGAGGCGCGGATCGTGAAGGACTTTCATGTTGCGGCCGATTCTTTATAATGGCTCCTATTCCATTCGCCGTTTGTTTTATAACACGCGGGTTCAGATGAATGCCACGAATACCATCCGCTTGAAAATAGATTCGCTCGCCTACGGGCCGTACGGAGTCGGACGGCGAGACGGGCGAGTGATCATGGTCCCGCTGACCGTTCCCGGAGACGAAGCGGAGATCCGAATCGTCGAGGAGAAAAAGAATTACGCCGTCGGTGAGCTGATCGGGCTTATCAAACCGTCGGCGGATCGACAGACGCCGCCCTGCCCGTACGTCGGCGCGTGCGGCGGCTGCCCGTGGCAGATGATCCGCTACGAGGCGCAGCTCGGTGCGAAAGCAAAAAGCGTCGAGGATGCGCTCCGCCGCATCGGTAAGATCGAAGGATACGAGCTGTTGCCGATCATTCCGTCGCCGCAGGAATATCGCTACCGCCGCCGCATTCGTCTCCATAGGAGCGGCGACGGCCGCCTCGGCTTTCACCGGGCGTTCAGCCATGACGTGATCGAAATCGCGTCCTGTCTGATTGCGACGCCGAACGCCGACCTCCGCCTGCCAGACGCGAGAGACTGGCTCGGCGAACTGAAGTCCCGGATCGTCGAAGTGGAAATCGTCGAAAGCGACACGGGCGCAAACGTCGTCCTCGTCGGCAAAGTCGACGGCGATCTTGCCGCCGAAGACGACGCTGCAAGCGCGCGGTTTCTCTATTCGCATAGCGGCATCGCTGGCCTCGTTCTCTTCGGCAAGGGCTGCCGCCGCGCTTGGGGCGAAGGAAAAGTTTCCGTCGATTGCGGCGACGGCCTTACCATGAACGTGGACGCCGAGGTTTTCATCCAGGTCAACCGCGAGGGCAACCTTGCTCTCGTGCGCGAACTGCTCGACTGGAGCGAGTTTGGCGACGGTGACCGCGTGCTGGAGCTGTACAGCGGCACGGGAAATTTTACGCTTCCGATGGCCAAACGTGCCGGGTCCATTGTCGCCGTCGAAGGCGATCATCGCGCAGTCGAGAATGGCAGGACCAATAGTAAGGCAAACGGCCTGGAAAATATTCGTTGGATTCGCTCTCACGTCCCCGCTGCAGCCGGACAGTTGCGCGAAAAGGCCGCGAGGTTTTCCAAGATCGTTCTCAACCCGCCGCGCTCAGGCGCGAAAGGATTGGAAGACGACCTGGCGTCGCTCGGAGCGGAGAAGATTCTCTACGTCTCGTGCAACCCTTCGACGCTCGCGCGCGATCTCGCCGCGCTGGATAAACGAGGCTATCGAACCCAGCGCGTCCGGCCAGTGGATCTTTTCCCCCATACTTTCCACGTCGAGACGCTAGCAGAACTAGAGTTGAGATAAATCCCACCGCCAAAAGACCTTTTACAAAGAGGTCGGGGTCGCTCTACAATCTCGATCCGGCATCTGCTATAGTTCATCACCGCACAGGAGGATCGCGATGACCCAGCCCAAGAAAACCCCGGCGCCCAAAGTCACCATCATCGGGAGCAAGGGGGCCGACCAGGCGATCAATTATCTGCTGGAGGACCGTCACGAGCTGGAGTGGCTCGTGGCCGTGGGCCGCACCCGCGACGGCGATATCATCTTCTACGACAGCGGCGGCGACATCATCCAGGACCTCGGCGCCATGGAATACGTCAAAGAGAGAATTCTAAGAGATTACTTCGGCGACACCGAAGATTGAGGCTTGATTTTTCTTTTACCTCCCCGGCGCGCCGATCTCAACGGCAAAGTCTTTGCCCTCCCAGCGATTGCCGTCAGTCCAGTAAAACGTGAAGCGAACCGGCGCCCTCTGCCGCCGCGGAACCGGTATGTCGAGATAGTGGATGCCGAGCGCGGTGGCCTGCGCGCCGGAATCTTTCGCGTTCGCCCCTTCATCGAGCGTATAGCGAAGTCTGAAGGATGAAGACGCCTGAATCCGAAGGGTATGGCCCGCCGCCACGGATCTTGCCTGCCGATTGAATTTCCAAACCTCCAATTCCCTACGGCCTTTTCCATTCAAGTAGCGCTCGGCCACCGCGGGGATGCGATCGAACACCGCTTCGTCCCACACCGACCGCAGGAGCTTCATGTACTCGGCGTGCGCCCACATGAGCGGCATCGCCGATCCGGTCGGCTTGCCGAAAAAAAGTTCCAGGTCCGGCCGGTCCGCTTGATCCCAAATCTGCTCCGGCAGCATTCCGCCTTTCGAGGCGAAGCCTTCCATCGCGCGAATCAAGTGCTTCACCTTCCGTCCCGCCGCGAATTCGTAGTGGGCGCGCTCGCCGGTAAGCAGCGGCCACGCCCTGCCTTTGCCCCAGCCGTTGAAGCCGCGGCCGTCATCTCGCTGTCCATAGCCGTCGTAATTGTAGCGCCGCCAGCAGGGGCCGGCGGGAGTTTCAACTTTGAGAACCGCGTCCACGACTTCCAGTGAGTCTTCGATCAGAGGATCGCGCGCTTTTCGAATGCCGTAGCGAACCAGCTCCAAAAAACCCGCATCGACGATATCTTTAGCCGGGAAGTCGAACGGCTCTCCCGGCGGCCGATTGCGAAGCGCAATGATTCCGAGATTCGGGTCTTCCACCGGCTGGGAATTTTGCGGATCGACGGGATGAATCCGGATGAAGTGGCGGGAAATTCCGGGCACGAGCGACCCTTGCGTCGTCACCGTCCAGCTCTCGACGCGCGACTCGAGAAAGTCGGCATACTCTTCGAGCAACAGCGCGCTCGCGCCGTCGCCGCGGAGGCGCGCGAAATCCGCGGCGCAAATCAACGCGGCGATATTGGCCGCCAGCGTCGAGGGAGAGTAGCCGCCGTTCTCTTCCCAGCGCTCCTGCGGCGTGGCGGGGCCCCGCTCGACCAGATAGCGCGCGGCTTTTAAAACCATCGGGTAGGGATCGAAATCCTGGAGCGCTCCGATCTCTTTCAGCCGCCACGCGAGCATCACCGGGAACGAGATCTCGTCGAGTTGTATTCCCTGCCAATAGGGTTCGCCGTTGATCCAAAAGTTTTGGTTGAAGCCGCCGTCGGGGCGCTGCGCAGCGGCCAAATAAATCAGCGCTCGAAGCGGCGTCTCCGAATCGCCGGTCGATAGGAGCGCCACGGCGCTCTGGCATAGATCCCGAGTCCACACGAGATGGTAGCCGCCCAAACCATCTTCGTCGCTCCGTTCCTCTCCCCAGGGAATACTCAACGACGCGATGATCGCCCCGGGAAAGCTCTTGTCTTCGTGCGCGTGGAGCAGTGTGTGGCTCACGCAATAGAGACTGCCCCCGTCGCCGGCCACCTGCTCGAGAGGTAAAATATGGCAGCGCGCACGCTGCCATTGCTCCTGGTAACGCTTGCGCTGCTCTTCGTAATGAATGCTTAAGGATTGCAGGAGCGTCGTCGTGGCGGCTTGATAGCCGGGGCCGAATCCGAGACCCAGCGTGAACGAGCGCGACTCCGAAAGATCGATCTCGCCGGTCAGCGCGACGTTGCCGTCGTCGGCGAAGTCGAATTGCCAATCCATGCGGAAGTTCTCATGCAGATCGGTCCAGCCGTCGCTCGCGCCGACGTAGCCGCACGAGGTTTTTTTAAACCGCGCGGTCGCGCCGAGCGCGAGATAGGTCGTGCCGCGAAAAGCGACCAGAATGGTTTTCCCGGCGACGCTCGCCGTGGCGGCGTTGTTGCCCCATCCCCTGCTCTCGAGATGCGGCGCGAGCAGGACATAGAGATGGAGCCTTTTTAAAAAGTCTTCGTCGCCTTCCAGCCGCGTCTGCATGAGGACGCAGGGAAGATGGGGGTCGGCGATGATTTCTTTGACGATCCGGTAGCGCCCGGCCGGATCCCGGCTGGTGATGCGAAACGCCGGGGCGTGGAGATCGAGGTATTCCAGCTCGCTGGGAAGATCCCGCTTCTCTTCGTGAAAAAAACTCTCGCCGTCCGTGATGAGATATTGGAGATCCCGAATCTGCGGGGAATCGACCGTGGGATAATAAACTTCGTTGAGTATGCCGTGGGAAAGAGTAAACCAGACGCGGCTCGCCGTATTATAAGCGGTGCCGACGCCTTCCTTGGTGCTATGGGTCCACGCCGGCGTCATGCCGGGATGGCCGAAGGCACGGCTTCCCTGCAGGAGGTTTTGCAACCGGCTACCAGTGCCAGACTTGATCGTGCTCGTCGATAAGCTGCGGAATCCCCTGGCGCTTGATCTTTCTGAGACCATCGAGGAGATCGTCGTCGGTCAACCCGCGCTCGCGCGCATCCTCTTCGACCAGGTAGATCGACACGCCCTTCTGGATCATTTTTTCCACGTCCTTGTCGATCTCCGGCGGCTGCGTCATCTTGAGCTCGCCGAAATGCAGGCCCGAGGCGTCCTGCCCTTTGGCCGCGTAGTTCACCGCGTTCGCGCGCAGGAGAACCGAGATGTCCGCGCCGGCGTTCTTCAGCATGTGCGTCAACCAGAGAACCGTGTCGTCCTGCTCTTCCAGAGTTCCCCGATAGGCGGTTTCAACGATATTCAAAATTTTCGCCATGGCTTTCTCCTCGCGTTACTTCGTCGGAATCACGAGCGTCGCGTTGCTCGCCGACGACGCGTCCAGAAAATCTTTCGGCCCGCCGCGCCGCGGCCCCTCGACCCAGTCGCCGGCGCCGCGCTCGTCCACGCACAGGCCGCAGTTGATCCAATCGAGCTTCACGCTCTTTTCCTTCGCGAGCTTGAACAAGGAGGAGACCCAATCCTTGGTCGTCGGATGCGCCTCTTGCTCCACGGAAGTTCCCTTGACCGGGTTCGGATGAGGCGCCTGGGCCTTCATGGTCAGATTGACGGCGCCCTCATACGCGAAAACGGTGACGTTGTGCCCTTTCTCCAGGGCGGACTGGACAATGCGCAGCGCGGTCGTCGAGTTCGCCGACTCGTAAGGGGGTCCATGATTGCAACGGTGACTGTTTTGCCGGAAGGCATAAATTTACCTCCAGATCGTCAATGCCAAATCGCGTTGGTCCCCGGCTCTAAAAGCAGCTCGACGAGCCGGTCCGTGTCCGCAGTATCGACGCCTTCGGCCAACTGGCGTATGCCGCGCTCTTTCAATGAAAACCGATCGGCGACGACTTTCACTTTATTCTTGATCAGATCGGAGATGACGCCGTTGTACTTCGACCCCTTGCGCGCCGGCAGAACTCCGTTCTGTACGAGGAACAGAGTCGCCTCGTTGCCTCGCTTGGCGATCCCTTGGACCAGCTCGGCGAAATATTCGGAATCCGAGCTGTCGAAAGGATCTCTCGATTCGATCAGCAGATATTTTGCCATCGGACAGCCTCCTGTTCGCTTCTACGTCTGTCTATCCTTTCAG
>JBGQBP010000044.1:0-18791 GCA_041494945.1 Binatia bacterium | reverse complement strand
GCAAAAATCCCCGTTCTCCGCTCGAGTGGCTGCTGCTCGCCGCGATCGCGCTCTCCGGCGCCGCCGCTATGATCTACGAAAATGCATGGACGCACGCGCTCACGCTGGTGATCGGCGGCTCGGTTTATTCCTTCACGACGATGCTGCTCACCTTTTTGATCGGCTTGGCCGTCGGCGGATATCTTTACGCCCGGCTGTTCGGCGCGCGTACGGTGCGCGTCGGCGCGTTCGGCCTGATCGAGCTCGGCGTCGGGCTGACCGCGCTGGCCACGATTCCCTTGTTCGAACAACTGCCGCTCATCTTCATACGCCTGAACCAAAGCTTCGGCGATTCTTTTTCCATGCTGCTGGCGATGCGCGTGCTGCTCGCCTTCGCGGTGATGTTTCTCCCGACGCTTCTGCTCGGGATGACCTTCCCGCTGGTCGTTTGCCTTTTCACGCAGAACATCTACCGCGTCGGCAGCAGCGTCGGCACCACGTACGCCAGCAACACCCTCGGCGCGATCGTCGGCGCGTTCGTCGGCGGCTTTGTTTTGCTCCCGCTGGTCGGCATGCAGCAGTGCATCGTGATCGGCGCGCTGTTGAACCTGGTCGTCGGCTGGGCGCTGCTCATCGCCGATCCGCGGCCCGGCAGAGCGCTCCGCTTGGCCCTGGGAGGGGCCGTCGCCGCGGCGATCGCCGTCGTCGCACTGCGCGCCCCGTCGTGGGACCGTTCCATTTTGACGAGCGGCGTCACCGTTTACGCCAACCGGTACACGTCGATCCCGACCGATTCGCTGCGCGTGGAAGAGATGCACCGCGACCGCGTGCTTTATTACCGCGAGGGCCTGACCGCGACGGTCAGCGTGCACCAGGCGCAGAGGAACTATCGCTATTTCAAGACCAACGGAAAAGTGGACGGCTCGTACGGCGACGCGCTCACGATGCTGATGACCGGGTACGTGCCCATGCTGCTCCATCCCGACGCCAAGCAGGTGGCGGTGATCGGGCTGGGCACCGGCATGACGGTCAAAGCCGTGGGCGCGTTTCCGGTAAAAAAGATCGACGTGCTCGAGATCGAGCCGGCGATCGTCGAAGCCGCGAAATTTTTCGGCGAGAAAAACGGCAAAATTCTCGACGATCCGCGCGTGCGCGTCATCCCGAGCGACGGCCGCAATTATTTGATGGCCGTTCCGCGGCTCTACGATCTCATCATCTCCGAGCCCTCCAACCCGTGGATCGCCGGCATCGCCAGCCTATTCACCAAAGATTTTTATGCCGTGGCGCGGCAGAAGCTCGCTCCCGACGGCGTCTTCACGCAGTGGATTCACGATTACTCCATGTCGCCGGACGATCTGCGCATGGTGCTCCGCACTTTCGCGGAGTCGTTCCCCTACGTCTCGTTCTGGAACCTGCAAGAGAGCGACTTTCTGCTCATCGGCAGCCTGAAGGAACAGCAGTTCGATTATCCCGGGTTGGAAAAAATTACTTCCCAGAACGACACGTTTAAAAACGACCTGCGCGACCTGGGACTCTCGGAGCTCTACGCGGTGCTGGGTTTTTATCGCATGGGGAAAAAGGAAATCCTGGCGGTCTCCGACGGCGCCGAGTTCAATACCGACGACAACGCGCGGCTGGAGTTCTCGGCGCCGCGCAGCCTGGGCAAGAGCACGTCGGACTTGAACCGCAAGATTATCGATCCCTTCGTGACCGAGCCGCCGTGGAAGGGAGATCCGCCATGGGCCGCGCCGGCGCGGCACCATTATGGATTCGCCCAGGCGCTCCATGCCAGCGGCTGGAACGACACCGCTCTCGCTCACATCGATCGCGCGATCGCGCTCGAGCCGCGCAACGCTGATTTTCTATTGCTGCGCGCGCAGATTCTCGTCGATAAAGAAAAAACCGCCGAAGCGGCGAAGGTGGCGGAGGCCGTGCTCGCATTGGACCGGACCAAGGTCAAGAAAATCCTGGCTCTTGCCGAGGATCTTTATACGAGCGAAGCCAAGGGCGTTTATCAGAAAGCGATCGCCGCCGATTCGGGAGAGATCATTCCGTATCTCGGACTGGGAAACATCGCGCTGCTCAAAAATCAAGTCGGCGAAGCGGAATCGTGGCTGCGGCTGGCGGAAAAGATAAAGCCACAGCATCCGGCCGTGCTCTTTAATTTGGGCAGGCTCGAACTGGCCAAGCGAAATTATTCGGAGGCGGCGGCGCTGCTCGAAGCCTCGCGCAAGGGAGACCCGCCGGAAGAATCTTCGGCCGTCTTCGGCGCGCTCGGCGCCGCCTACGTCGGCTTGCAACGTTGGAGCGACGCGGCGGTCGCGCTGCAAAAGGCCCTGAGGGGGCAAAGGCGAAACACGGAGTGGCGGCTTCTTTATGGGGACGTTTTGGTCAAGCTCGGCCGAACGAAGGAAGCGGAGCTGAAATTCAGGGAAGTGCTGGCTCTGGAACCCGCCAGCGCGGAAGCCTGGAAAAAGCTCGGAGAGTTGAACAGGAAATATTGAGAAGGAGGGAGGCTGTCCTCCTTTTCCTGCGCGAAGGCAAAGGCCGGAAGCGCCATCACCGCGATGGCGAGTGCCACGATCTGTTTTCTAAACGTCATTATTGTTCACCCCCTTCCCGTTTTTGACTACTGTTCATTTTGACGCTTCAGTCGATGTTCTTATGCAAACGTGTCAAGATCCCGAACGGTGCGTCCTTCTCGGTTTCTATTGACAATCGCGCCGGGGTTCAATAAGTTTGCAAACAAAGCCGGCCGGTCTGGTGACTTGCCGGCTTTTTGGATTTGACCCGCGAAGATTTCCGCGCAGCAGGCGTATTCGTAGAAAACCAATATCAAAGGCAGGGCCATGGCGAGGACAAAAAAGAAATCCGCTAGGACACGGGCGAGGAGCGGCAGCTCGCTCGACGATCACAACCAGGAAGAGTCCGAAGAGCAGGGACTGGCGAGCGACGAGGCCGGCAGGCGCAAGATTAAAAAAAGTTACGAGGAATTGCTCGGAATCCGCGTAGAGAAGTTGAAGGGGCGCGTGCTGAATCGAGAGAAGATCAACAAGAGCATCGACGGCGTCTACTTCATTTGTTTTTCCTGCAAGAAGGTCTCTCACAACCTCGACGAAGGACTGGTCGAAGATCCGCAGAATCAAGCCAACTATTGCGCCGCCTGCGCCAAAGAGAAGGGCATCAAAGCCGCGGCCTCTTAAATTTTAATCTTGAAACGCTCCAAAACCTGCTTCAAATCTTCCGGTAAGGGAGACTTCACCGCAATTTTACGGCCGTCTTTCGGATGGCGGAACTCCAAACCTGCCGCGTGGAGAAATTGCCGCTCGAGACCGAGCGCGTCGGTTCGGCCGGCGCCATAGAGCGGATCGCCGACGAGCGGATGGCCGGCCGCCTGCAAATGGACGCGGATCTGGTGCGTCACGCCTCTCTCGATTTCCACTTCGAGGAGGCTCAGGCCTTGAGAAAAGGCGCGGCGCCGGAACCGCGTTACGGCGCGCCAACTTTTTGGGCGCCGTTCTCTCCTTTTGGCTTCGACGAGCGCCGCCATCTTTTTTCGATCGCGTGAATCGTGCGCCAGAGGAACGTCGATCACTCCGTCCTCTTCGGTCTTTCCCCATACCAGCGCCCAATATTTTTTCTTGATCAGCCCGCGCCGCGATTGCGCGCGAAGGTCTTCGAACGAATCTTGGTCTTTGGCGGCCAGAACCAGACCGGACGTGCCCCGGTCCAATCGGTTGACCAGGCCCGGCTCCCAGCGGCTTCTCCCCACGTTGCGCAGCGCCGGACGCGCCGCGGCTAAAAAATTCGCCAGGCTCCCGATCTCGCGGCCGGAAAAACCGTGCGTGGCCATTCCCGCGGGCTTGTCGAGCGCCAGAACCGACTCGTCTTCATAGCGTATGACGACGGCGAGATCCGAGCGGGGCGGCGGCGCCGGCGCCAACCAGTCGCGCGCGCCGCGGAAGCGGAGGATATCGCCGCCGGCGAGCCGGTCGCCTTTTTTCCCGCGCCGATCGCCGATCCAAAACGCTCCCTCTCCGATCGCCCTGTGCGCTTCACGCTCCGACAGATGCGGCAAACAGCGGCGCACGAAGGCATCGAGCCGCACCGATGCTGCGCCGGCCGGAACCGTCCAGGAAGGTTCGGTGGAAGATTCGTTTTTCATTTTTGCCTATGATATCTAACCGATCGAGGTGAAGGAATGAAGAGAAATCTTTACGCCGTCGTCATGGCCGGCGGCAAGGGGACGCGTTTCTGGCCGTTGAGCACGGCCGAGCGGCCCAAGCAATTGCTGAAACTCTTGAGCGCAAAATCTCTGCTGCGGGAGACGGTGGACCGGGTCGCACCGATTTTCGGCCGTAGAAATACTTTGATCGTCACCGTGGACGAACATCACCGCGCGATTCGCGCCGACCTGCCGATGCTGCCGAAAGAAAATTTTTTGATCGAGCCGCAGGGAAAAAATACCGCGCCGTGCATCGGCCTCGCCGCCGTCGAGCTCTTGGCGAGAAACCCGGACGCGATCATGGCGGTCTTGCCCGCCGACCATTGGGTCTCCGATCCGCGCCGTTTTTCCCGGACGCTTCAAGCGGCGGTGAAACTAGCCGGGAAACGGGATGCCTTGATCACGCTGGGAATTCGCCCGGCGTATCCGGAGACGGGTTACGGCTACATTCTCAAGGGGAAGAAAGGAGGGTCGGTGAATGGGACGGCTGTTTACGCCGTCGAAGGCTTTGCGGAAAAACCTCCTGTAACCAAAGCCCTGAAACTGATGCGCCGCGGCGCGCTCTGGAACAGCGGCATCTTCATCTGGCGCGCCTCGACGATTCTCGCGTCGCTCGGGCAATACGCGCCCGCGGTCGCGCGCGGCCTGGAGCGCATTCGAGAAATCGCGCGCGGCAGAAAACTGGCGGCGCTGCCGCCCAACGCTCTCTCCGTCATCCGGCGCGAGTACCGCAAGATGCCGAACCTCTCGATCGATTATGCGGTGCTGGAAAAAGCCGGCTCGGAGGGAAGAGTCGTGACGGTGGAGGCGGACTTCGGCTGGAGCGACGTGGGAAATTGGGACGCGCTCCACCGCATGCTGCCGAAAGACGCGGGCGGCAACGCCGGTGTCGGGCGCTGGCTCGCCTTTCGATCGAGCCGCTGTCTCGCTTACTCGAATAAGCGGCTGATCGCTCTGCTCGGTATGGAAAACACGGTCGTGGTGGATACGCCCGACGCGCTGCTGGTCGCCGACATGAGACGCTCGCAGGAAGTAAAAGATCTGCTGGAGGAGCTCGCGCGAAAAGGCTATGGGAATTACGTCGTCAAATGAATTTTTCCGCCAGCCAGCCGAGAATATAGCCGATGCCGCAGGCGACGACTCCTAATGTTGTCGTTTCCAAACCCGAGCGCAGCGGCTTGACCTTGGTCAGCCGGGTCTTGGCGACGCCCACGGAAAATAGAAACACGACCGAGCAGAGAACGGCGATCCAGATGGCGCTATGAGGATCGCCGATGAAGAAATACGGAACGATGGGAGGCAGCGCGCCCGCCAAGAACGACAGACCCATCGTCAGCGCGACTCCGACCGGGTCGTCCAGATGTTCGTCGAAGAGACCCAACTCCTCGCGCTTCATGAAGCGGAGCATGATGTCCTTGTCGGAGGTGACGCGGTTGACGATCATCTCCTGCTCCGGGCGGGTGAATCCCATGTCGCCGTAAATTTCCCGGATCTCCTGCGCCTCTTTCTCGGGCATCTTCTCGATTTCCCATTTTTCCTGCTCGATCTCGGAGTGAAAAAACTCTTGCTGGGATTTCGTCGCCAGGTACGCCCCGAGCGCCATGGAGATTGCGCCGGCGACGATTTCCGCCATTCCCGCCAGCAAAATGTAACGCGCCTGAGCGATGGAGCCGGTGACGCCGGCGAGAAAGCCGATCGTCGTCACCAATCCGTCGTTCACTCCGAAGATGATCTCGCGGATCGCGCGCCCCTTTGGCGTGTGCCAGTCTTCGTGAGGATGGCGTGCGGGTTGGTCGGCCATAATTCAAGAAAGCTATCACCTGCCTTTTCAAAATCCAACTAGAAAGCGTGATCGTCCTCGTGGCTCGTGCTCGTAGGGGCGGGAACGAACACGAAAGCCCGGAGGACAGCTTCGAAGTGACACGAACACGAGCCACGCTCCGCGTTGACTTAGCGCATCGACTCCTTTATTTTGCGCCTCATGCTCTACGCAAAGGACATCGAAACAAGATGATTCAAAGCGGGCCGCTCCGCGACGGCGAAACGGTCATCTTCTCCGACCGAAAAGAGCGCCAGTATCTGCGCCGTCTCGCCGTTGGAAAACAAATCTCCCTTCGCGACGGCAAGATCGACGCCGGCGCTATCATCGGCCGGGAAGAGGGATCGGTCGTGTGGTCTTCGCTGAACGACGCTTTCCTGGTCTTCCGCCCTACTCTCGCCCAGCTCATTCCCAACCTGCCGCGCCAGGCGCAAGTCATTTATCCGAAGGACATCGGGACTATTCTAATCTGGGCCGACATCTTTCCCGGCTGCGCGGTGATCGAAGCGGGCGTCGGCGCCGGCGCGCTGACCGTCGCGCTGCTCCGCGCTCTGGGCGCCGAGGGACGACTCGTCTCCTATGAGTTGCGGGAAGACTTCGCCCGCATGGCGCGCGAAAACGTCGCGCGGTTTTACGGTGCGGCGGACCACTGGACTTTGAAGCTCGGCGACGTCGCTCAATCTCTGGACGAGACCGACGTGGATCGCGTCGTCCTCGATCTTCCCGAGCCGTGGCACGTTATCGAGCCGGCGTGGAAGGCGCTGCGGCCGGGAGGAATATTACTCAGCTATCTGCCGACGGTCATACAAGTAAAAACTCTGGTGGATTCCCTGAGGGCGCACGGCGGCTTCGCCTGCATCGAGACGATGGAGAGCCTGATGCGCTTCTGGCACATCAAAGACATGAGCGTGAGACCGGAGCACCGTATGGTCGCGCACACGGGGTTCATCACGGTGGCGCGACGGCTGGCGGCGAAATAAAAGATCGGGAATCCTAGTCAGGGAGACAAAACGGGGGACAGCCTGTCTCCATTCTCCCCTTTAGGCGGTTCAAGCCGCGGAGCCGGTGTTGTTGTCTCCTTACAGTTTTTGGTATTATTCCCGGTGACGCCTTGCTTCGTGTCTCTCCGGAACATGCATGCCTCTAACCCTTCATCCGAACCTCTATGCGTCCGGCTCGGTGCCCCAGGGCTGGACGCCAAACCGAGGCGCCACTCTGAAGTATCCGGTTCGAAACCGTGCCGTACTTCGGGAACTGCGACGTTTGAAGGCCGGCCGGTGGAAAAAGGTCATCAAGCAGGGAAATGTCGGAGAAGTGCATTACTTTGAACATGAATCCGGGACTGTTGCTGGTGTTAAATTCTTTTTCAGGAGAGTGACTCGATGAAACAGCGCCATTCCTCCCGTATGCTTCTGTCGGAGGTCTCCGGCAATCTTCCTCGGCAGTTGGAACTCTTTGCGCTCGTGAATCTGGGCCTTGTACAATCATTGGCAAGCGGGATTTTAAGTCCCTCCGAAGCGGTGGAACATTTCTACCATGCCGATAATTGCCTCTACGTCCGGACACATCTTCGGAAGAGAGAGGCCAACGCGATTATGAGTCGCGGAATCCAATTGCCGGATCTTTTCGATTGTTTGCCGGCGGACGAGGCCCGGCGCGAGTTTTACCGCGAACTGGAGACGATGCGCGCTCTCTGTTTGAAACTCCTAGGTGAGAAGCGCTCGGGAGGGCTTACTGGCCGTGCGGTGGCATAGGCCTCGAACCGACCATTCGCCTGACGAAAGGGTGGAGACACTCGGAGCGCCGATTGTGGAGACGCCGATGGAGAGCCTGATGCGCTTCTGGCACATCAAAGACATGAGCGTGAGACCGGAGCACCGCATGGTCGCGCACACGGGGTTTATCACCGTGGCGCGGCGGCTGGCGGCGAAATAGAAGCGCTGTCCCGTATCTCGCGGACACAAAGGCCCAGCATGATTGACACTCACCTGGGCTCGAATCGGCGGGACTAAATGTTCCACCGTAGGTAGGCATGGCAAAAGTATGGATATAGTTCTACCCATTTTTCTGTATGGTGTAATCTGGGGCCTTTACTATTTTTGGGGATACAAAAAGGGAAAGACTAAAGTTCTCATGAATCCCGGGAAGTATTCTCGGCGCACAGTTAACTTTTATACCAAGATAACTGGACTTCAGACAATCATAATGTCTTTTTTGACAGCTATCGGAGTAGGTATCCTTGCGTATATTTTGCGTGCCCTCTTAATCTAGTAAGATTTCTGACCAGCAGCTGTGGCTAAGCTTTGGTCACCAACTATCCATGAATGAGCATTGGCCAAATTGCATCGTCACGGTGATTGATGTCATTGGCATCAAGGCGATCCATTCGACAGTCCAGCCGCCGCTTGCGGCACCCTGCCACCGAGTTCCAATCATTCAGGGCAGTGGAGCTGTATATAGTTCCCCTCGGTATCGAAAAAGTAAAGTCCCCTCCCCCATCGGACGTTCTACCGGCTTGTCGATCAGCACTTTGACACCGGCCTTTTTCAGCTCCCCCACCGCGCGGTTGAAATCTTCATTGGAGGTTTGCAGCGCGATGTGCGCGGTGCCGTCGTCAAAGTCTCCCCGCTCGATCGGCTTGGGCCGCTCGAAGAGCACGAGGCACATGCCGTTCTCGATCCCACGCCCATTAGACGCTTCAACCCACTTCATGTATAAATGAGTTGTGGCCGAGCGTAAGCTCCCGGACGATCCTACATCATTCATTCGCGACTGCCTTCGCGGTGGCCGGATTCTGTGGACGTACCATGTTAACATGCGCTTGGGACTGCGGTTCATTGCCCGTGAGACGATTATCTCCGCCGCCAACAGCTACGAAATTGTCGAGGCCTACCCGGAGGACAAATACTTTCCAAGTTATCTACTCCTTGGCCGACAGGGCGAGGAGGCCTTTCATGTGCTGTTTGGAGCCGATGTAGATGGTCAGAATGTTCGAGTTGTCACGGCATATTATCCCAGCCCCGAGGAGTGGGAATTGAATCTGAAGAAGCGAAGGAGGTCTCCATGAAGTGCACGGTTTGCGGCGCCAGTATGAATCGGCTCAACACCGACCTGCCTTTTAAGCTGTCGGAAGACCGCATTGTCATTTTCAAGCAACTGCCGGTCTTGCAGTGTAGAGCGTGCCGCGAGTATCTGATCGAGGATGCGGTTATGGCGCGTATCGACACGCTGCTTGGGCAAGCAGATAGTACAGCTGAACTCGAAGTGATCCGCTACGCCGCGTGAGAAGCACGTCTAGATAACGCACTGCGCCCGAGCGAGGCCGTGTTACGGTTTGAAACGAAAGCGGAAGGTTGAGTTCCGGCTTCGGCGGGTGAACGCCAATGTTACTCCGGACACTGCAATTGAATGTAGTTTCCCTCGGTATCAAAAAAATACAAACCCCTCCCCGTCGGCCTTGCGACGGGTTTGTCGATCAAAACCTTGACGCCGGCTTTTTTTAACTCATCGACCGCGTGGTCGAAGTCTTCCTTGCTTGTCTGAAGAGCCATATGCGCCGTGCCGTCGTCGAAGTCTCCCCTCTCGATCGGCTTGGGGCGCTCGAAGAGGACGAGGCACATGCCGTCTTCGAAAAAGAGGCGGGAAATCGCCGGGTACATTCCATAAACGTCTTTATACGGGCCGCCGCTGTCCACGTCGAAGCCCACTTTCGTGCATTTCATGCCGAGAACTTCGCTATAAAATTTGGTCGCCCGGTCGAGGTCGTTCACCGGCAAACCCAGATGGTATAACTTTTTGATCTTGATCATCCTCGCCCTCCTTCTCTCTTTGATTTTGTATACTGCAACCGCAGCGATACTTTCAAGAGAGTTTCCTCCATGATTTTTCTTGTAGACCGGCGATGCTTTTGTATAAAGTAGCGCGCGAGGCTTTAGAGATGACACCGTGCATACAAGCAAAAGACGTCAGCCTGACGTTCCGACCCAAGAATAGAGAGCCGATCACGGCGCTGAGAGAACTCTCGCTCGATGTAGGAAAAGGCGAGTTCGTCAGCATCGTCGGCCCGTCGGGTTGCGGCAAGAGCACATTCCTAAATATTCTTCTCGGACTGATCAAGCCCGACGCCGGATTAATGCAGCTCGACGGCAGAACGATCTCCGGCCCAGGCCAGGACCGCGCTATGGTGTTTCAGGAGTTCGGCTTGCTCCCGTGGCGGACGGTTATCGGGAACGTCGAATTAGGCCTGGAGTTGAAAGGCGTCGAAAGTTCAATCAGACGAAAGCGCGCTCAGGAGCTGATCGAGATGGCCGGCCTCGCGGGATTTGAAGCTCACTACCCGCATGAGCTGTCGGGCGGCATGAAGCAAAGAGTCGGCCTCGCCAGGGCGCTGGCGACGGACCCCGAAGTGCTGCTGATGGACGAGCCGTTCGCCGCTCTCGACGCTCAAACGAGAGATCTGATGCAGGCGGAGCTTTTGCAGATCTGGGAGCGGACGAAGAAGACCGTCATCTTCGTGACCCACAGCATCGAAGAGGCGGCGTATTTATCGGACCGCGTCGTCGTCATGAGCGCGCGGCCCGGCAGGACCAAAACCAGCATCCGCATCGATCTCCCCCGGCCCAGAGATTACGAGATGAGGTTGTCGGCCAAATTCAACGAGATCAAAGCGGAAATATGGAACGCCCTCAAAGACGAGCTGACGGTAAGGCGTGACGGCGATGGCATTTAAGGAGACGATATCCAAATATCGGAGACCGCTTTTGGGCGTGGTCTCGGTGGTCGGGCTGATATTCGCGTGGGAGATCGCCTTTACCTATCTCCTTCCCCTCGATCCGTTTTTCTTCACCAAGCCCTCGCTCATCGCCGTCGCCTTCAAGGAGCAGATCCTCTCGGGAGCGCTGTGGAAGGACCTGGCGATCAGCAGCAAGGCTTTTTTCTGGGGCTTTAGCCTCGCGGTGATCGTCGGCATTCCCGTCGGCGTATTTATGGGCTGGCGCCGTAGAGCCGAATACGTCCTCGACCCTTTTCTCACCGCGCTCTACGCGAGCCCGCTGGTCGCGCTGGCTCCCCTCTTCATCATCATTTTCGGCGTCGGCCTCACGGGAAAGGTGGCGTTGATATTTCTGCTCGCGGTATTCCCTTTTGTCTTCAATGTATTCGCCGGCGTCAAGTGTACCGACCGGCTCCTCGTCAACGTCGTGCAAGCGTTCGGCGGGAAAGAAAAAGATATCTATTTCAAAGTCATACTTCCGAGCATCCTGCCCTACATCGTGGCGGGCGCGCGCATCGCGATCGGCCGGGGAATCGTCGGCATTCTCGTCGCAGAATATTACGCCGCCTCGGAGGGCATCGGCTTCGCGATCTCCCGCTTCGGCGACACCTACAGGCTGCCGGAGATGTTCGCCGCCATTTTTCTGTTGATGATCGTGGCGGTGATTTTCACCGAAGGTTTGAGAAAATTGGAAACCCTCCTGGCGCCCTGGAAGGCCGGACAGGAGACGAGATGAGAGCGCTGGCGAGTTTTTATAAAGAAAGGGAGCAGCCGATTCTGGGATTGGGCTTCATCCTTTTGCTCATTCTCGCCTGGCAGTCGCTGCCGGCCATCGTCACCCTCCCCCGAGGGATAGCCCTCTTCTTCACCACGCCCGTCGAGGTCATCAAGGCCTTCTATAGGTTAGTCGTCGCGAACGAGATTCAGCGCCACGTCTATGTGAGCGGCGTAGAGTTCGTCGTCGGGCTCGCGCTGGCCATCGTCGCCGGCCTGCCGTTGGGTCTCGTCATGGGCAGGTCGAAGACGCTCGATGCCATGCTCGATCCTTTCGTCACCGCATTCAACGCTACGCCGAGGCTGGTTTTTCTGCCCTTGCTTATGCTCTGGCTTGGCATCGGGATATGGTCGAAGATCGCGATCGTCTTTGTCGGCGCGCTCTTCCCGCTTCTGATCAATACCTACGCAGGGGTGAGGAATGTCGATCGCGTTCTGGTCAACGTGGTGAGATCGTTCGGCGCCAACGAGTGGCAGACCATGAAGATCGTGGTCCTGCCCAACTCGGTCCCTTACATCGTTGCCGGCTTGCGTTTGGCGATAGGCAGAGCGCTGCTCGGCGTTGTGGTGGGGGAATTTTTCGGCGCCAGCAAAGGGCTTGGCTTCATGATCGCCAGCGCCGCGACCAACTATAAAGTAGACATCGTTTTCGTGGGAGTGACGATCTTCATGGGACTCTCGCTGATTCTCACTCATCTGGTCAAGAGGCTCGAATCCCGGCTCAGCCGCTGGCGCCCGGAGGTAGTAAAAACGTTCTGAATTAGAGCGGCGGCGCGGCGTCTTTCCGATTTTTTCCTTTTTACTTTTGCCTTCTACTTCTTTGGCGTTCGTCCCATCTCCTTCAGCGTCTCGTTCAATAGGTCCCTGACTACGAACTGTTCGATGTCGGGCAGAGGCTTGCCGGCGGGCCAGCCGAGCTCAGGCGTCGTCCTGGACTCGAAAAGCTCCTTGAGCAGGTCGTGCGGGATATCCGGACCGAAGGCATTCTGCACCTGATTGTATATTCCCTCGGCCAGCGCCGCGTCTTTGATCTCGAAATATTTCTGAATAACGTCGATCGTCCCCTTCTTGTTGGCCTTCACGTAATCGTTTGCCTTCACCATCGCGCGGATAAACCTCTTGGTCACGTCGCGCTTCTCTTTGACGAAGTCCCTGTGCGCGATAAAGGTGCCGCCCAGCCGCGGGATGTAATCCCCCGTCTTGACGAGAATCTTCATGCCCTCTTTCTCCGCCCTGGCGGCATGGGGGAACGAGAGTATCGCGCCCTGAATCGATTTGTTGATCAGCGCGGCCACCCGGTCACCCTCGGCATTGAACGAGATGACCTTATAGTCCTTGCCGGGCTCCATCTTGAAAAATTTGCCGAGCACGACTACGGCCTCGGTGTAAGCGGCCTGGCCGGGTCTTTCGAGCCCTATGGTTTTCCCTCTGAGATCTTCGACCCGCTTGATGTCCGGGGTTGTGGTGATCGTCCACTGGGACACGAGCGATTCACCGACGAGAAAAACGAGCGGCGCTCCCTTGAGCATCGCTTCGGAGCCGCCTCCCGGTATCGGGACGAACTCGATCTCCTTCGCGAGGGCGGCCCTGACCAAAACGCCCGCCTGCGCGGCGATGAACTCGGCGTCGAGGCCTTCTGCTTTGAACAGGCCCTTATCCACGGCGATATAGGAGGGAATATGAAAGCCGCTGCCCCCTAACGTCCTTCCGACTTTTATCTTGGGCATCTGCGCGGTCGCGGTCTGGATATGGACCGCGAACAAAACGATCATAGAGGCAGCAATTCGAATAACCAGCTTTGGCATCGCCGTCATGGAGGGTCTCCTTTCAGCGGATTTTCCCGTCGAGGCGAATAAAACCTAGCCGTAAAGGCAGTCGAAGGCAAGAGAATTTTGCTCGATTGACAGTGTGTTGATTCTGGCCTAAATCGAAGGACAGGGAGGAATGGATATGAACGTTTTAGTGACCGGCGGCGGGCTGATCGGCTGCCACTTCGCCAAGCGGATGGCGGACGATGGAAACAAAGTCGCGATTTACGATCTGGCTCCCAACCGGGAATACATCGACAAGATCGTAGGCAAGGATCGGGCGGAGATCGTCGCCGCGGACATTCGCGACCTGCCGGCCCTGCTCAGCGCGCTCGAGCGATTCGACATCGATACGATCGTCCACACCGCCGGCCTCATCGGCAAACGGGTGGCCGAAAATTCATACACCGGCTCTACCAACAACATTCTGGGAACCATCAACGTCATGGAAGCGTCGCGGCTGCGCGGCTTGAAGCGCGTGGTTTACGTGAGCACCTTCGGCGTCTACGACAGAGACAAAATCACACGCGGACCGGTCCGTGAAGACGCGCCGGTCGGCGGCCACAACCTTTACACCACGACCAAGGTCTGCTCCGAGCATCTCGTTCATGCTTACGCGCACCTCTACAATCTCGACACGGTTATTATTCGTCCCGCCGGCGTCTTCGGACGCGGCCACTACGTCGGCGGATCGACCGTCGGCATGGTCATGCGCGATCTCGCGCTTAGAATCATCAAGGGCGAGCCATTCTCCATCGACGCGAAAATTTATTTTTCCAACGAGTACGTTTACGCCAAAGACGTCGCGCTGGCGATCGATCTCGCCTGCAAGGCGCGGGAGCCGAAGCAGCGAATCTACAACGCCGGCAGCGGCGTCGTAACGCGCGCCTCCGATCTCGCCCAGGCCGCGCGCGAGCTGCTGCCGAAGATCGAAATAACGGTGGCCGGCAATGAAAGCGGCGACGGCCACGCAAAATTCCCCCTCGATTTGAGCCGCTCCAAAGCGGAGCTGGGCTACGCGTCGCAATTTCCTCTGAAAGAGGCGCTGAGGGATTATATGGAGGAGTTGTGGACGGAGGGAGTAAGAGGCTAAGCCGTCAGTCCTTCACCCAATAACGCACCAAGCAGTAAAGCGCGACCACGCCGTCTTTCCACGTGATCTTTTTCCCTTCCGCATAAGTGCGCCCGTGGTAGGAGATCGGCACTTCGTAGAGGCGGCATTTTTTCTTGGCGACCTTGACGGTGACCTCCGGCTCGAAGCCGAAGCGGTTGGACTCGAGATTCATGCCCTTGATGATTTCGGTCCGAAAAGCTTTATATCCGACCTCCATATCGGTCAGGTTGAGATTCGTCAGCGCATTGGAGAAGAGCGTGAGGAGCCGGTTGCCCAGTGAGTGCCAAAAAAAGAGCACCCGATGAGGACCACCGCCGGAAAAACGGGTGCCGAATACCACGTCGGCATGGCCGGCGAGAATCGGCTCCAGGAGATTCGGATAGTCGCGCGGATCGTACTCCAGGTCCGAGTCCTGTATGATCACGACGTCGCCGGTGACGTGGGCAAGCCCGGTTCTTATAGCGGCGCCCTTTCCCTGGTTGAAGGGTTGCAGGATTAACTTGAAATCGTTTTCAGTCGCGTCCTTCTCCCTGGCTTCGGTCTCCAGGCGCTTGAGAATTTCACGGCTGCCGTCGGTCGAGCCGTCGTCCACGGCGATGATCTCTTTCGGAAAAGCGACGCCCCGCACCCGCCGGATAGACTCTTCCAGTGTGTTCGCTTCGTTGAAGACGGGCATCAGGACGGAGAGCTTCACTGCTCGAACTCGCGCTTTTTGAGCTCGCGGATGAACGCCGAGAGGTTGGGGTCGTTGCCGACGAGTTCGTTGACCTTGTTCTGAAACTCGGCCGCCGCCCGCTCGAGCGGTCCCGTATCGACGCGCAGGCCGAGCCACTGCGTCAGCCTGAGCACGAGCGCCAGCGCGCCGCGCGGATTCGGCGAGGCGGAAAGATAATGGGGCAAGGTGGCCCAAAGGCTCATATTCGGAATGCCGTTTTTCCGGCAAGCGTCCGCTAAAATTCCGACGATGCCGGTCGGTCCCTGGTAACGCGACGGCAGAAGGTCCAGCTCGGTCATCAATTTGGTATCCGAGGAAAATCCCGTCAGCGGCACCGGTCGCGTGTAGAGCACCTCGTCGAGATAGGCGCCCAGCGAAACGACCAATTCGATCTTACACTCGCGCACGAGCCGGAGAACGGTCTCGCAGAAGCCGCGCCAGCGCAGATGCGGCTCGGCGCCGATCCCGAATACGAAATCGCGCTCGATGCCGATGCCGCTGCCATAATGGAAATCATAGGAGGGCCAGTGGATCTCCCGCTGCAGCCCGTCCACCAACCGGACCTGCGGACGCTGGATCGAGAAATCGTAGAACTTTTCGGGATCGATGCCGGCGATCTTTGTGGCGAGCAATTGCTCGCTCAGGTAGCGCACCGCCGTCGTCGCCGACCCGCCCGCGTCGCTCCAGCCGCCAAAGGCCAGGATCAACACCGGCCGCCGAAGCGCCGGATGACTGTCGAACGTAAGTGGATCGGTAGCCATTTTATTTATTTAACAGAACGGCCCGCGTTCGTGAAGGGAAGCTATTTGCCTTTGTAGCTTATTTTATAGATGAATCCCGCCGAATCGTCCGAAAGGTACAGGCTGCCGTCCGGTCCGACGATCAAATCCACCGGCCGTCCCCAGACCACATCCGTGCCCTTTTCCTGCATCAACCAACCCGTGGCGAAATCTTCCACCTGCTTGACCTGGCCCTTGTCGAGTTTGACGCGGATGACTTTATAGCCGGTCTTTTTGCTCCGGTTCCACGAGCCGTGCAGCGCGACGAAGAGGTCCCCCTGATATTCCGCCGGAAATTGTTTGCCGGTGTAGAACGCGAGACCAAGAGGCGCCGAGTGCGCCTGAAGCTTGACGGCCGGCGGCTCGGTCTTTTGGCAGATCTCCGGCGTGCCGAAATCCGGATCGGGCACGCGGTCGGCGATGCAATTGGGCCAACCGTAATTTTTTCCCTGGCGGATGACGTTGATCTCGTCCGGCGGCGAATCGTCGCCGAGCCAGTCCCGGCCGTTGTCGGTTCCCCAAAGCTCTTTGGTCGCGGGATTCCAGGCGATGCCGACGGAATTTCTGAGCCCGCCGGCGAAGATTTCCTCGCCGCTGCCGTCGGGGTTATATCTCACGACTCCCGCGCGTCGGGGGTCTTTTTCCTTGCAGACGTTGCACGACGAGCCCATGGCGACGTAGAGTTTGCCGTCGGGACCGAAGAGGATCGTTCGCGTCCAGTGGCCGCCGCCGGTAAGATTGGGAACGATCGTGGCGACCTGACCGGGCGATCCGTCGCCGCGGAAGCGGTCGATGCGCCAAACTTTTTCCGTTCCCGCGACGTAGAGCTTGCCGTCGTGAAAGGCCAGGCCGTGCGGCCGGTCGAGCTCCTGGATCACGCGGTCGATGCGCTCGACCTTGCCGTCGCCGTCGTCGTCTCTCAGACGCCCCACCCAACCCATGCTCGGCATAGAAACGTAAATGAGATTGTCCGGTCCGACCGTCATGAAGCGCGGGGCCATCAGTCCACGGGCGAAAATTTTAATCTCGAAGCCCGGCGGCAGCTTCACCCGCTGCGCCAGCTCCGCGTCGGTCAAATGGGAGATCTCCGCCGCCGAAGCCGGCAACAAACCGAGCAGCATTAAGACAAAGGAGATGAGCAGCCGCATTATCCCTCCTATGACTCCGTTAATGTGTCTGGTATATTGGCAGCGCTCTCGGAAAAGAGCAACCGCAAACGGACACTCGACTGGCGTTGCTTGACGATGAAAGCCTCCACCCAATCTCCGAGCCCGCGCAATAGGGCGGTGGTTATCCGAACCGGCGGTGTCGGATGCGCGGGCTCTGCGACCGGGTGGCGGCTTTCACTGAAATCGCTTTCGGGACAATCATGAATGAACGAGTCGCATTAATTACCGGCGGCGCGAAGGGAATCGGGCGTGCCGTCGCTTTGGATCTGGCCGCGCAAGGATGGTCGATTGCCATCTGCTATCGTGCGAGCGCCGAGGCCGCGGCGGAGGTAATCCAAGCCGCGGAAAAGAGCGGCGCGAAGGCGCTGTCGATTCAATGCGACGTATCCGACCCGCAAGCAGCGACACAAATGGTCGCCCGCGTCGAGAAAGAGTGGGGCCGCATCGACGCGCTCGTGAACGGCGCCGGACCTTACCATCGGGTGGAGTTGTTGAAGGAAACCGTCGAAGGCTGGCACTCTATGTTCGACAATAATCTCCATCCGGTTTTTTATCTCGCCAAAGCCGTCCTGCCGGGAATGATCGCTCGCAAGTGGGGCAGGATCGTCTGCTTCAGCATGGCCAACGCAGATCAACTGATCGGGCAGCCGCAGTTGACCGCGCACTACATCGCCAAGGTCGGCGTGCTCGTGCTCGCGCGCTCGCTCGCCCGCGTCGCGGCGCCGCACGGCATTACCGTGAACGCGATCTCGCCGGGTTTTATCGATACCGGCAGCGCGCCGAAAGAAGAGCTGACCGCGATGGCGAAGCGAATTCCCGCGGGCTACGTCGGCTCGGTGGACGACGCCGTGTCCGTCGCACGCTTCCTACTCTCCGAAGAGGCGCGGTACGTCAACGGGGCGAATATTCATCTGAGCGGCGCGTGGGGAATCTAGGAGAAAATAGTTTTGAATTATGAATTATGAATTTTGAATTAGTCAGAGAGTTTTCAGAACTGTATCAAAAATCTCCACGGCCGCATCGACTTCATTTCTCGTGACAATCAGCGGCGGGCAAAAACGGATCGTGCTCTCGCCGCAGCCAAGCAGCAGCAATCCACTCTCAAAAGCCTTTCGCACGACGCGGTTGCGCATCTCACCATCCGAAAGTTCTACTCCTACCATCAAACCGAGACCTCTCACGTCCTTGATCGCCGGATGGCCCGGCTTGAGATGCACCAACTGTTGCTTGAGATAATTTCCAACCTCCGCCGCATTCGCCATCAGACCGCTCTCTATAAGCTCGACCGTCACGAGCGCGGCCGCGCACGCAACCGGATTCCCGCCGAAGGTCGAGCCATGATTGCCCGGCTTCCACGTGCTGATGTCGCCGCGCGCGATCATCGCGCCCAGAGGCAGGCCGCTGGCAATCCCCTTCGCGACGCAGAGAATATCCGGCACGATACCCCAATGCTCGCAGGCGAACATTTTGCCCGTGCGGCCGAAGCCGGTCTGAATCTCGTCGGCGACGAGGAGGATTCCATGGCGCCGGCAAATCTCCGCCAACCTGCGGAGAAAGTCCGGAGGCGGGACAACGTACCCGCCTTCGCCCTGAATGGGCTCGACGAAGACGGCCGCAACTTCGTCGGGCGCGGCCTCG
>JBGQBP010000043.1:0-18898 GCA_041494945.1 Binatia bacterium | reverse complement strand
CGATCACGTGATCGCGATGGTCCAGGCCGTGCACGAGCTGAGCGCGAGGTAAAGCGGCATGGGTCTTTCTCATGACGCGGTCATGCTGCTCTCATTCGGCGGTCCTACCAGCCCGGAACAGATCCGGCCATTTCTCGCGCGCGTGCTCGCGGGGCATCCGGCGCCGCCGGCTCGCATCGAGGAGGTCGTGCGCCACTATGAAGCCGTCGGCGGCCGCTCGCCGCTGAAGGACATCACGCTTCGCCAGGCGCGCGCGCTGGAAGATTTGTTCAAACAGCGCGGCCTTCCGTTGCCGGTTTACGTCGGCCTGCGCCACTCAAGCCCGTTCATCCGCGAGGCGCTCGAAAAAATGATGGCAGGCGGCGTAAAGCGCGCTCTCGGTTTTATTCTCTCGTCGCACGAGACCGAGGCGAGTTGGAAGCGCTATCAGGATAATGTGGCGGAAGCGCGCAGCGAAATAGGCGACCGTGCTCCGGATATAGAGTTCTGCCTCGGCTGGCACGCGCATCCCCTCTTTGTTCAGGCGTGGGCGGAGCAGATTGGGGCGGAGCTGGCAAAACTACCGGAGGCGAAACGTTCCGATGCGCCGTTGCTCTTCACGGCGCACAGCGTTCCCACGGTGATGGCGGCGCGCTCCCCCTACTGCGAGCAGCTCAAAGAGAGCTGCTCTCTTGTCGCCCGGCAGTTGAGCCACAGCCGGTGGTCGCTCGCCTATCAAAGCCGGAGTGGCAACCCGAAGGAATCGTGGCTGGAGCCGGACATCGGCGCGGCCGTGAAAAATCTCGCGGCGGAGGGCGCCGCCGAAATCGTCGTCGCCCCGATCGGATTTGTCTCCGATCACGTCGAGCTGCTGTACGATCTCGATATCGAGGCGCGAGGCATCGCGGAATCGCTCGGCCTGCGTTTTCTAAGAGCGAAGTCTCTGAACGACAGCCCTACCTTCATCCGCATGATGGACGAAGTCATACAAACGCAGCTGTCAGCGATCAGCTAAGCAGTCGGTGATATTCAAATCGCCTTAGAAAGAAACCGCAACGATCTCTCACTTCTTTGAAGGTGGAAATGGTTGTTGTCGTGCTCTCACCGCAACGGCAGATACCGCACTTGGCCTTCCCACTCGCCTTCAACGCTGGCTTCGGCTAGCAAGAGAATGTCTTCGATAACTTGTCCTATCGGAAGATCGCGACTGACCTCAAAAACTCCCGGCATGGGCTTACCGGCGCGAACACGTTCATAGGCATGATGCGTCATGGTAGAGGCGTCGTGTGTGAACAGGATGCGTCCTTCTTGCGCTGCCCACTCAAGGACGGCGGGATCATTCGCGCCTGACAGCCCGACATCCTGGAGACGGACAATGTTCAGGTCCGGCTTGCGCCGCAAGAGGCCGCGGACAATGTCGTTATTGAAGTTCTCGTCAGCAGCCAGCGCGAGCATGGCTCACTGCGCTCTGCCACTGTGACGGGAAAGCAAGCGGTCCCGGACGCCTTGAGGATCGAAGCGCGCCTCGTTTTTTTTTCGTACTGCTTCCGCTTTCGCTTTTCGTCCTCGCAGGTACCCCCCGACTTCGGAGGATCGTCGGAGATAGTAACCGATAACATAATAGACGTCGGCTAGATTCAGCGATGGATACTGATGGACAATTTCCTCGGCAGTTGCGCCCTCGCAAAACGCTGCGACGACAGTGTCTAAGGTTACGCGCGTCTTGCCGACCCGAACAACTCCGCTTGAATCGGCTTCCAGAGGAATGATTTCTGTGACGGATGAGAGGGACATACATCGACCTCCGAATGCGCCTATTGTAGGCAAAGGAATTCCTAAAGTCCACCTGCTCCGCAGCCCTTTGTATAGACGCCCCTGCGTCTTCAAATCCTCGTAGATTGACCCAACAACCTCTTATCGGGTACGCTCGTGACTCAGGTCGGATGCAAATCCTTTTTTGGCATCGCTCAAAGAACTTTTAAAAGATGAATCCGCGAATTATCGTCATCGGCGGCGGCATCGCGGGACTGGCCGCGGCCCACCGCCTCCTGGAGCTCAGTCAGGAAAACAATTTTGCCTTGGAGATATTACTTCTCGAGGCCGGACCGCGCCTCGGCGGCTCTATTCACACGGAGCGTGTCGGCGCGTTTCTCGTCGAGGCCGGTCCGGATTCTTTCATTTCCGAAAAGCCCTGGGCGTTGCAATTATGCGAGCGGTTGGGCCTCGGCTCGCGTCTGGTTTCGACCAACCCTACGCGGCAGAGTGTTTTCGTCGTGTACAATGAACGCCTGGAACCGCTGCCGGAAGGTTTCTTGCTCATGGCGCCGACACGCCTAGGACCGCTGTTAACGACGCCTCTTTTTTCCTGGCGCGGCAAGCTTCGCATGGCGTTGGAATTGATTCTGCCGCGCGGCGGCACCGGCGCCGACGAGAGTCTCGCTAGCTTCGTTCGGCGCCGTTTCGGGCGCGAAGCTTTGGAGCGCGTAGTACAGCCGTTGATCGGCGGCATCTACGCCGCCGACCCGGAAAAACTCAGCCTGGCCGCGACCATGCCGCGGTTCCTGGAAATGGAGCGCGCCTGCCGCAGCATTATCTGGGCGATGTGGCGCGTGCAGCGGCGGCGCGCGCGCCGGCCGGAAAGCGGCGCGCGTTGGAGTCTGTTTCTCTCGCTTGCGGGCGGCATGCAGGAGATGGTGGACGCGATCGTCCAACGGCTGCCAAACGAGAGCGTACACTTGGACGCCCACGTCATCGGCTTGACCTGGAACAACGCCAAGAAAAACTGGATCGCCGCCACGAGGAGCGGCGAAATTGAAGCCGACGGCGTTATCCTGGCGACGCCGGCCTATTCGGCGGCGGCGATCCTTTCTTCGGTCGCGCCGCAGTTGACCCAGGAGCTGCGCGAGATCTCCTACGGCTCAACCGCGACCGTGAATCTCGCCTATCGCGAGAACGAAATCCCGCGGGCTCTCGGGTTTGGACTGATCGCGCCGGCGATCGAGTCGCGCAAGATCTTGGCATGCACTTTTAGCAGCATTAAATACCCGGGCAGAGCGCCCGAAGGGTCGGTTTTGCTGAGAGCGTTTGTCGGCGGGGCATTGCAGCCTCTCCTGTTCGAGCATGACGATCGCACGATGGAAGCCGATGTGCGTCACGAGATGGCGGCGCTGTTGGGCATAACCGCCGAGCCGCTCTTCTGCCGCGTTCACCGCCACCCGCGGTCGATGCCCCAGTACCACGTCGGCCATCTCGAAAAAGTCGAGCGCATAGAAGCGCACTTGAAAAAGCTTCCGGGACTTGAGCTCGCGGGAAACGCCTATCGCGGCGTCGGGATTGCGGATTGCGTTCACAGTGGAGAAGAGGCGGCAGAGAACGTCTTCAATCGGTTTGCATCCGATTAGCGCAACTGCTGCCGGCTGAGAGTCGGCTCATAGAGCATCTGGATAACGATGCCGTCGGGATCGGCGCAGTAAAAGGACACGCTGCCGTCGCGGTGAATTTTGAGAGGGTGGACTATCCGAATCCCTTTTTGTTGAAACTCCGCCTCCAGTTCTTTCACTCTTTCAGCGCTCTCGACGATAAAACCCAGGTGGTCGAGTTGCTGTTCTTCTAAGGCAGCCGCTTCTCGAGAGGATTGGTGCAGCGCGATGTTGTCGGGCCCCGAAGAAAGATAAACGTTTTCCGCATCCGGCGCCCACACCACCTCCATCCCGAAACATTGCTGATAAAACTCCGCGGAGCGGCGGATGTCACGCACCTTGAGCGCGACATGGCGCAGCCCCTTGAGCCCTTTGACGCCGGCCATGGGGCGTTTATATCACAAGCACACCGGCTTGCGTAGGCGGACAAAACGCGGGATTATTTAAACTATGAAAGAGGCGCTCTGGTGGGAGACGGAAAGCGATGGCCGCATCCTCTGCACGCTTTGCCCGCGCTATTGCCGGATCGGCGAAGACCAAGCCGGCTTCTGCTATATTCGCAAAAATATCGGCGGCAAGCTTTACTCTCTGGGCTACGGAAAATCGACCGGCTTTGCGATCGATCCGATCGAGAAGAAACCGCTTAGCCATTTTTTCCCCGGCACCGGCGTTCTCAGCTTCGGCACGGCCGGCTGCAACCTGGGATGCCGTTTCTGCCAGAACTGGAGCATCAGCAAGGCCAAGCTCGACGATGCCGAAAGTCTTGGCGTGAGCCCGCAAGAAATCGTCGAGCTGGCGCTGGCGCACAAGGTTCCGAGCATCGCCTTTACCTACAACGACCCGGTCATCTGGGGAGAATTTGCCATCGACATTTCGCGCCTGGCGCGCGAGCGCGGACTGCAGAGCGTCATGGTGACGGCCGGCTACATCACGCCCGCGGCGCGGCGCGACGTCTATCGATACATCGACGCGGCCAACGTGGACTTGAAAGCCTTTACAGAGCGGTTTTATCGCAAGCTCACTTTTTCTCACATCGAGCCGGTTCTCGACACGCTTAGATGGCTCAAGAATGAAACCGATATCTGGTTCGAGATCACCAACCTGATGATTCCGGGAGAAAACGACGACCCCGAGGAAACCAAGCAGCTCTGCGACTGGGTGCTCAACAACGTTGGAGACGGCATACCGCTACATTTCACCGCCTTTCATCCCGACTTTAAAATGATCGACAAGCCGAGGACGCCTGCATCGACGCTTCGGCGTGCGCGGGAGATCGCACGCTCCCTGGGCGTGAAGCACTGCTACGTCGGTAATGTTTCCGACAACGAGGGGCAGACGACTTACTGTCCCGGCTGCGGCGCTGCCGTGATACGGCGCTCATGGCACGAGATCCTTGAGTATCGTCTGATCGGAGACCGCTGTCCCTGCGGGCAAACGATCCCCGGACGGTTTCAGGGCCCGAACGAAATATTTTCACGCCGCCAGCGGCCCAGCGCCGTGAGGCTGGAACGATAGCCTGGCGCTTCTCCGGCCACAACAATTGTATTTTCCCGCTGATTCCGCTTAAAATGCTTTCTTGTCATGGCGCGAGTAAAAACAACCCGGCGTGAGGCCATTCCCGATCTGATGATCCTCGAGGACATCAGCGCGCTCATCAGCCATTCCCAGGATCTCCAGGAAACGCTCAACAGCATCGTGGCCATTGTCGCCGAGCGGATGGAGACCGAGGTTTGTTCGCTCTACATACTCGAGCGCAAAAAAAATCGACTGACCCTGTGGGCGACGATGGGGTTGGATCAAGAATCGGTCGGCAAGGTCTCCATGGGGATCGCCGAGGGATTGACGGGTCTCGTCATCGAACGAATGACCCCGGTCATGGTCGTGGACGCGCAGGCTCATCCGCGCTACAAATATTTCCCCGAGACCGGCGAGGAGCGCTTCCACTCTTTCCTCGGAGTGCCGCTGTTCGAGAAGCGGATGCCGCTCGGCGTTCTTGTGGTCCAGACTTCCCGCCGGCGCGAGTTCTCTCGCGACGAAATTCGCCTCCTCAAGGCGATTTCGGCTCAGGTCTCGGGCATCATTATCCAGGCCCGCCTGCTTGATTCTCTCAAAAACAAAGAGCGCGAGCGAAAAGAATATCAGAAGCGAATGGTGGACGCGCTGCGAAAACTCCGCTCGTACGAGGGCAGGCGCCTCGAGCAAGCGGGTCGGGGAGCGGCGCAAAAATGGCGCGGGCGTCTTGCGGGCCTATCGGTAGCGCCGGGATTTGGCCGCGGAACGGCCTATATTCTGAAAGCCAGGATGGACTTGAAGTCGGTGAAAAAAGAGCGGGCCAAAAACCCAAAGCGGGAGATCGAGAGATTTCGCGCCGCGGTCGAACGCGGGATCGAGCAAATTCAAAACCTCAAACAGCGCATGAGCAGTCTAATCTCGAAGGAGGACGGCGCGGTCTTCGACGTTCATCGCTTGATCCTGGGCGACCCGGTCTTGATCGAGCAAATCGAAAACAAAATACGCAAGGAGCGCTACACGGCCGAGTACGCCGTCAGTGCCGTTTTTGAGCAGCACCTCAATTCGTTTACGCAAATCGAGGACGATTACTTGAGAGAGCGCGCCGCCGACGTGAAAGACGTGGCGCAAAGATTACTCGAAAATTTGTCCGGCATGAGCGAGGAGAAGCCGGTCATTCCCGAGCAAGCCATCCTTGTCGCCGAGGATCTTTCGCCGGCCGATTTGAGCCTGATCGAGGGCGATCATTTTCGCGGCATCGTGCTCGCCACCGGCGGCGTGACTTCCCATGCCTCCATACTGGCGAAATCTTTCGAGATCCCCAGCGTGGCGGCGGTCGAGGGGCTGATCGAAAATGTCCGGCAGGGGGACTCTCTCATCGTCGACGGAAACTCCGGCGTCGTCTATATCAATCCAAGCCACGAAGTCGTGCGCGAGTACGACCGGCTGGAGCGGGAATACCTAGCGTTCAACAAAGAGCTCGGCGAGCTACGCGATCTTCCCGCGGAAACTCAGGACGGTCACCGCGTCTCACTCTACGCCAACATCGGTCTGCTCAGCGACATCTCCTTCGCCCACCTGCACGGCGCCCAGGGAGTCGGCCTCTACCGCACCGAGATCCACTTTCTGACCCACCGCGATTTTCCCGGCGAGGAAGAGCAGTTTGCCCTGTACCGCCGGGTTGTCGAGGGCATGGGCGGCAGGCCGGTAACGATCCGCACGCTCGACATCGGCGCCGACAAGTATCCGGCCTATGTGCGTCGCGGGACGACCGAGCCGAACCCCTTTCTGGGCTGGCGCTCGATCCGCGTTTCGCTGGAGATGCCGGAGATCTTCAAGACACAACTCCGAGCGATTTTGCGGGCGGGCGCTCTCGGCAGGGTGCGCCTGCTGATTCCCATGGTCACGAGCCTCGAGGAAATACTGCGAGTCAAAGAACTACTGGCCGAGGTCAAAGAGGAGCTGGAGCTCGAAGAAGTGCCTTTCGATCGCCAAATGGAACTGGGCATCATGGTGGAGGTACCGTCGATAGTTCACCTGGTTTCGCGTATCGTCCGGGAAGTCGATTTTCTTAGCATCGGCACCAACGACCTCATCCAATATATTTTGGCCGTCGACCGCGGCAATCACAAGGTCGCCGAACTTTACGAGCCGCTCCACCCGGCAGTGCTGGCAGCCCTGGGTATAATCATCGAAGGCGCCAAAAGAGAGGGAAAAAGAGTCGGAATGTGCGGCGAGATGGCTGGCGACCCGCTCTACACGTTGGTTCTTCTGGGAATGGGGTTGGAGGAATTTAGTATGGGGTCACTTTTTATCCCGGTCGTCAAGAAGATTATTCGCTCCGTTACGTATCGCCAGGCCAAAGCAACCGCACAGATCGTCATGCAGATGGACACCGTCGGGGAAATCAAGAAGTATCTCTTCGATCAGATGCGAGAACTCGGCATGGTGGAACTGCTTGAGCTTTATAGTTGAGAATCGATCGCGGGGCGGGTTGACTTTCCTTTGTGATATGCCATAGTAAGAATATCGAACGATCGTTCGAACAGAGGCACTCATAGAAAGGAAGTTGACATGGCCAAGATAGCAAGTTTCGATGATTGGGTGGACTATTTCCGCCAGTGGCAGAAGGACATCGGCTACGATCCCTCCCTGCTGGGAGATTATAAATTCGAAACCAAGCTCGGCGAGCTCCATACACCGGAGATCGAGTTCGGCGACTTTCAGGGGCAGCGCAAGTGGGAGAGGGCGGAGCAGGTTCCCAACCAATCGATCCGTGACGCCCTGCTCAACCTGATTGTTTATCAGGGTGACACCGAATTCGCTTCGGTGGAGCAGCAGAAAAATCTGCTGGACACGGCGCCCACGGACTACGACCGGCAGTCTTTGATTCGCGTCAACAGCGAGGAGATGCGCCATGGCTGGCAGATGTGCTACCTCCTAGTCAACTATTTCGGCGACTCGGGCAAGCTTGAGGCACAGAAGATGCTCGAGCGCAGAGCGTCGCAGGGCAACCGGCTTTTGGGCTCTTTTAATGCGCCGGTAAACAACTGGCTCGACTTTTTCACTTATACCCAGTTTGTGGACCGCGACGGTAAGTTTCAGCTTACGATGTTGAGCCATTCATCTTTTGCTCCTCTCGCCCAAAGCGTTACCGCGATGCTCAAGGAAGAGTTCTTCCACATGTTTACCGGCAATACCGGGCTTACGCGGATCGTGCGGGCGAACAAGATTCCCGTGCCGATTATTCAAAAATATTTTAACAAGTGGCTCTCGACCGCCTACGATCTTTTCGGCACCGATCATTCTTCATCGGCGCAGTGGGCTTATGTGTGGGGATTGAAGGGACGATACGACGAGCACGAAGTAAAAGCTCCGGCGGACAAGCAGCGACTCAATGAGCTCTCCAGAGAGCTCTATATGGCCGAGAGCTTGAGGCTCATCGATGCGCTCAACCAGTTCATCCCGGCCGACCGGCCACGGCTCTATGCGCCGCACCTGAACTTTCACCGGTCGATCGGCGAGCCCGCGGGAAAGATGTATAGCGTGACGGGAGAGTTGCTTTCTCCGGAGCAATACCAAAATCACCTGGCGGAGGTTCTTCCCGGTCCAGAAGACGAGCGTATCCTCACCGATATCTTCAAAGAGAAAGACTGGGTCTTGCAGATGAACTGATCTGCTAATATTGTTCATCCGTAAGGAGAGATCAGTGAAGCGAATTTGTCTCGTCTGCCAGAACGTCGATTGCAAGAGCCGCGGCTCGGAAGCGATCATGAAAGAGTTGCAGCAGAGGGTAACCGATAGGGACCTGAGCGACGTGGAGGTCAGGCCTTACATGTGTTTCGGCGCCTGCCAAGAAGGGCCGAATGTGGTGCTTTATCCGGAAAAAAGCTGGTACGCCGGAGTTAAGAATGAAGACCTCGGCGATATCGTCGGCCATCTTGCTGGCGGGCCGGACGTCAAGCGGCTCGATACCATCGACAGCTCCCTCAAGGAATTAATTTACCAACTACTCGATTCCGGAGTTTTCTAGAATGCCAGGCATCCTATTTCCCCGCGGCGTAGTAGAGGGGAGAGAAGGCCTTGAATCCTACCGCGCCCGCGGAGGCTATGAGGCGCTGAATAAGGCGCTGAAGCAGCTCTCTTCCGACCAGGTGATGCAAGTAGTTGCGGAGTCCGGTCTCAGGGGTCGTGGAGGCGCCGGGTTCCCCACGGGAAAAAAGTGGGCCTTCACAGCCGAAGCTCCGGAGACGCCGCACTACGTCGTTCTTAACGGCGGAGAGGACGAGCCGGGAAGCAAGAAGGACCGTCTCCTCATGGAGAATCTCCCGCACCTGGTCCTTGAAGGAATCGTCCTCACTGCCTACGCCGTCAAAGCCTCCAAAGCGTATCTTTACATCAACGCTGCGTACAAAGAAGCTACTCAGAGCATTCTGGACGCCCTGGCCGAGGCCAAACAGGCCGGTTACTGTGGAGAGCGGATTCTCGGCGGCGATTTCACTTTGGAAATCATTCTTACACCGGCGCCGCATGAATACGTCGCCGGCGAAGACACGGCCGCATTGGAAGTCATCGAGGAAAAAAAACCTCTTCCGCGCCAGAAGCCTCCGTTCCCCGCTACCTCCGGGCTTTTCGGCAAGCCAACGACCGTGAATAACGTCGAGACATTGGCCAACGTTCCGCCGATTATCGCAAAGGGAGCGAAATGGTATCGCGGCTTCGGGACTGCCGAGAGTCCGGGCACGATGATTTTTTCTCTGAATGACGAGGTGAAAAAGCCGGGGGTCTATGAGCTGCCGTTTGGGACCCCGCTACGGTACCTGATTGAAAAGTGCGGCGGCGGAACGCGTGAAGGGAAAAAAATCAAAGCGATTCTTCCCGGCGGTCCGTCGTCGGCATTTTTGCGGGCGGAGCAGATCGACGTGGCACTCGATCACAACTCGGTACGCGCTGCCGGATCGTCGATCGGATGCGGCGTGGTGGGCATCGTCGTGGAGGGGGGCTGTATCGTCGAAGAGGTTCTTAGGATCGCAGAATTTTTTGCCGCCGAATCCTGCGGCCAGTGCCCGGCCTGCCGGATGGAAACCAACATGCTGGTGACGCTGCTCAAAAAAGTTCAGCAGGGTCAGGGCGGAGCGCCGCTGCTCGATCAGTTCAGCAAGGTCATCGCGTTCAACAAGGGCAAAGGTTTTTGCAACCTGATCAATATGCCCGGCCCGCCGATCGAGAGCGCGCTTAAGTTATTTCGATCCGACTTTGATTTTCACCTAGCCAACGGCCGCTGCCCCGAAAATTAGCCCACGTACTTCTTCGGCACGTTGAACACTTGATTGCCTTTTTTGATCAGGCAGGCGTCGTTCTTCCATTCTTTAAGAACCTGAACTTCTTCGCCCGGCGCGAACGCGATCTCAACAACAGGCGCGTTTTTATTCCCCTGGTATTTCAACGTGAAACTTTCTTTGATCGTCGCCATATCTCCTCCGCTTATTAATGATCGCCGCCCAGCATAGCAAATTTTTATCGGCTTTCCACGTTCCAGCGCCCTCTCATTGTAGGAAATTGGAGCGCCTCCCCGAGTTTTTCCAGAAAAACGTTTCTTGGCATCTCTTTAGCGCCCAGGCTAAGCATATGGCGGGTGGTTACCTGCGCATCCAGCATATGAAATTCCCATTTTGCTAAATGATCGATCAAGACCGCCATGGCCGCCTTAGAAGCATCGCTCTCGTAAGAGAACATCGACTCGCCGAAAAAACATTTTCCGAGAGAGACGCCGTAAATTCCGCCGACCAAATTTCCTTCGAACCAACTTTCAACGGAATGAGCGTACCCAAGCTCATGAAGCCGGATGTAGGCCCGCTGCATCTCCCCGGTGATCCACGTCCCGTCCTGATCTCTGCGCGGAACCGTGGCGCACGCGAGGATGACCGCAGCGAAGGATCGATCGAAAGTAACCTGGAAGCGGCCTTGCCTGAGAATCCGCCGCAGCCGGCGCGATGTGTGGAAGCCGCCGGGTTCGAGAATCAAGCGAGGATCCGGAGACCACCAGAGAATAGGAAGTCCCTCCCCATACCAGGGAAAAATCCCCATTTGATAGGCTAGAAGCAACCGCTCGATCGACAGGTCGCCGCCGACGGCGAGCAGGCCGTCGGGCTCCGCATGATCGGGCGGCGGAAATAAAATTTCCTTAGTCAAACGATAGACCGGCATGGTGACGGAATCATTCTACGATCCTGCCCCAGAGGGAGCAAGGCGGATCGGTTCCTCGCTTGCAAAGCGCCGAGGCGTGGGACTATGCTCTTTATGGCTCATCGAGGCATAGATGTTCCGAAGAATCGATCATGTCGCGCTCCACGTCGCCGATCTCGGGCGATCGATCGAATTTTACCAGAAGCACTTCGGCTTCAAGAAATATTTCCAGCACGAAGCCACTGGAGGCATGCAGATCGCCTATTTGAAGCTCGGGGACACCGTCTTGGAATTAACTCAAAAATCCGGCGAGCCGCCGACCGGTTTTCATTTCTGCCTCGAAGCCGAGGATTTCAATCAGGCGATCGACGAACTCCAAAAAAACAGAGTGGAGATGGTGCGGTCGCCGCACGACACTCCGGCAAGAGAGCCGCGCGAGAAAGGCTGGCGTCGCGTCGTCTTCCGCGGCCCAGACGGAGAGCAGATAGAATTGAGAGGGTAATCATGTCTGAAAAAGAAGCATCGACCATCCGGGTAGTCTGCCCTTGCTGCGACTCCACGCTGACGATCGATCCTTTAATGGCCGCGGTTCTGGATCACAAGCTTCCCGTCAAGCCACAGGTCGTCGCTCATTTAAAAGACGCGGTGCAGCGGGTCAAAGAAGAGGCAACCCGGCGAGACGAAAAATATCAGCAAATGGCCGAAGCGGAAAAAAACAAAGGAAAACTCCTGGACCGTAAATTTCAGGAACTGCTGAAAAAAGCCCAAGAGGAGCCGATCGAGAAACCGCTCAAGGACATCGATCTGGATTGATACCCTGCTTCTCAAAACAGATTGGCTTGAAGCTGCGCCGTCTGATTCGCCAACTTGTTTTTTCGGAATGAACCTGATCCGATCCGTTCTTTTTGCCGTACTGATCCTCTGTGCGGCCGGCGCGGACGCACAGATCGCTCCGTCTTCGCCGGCAACGCTGCCGGAAGAAGCAATTCGCCGCGCGATCATCGTTTCCGTGGACGGGTTGATGCCCGCCGCCTATGTCTCGCCGGAGGTTCACGGGCTTAAGATTCCGACGTTGCGCGAAATAGTGCTCGGCGGCGCCTGGAGCGAAGGCGCGCGCTCCGTTTTTCCCACCATCACCTATCCTGCGCATGCTTCGATCGCCACCGGCGTCAATCCCGGTGTGCATGGAATCGTCTCCAATTTAGCGTGGGACCCGCTCGGCAAAAATCAAACAGAGTGGCGCTGGTACGCCGAAGACATCCGCGCGCCCACGCTCTGGGATGCCGCGCGCGCGCGCGATCTCACTTCGGCGTTGATCTGGTGGCCGGCAACGGTTGGCGCTCACGCAACAGCGGTGGTGCCCGAGATCTGGCGCTCCGGAGGCGAAGAGGACGTCAAGCTCGTGCGCGCTGTCTCCACCCCGGGCATCCTGGACGTCGTCCGAGCGCGCTTTCCCAATTTCGCCGCAGGTTTCACGCCGCCTGCCGTGAAAGACGAATCGGTGAGCGATATTGCCGTGCATCTGATCGAAACCATGCGGCCGAACCTGCTCATGCTGCATCTTCCGCAGGTAGACCATGAACAACATGCCAGAGGACTGTTCAGCAAGTCGGCCATTGACGCGATTGAAAACGCCGACCGGCAGATCGCCCGCCTGATTGCGGCGGCGAAAAACGCAGGCACCTGGAACGAGACAGCGCTCGTCGTTGTCTCCGACCACGGCTTCGCGCGGATCTCTCGAAGCGTGCGACCCGGCATCTTGCTGGCAAAAGGAGGACTGATAACGATCGACCACGGCCGCGTTAAAAACTGGAAGGCCGCAGTGGCAGCAACCGGTGGCTACGGGTATATTTACGTCAATGACCCTAAGGATAGCGAAACACGAAAGGCCCTTCTAGCGATCTTTTTACCTCTGGCAAACAAGCCCTACAGCGGTATCCACCGAGTGTACACTCAGGAGGAAATCCGTGCGAAAGGCGGCGATCTCTCCGCCTTTTTGGCCCTGGAAGGCGCCGATGGCTTCGAGGTCATCAATGGATACACAGGCAATTATATAGTGCCTTCGTTTTTTACCGCGACGCACGGCTACGATCCGGAGCGGCCGGAGATGTTGGCATCGCTCCTGATTTACGGACCCGCGATCGCGCCGGGAAAGATCGAAGCTGCTCGGTTGATCGATGTAGCGCCTACAATCGCGCGTTGGCTGGGCTTGAAGCTCGACAAAGCGGAGGGAACGACGCTTCCTGTCGTCCTCCGCGCGCCTCCGCGCTAGAGGCGATCTCTATCTCTCGTACAGCTTTTTGATAAAGCCGCCCTTGTCCAGCTCTTCGACAAAGCTCGGATCGACAAACTCTTCGGGCTTGTGATTCCAAATATCGTGACGGGATTGGGCCACATATTCGAAGCTCGTTCTCATCCCAAGGAGATTGGGATAAGGAACCGGAAGAAAAGACCGGGCAAAAAGCTCATAGGACTCGCTCACCAGCTTGTTGTCATCCAGCTTGAGAGTCCTTCGAATCACCCGCTTGCCGAATCTGCCATCTTGCTTAAAAAGCGCGATTCCCTCGAGGTGAGCCTTCATGTAGTTTAAAATCATATCGCGGTCCCGTTGGATCGACGCCCGGCGCGTCACAACTTCCATCCAGGGATAGTTGATCTCCCGCGAAGAATCCCACAGCATCGAAAAGCCCAGCTTTTGCGCCTTGGCGTATCCCGGATAGGAAATCGCGGCGCCGTCCACCACTCCTTGATTCAGCGCCGCGAGGCGCTCGGCATCGCCGCCGATCTGGAGGAACGTTACATCCCGGTCGGGATTGAGGCCCTTCTTTTTCAAGATATGGCGCACCAAAAAATCCGATAGAGAGCCCAGGTTGGAGACCGCTATCTTTTTCCCCTTGAGATCCTCGGGTCGCCGGATCTCCGGTTTCACCATGAGCGCGTGAATCACCCCGGGCATCGTATGGGCCAGGATCGTCAGATCCGCGCCGGCAAGATCCGCGTTGATCACCGTGGGCGTGGCGACCGGCGCGATATCGAGGTTGCCGCTCAACAGTGCCTTGGAAGCTATGCCGGACCCCTGGACCACGACAATCTCCGGCTCGAGGCCATATTTTTCGTACAGCCGGGCCTCCTTGGCCACAAAAATGATAATGTTTCCAACGGTAACCGACGGAACACCTATACGAACTTTCTTGGGCTTGCCCTGGGAGAACGCCGACGGGCTGAAAGCGAGAAGAAAGCCGAGAATTAGCGCGGCAAAGCGGATCATAGATGAAATCGGCGGGAGAATAGTCAGAAACGCACGAGCATGTCAACGGCGGGGCATAGATTTCAGTCGAAAGCAGATTTTTTGTACTCGCTGCGCATCTCGGATTGCAGCCGGCCGAGGCGGTACGTTTTCCAGTCGATGAACTTCGCGTAACCGGCCAGCGCGGGATGAACTTTCTCAATCCTGCGCCACATCTCCTGAACGATGAATCGATAATCGGGATGGCCTTGCGGCATCGTGCGCAGCTCGCCGATGTGCACGGCCTCGCGGAGATTCATCGTCATGGTCCAGCGGATCTTGTACGCGAACGGGACGACGTACTGGGCTTCCAGAGGAAAATCGGGGCGGATTTTGTCGTGGAGCGCAGACGCCCTCTCCATGCAGTGAGCGAAGTCGGCTTGAAACCCGGCCTCCGTGATTTCTCCGGGCGTATCGTAACCGCGGACGGTCGTGAAGTCCTGTCTCTCCTGTGTGAGAATACGGTGGCGGTGCAGATCCCTATAAAGACCCAAGTTCCCGGTGACGTCGAAGGTGTAATAAACCTGCTCCAGAGCGCGCCCCGGCTTGTCCCGCCTGTGCCGCCGGCGCTTGATATATTCATCGAGAATTTCTCGCCGCTGATTTACCGACATCCTGCTTACCGACGTTCTCAACTGCTGCAGCGGTTGTTGGGAATGAGGGTAGAGGATTGCGGCGATAATTTTTTCTTCCGCTGTTCCGTCATAGTCCACTAACGTTACCGCCTCGCCGGACTTGGCGGGCAACGCGCTAATGAGCGTGGACGTCATTGAGCGTAAAGCCGTGTGCGTTTCGGCCATGTATTCGCTCCGCCTCGCCCGTTTCACAAAAGAGGGAATGAGCTGATTAAGTTCCCGATGCATCGCCCCGGCCAGATCTCTCGCCTCGGTCAGCTCGTGGGAGTAGAGCTTGGTGAGAAGGTATTCGAAAGCCTGCCCGACGCCGAAGAAGCCCACGTTGGTGAGCGTCGCGGCGGGCAAATAGCCGCGCAGAATGTCGCAGGCCTGGGTCCTGATCGTCGCACGATAGGCGCTCTCGGCCCACTTCCGAAGCTTCTCGTCTTTTCGTGCTTCCCCATATGATAACGGCTCGCCGCCCTGAGGGTGGCGCAGCTCGACGTCTTCGATGGGAAGGGTTTTTTTCACAAACTCGATGATCGGCTCGATCTGGTGCGAATAAGTGTCGAAGAGGAGATTCATAATTTCCAGATATTCCGCCCGATGCGGGGATGCCATGATTTTGGGCTCGCGGTAGAAAAGAAAATTGCCGGCCTCGTCTTTCTGGTCGAAGCGGACGTAGCGCGTCGATTTTTCCAGCGGGGCGATGCCGATACGCGCGTCTTCCAGAATGTTTGCCGCGAGGTTGGATATTTTTTCGCACGCGATATGCGCGCCGCCCAATTGCGCCACGGAATCGTCGCCATAACCGATCAAGACGCGCTCATAAAAAGCCCGTGCCTTTTTGAGCGCGTCGCTCTGATCGCTTCCGGGGACTTGTCCGCCCAGCAGGTCCTTTAAGGCAAGCTCCGAATCTCCCAGAAACTCGTCCAGAAAAGTCCGGCGCAGGCTCTTTGTCGAGCGGCTGTAGCGCGAGAAAAGCGCCCCGGCGACCTCCTGCGGGAGCTTGAGCCCGAAGACCGGCTGATCGAGATTGGTGAAGAACGAGACGAGAGCCTTCTGCTCAGTCCGGGTGAATTCGTCGCTCATGATTTGGTAATTCTATTCACTTCTGCGGCAATGACAAGAAAATTCTTAGACCCAACGTTACCCGCTAACATGCCGTCTGACAGACGCGATCGACCAAAGCGCTGACGGGAAAATTACTTTTTCTAGAGAGGCTGAGAAGCGGCGTCAGCAAATACGGACGATGGATGGCGGCGCGGACCAGCCGATTGATTCTCACTCGACGGGCAAAAGCGCGGCGGCAAGCGAAACTGTAACCGGAGAGCTGCCGCGTGGAGACGTCACCGCGCTGGAATGCCGCATCCGCCGCTTCAGCGGCCAGTTCCCCGCTTTTCAAGGCGAAGTAAACTCCTTCCCCGGTCACCGGCTCGGTTACGCGGGCAGCGTCTCCCGCGAGCAGAAAACCTTCGCCGAAGCAGCGCCGGGGTGAAAAGTAAATGGGATACATCGAACGAAGCTCGCCGACTGGCTCGGCCGTCTCAAGCGCATCTTTCAGACGATTATTTTGATACAAATATTTTCTAAAAAAGAGGTCGATCGCCGTCGCCTCTCGGGCGAGTTTTTTTCCCGCTGTAAAGCAAAGATTGGCCATTCCTTCACCCAGGCCGACAAGTCCGGCATAGCCGCCGGGAAAGAGATGGATCTCGACGGCTCCTTTAATGCCTTTGCAACGGCGAAGATGCGTCTGAAAAGCCACGAACCTTCCGGAGCTTTCATCCGGCGCGGTCAAGCCCAATCGATGGGCGACCCAGGAATTGCGCCCATCGGCGCCGATCAAGAGCTTCGCATGGAGTTTGTTCACAGACGAAGAATCTCCGCATGTCAAAACCCATCCCGCCTCATCTCGGCTAAGCTCACTCGGCTTACAGCCTTGCCGGACCGTCACGCCGTCCCTTTCCGCCAGGCGAAGGAGCAAATCGTCAAAAAGACTGCGCTTGAGGCCCAGGCCGAAAAAAGAACGCCCGTTCCGAGAAGGAAAAGGCACAGTCGTTGAAGCTGACTGCGTAGAGATAAGAAAGGATTCGACCTTCTCGTGCTGCAGCGAAAGCAGCGCGTCTCGAATACCCAAGCGATCGAAGATTTCCCAGTTCGCCGGATTTAAAAAATCGCCGCAGAGCTTTTCCCGCGGAAAGAGAGCTTTGTCGAGAAGTGCGACGGAGTAGCCCCGGTGCGCCAAGGAAATCGCCGAGGAGCAGCCGGCCGGGCCGGCACCCACGATTGCCACATCAAACCGTTTCATCGGAAACCTGCCAAGGTAAAAGAGGCAAAAATGCGAAAAGGGAACAACGGCGCCACTCGCGCGGCGTCTAAGCCGGCGCGGCTGAAAAGCGCTCTCCATTCACCGAGGGTAAACGCTCTCTTGACGGAGAGCGGCGCATCGGTCCGGGTCATCTTGTTGCGCGAGAAGAGCCGCGCCAGAGCGCTGATTCCGTAGTAGGCCAGCGGATGGCGAACGAGATCGCTGACCAGAATGCCGCGGCGGGCGATTGTTGAACAATCTTTGAGCAGCGCCACGATTTCGTCCTCGGTAAAATGATGCAACAGTTGGGAGGCGTGAACGAAGTCAAAGGACGAAGGAAGGAAAGGGAGGCGAAAGACATCGGCGCGCACAAGGGATACTTCAGGGCAACTTTGAGTCTGCTCGCCTGCAACATCCAGGGTTACCTGGTCCAAATCCAGGCCGACGATCTTAACGTCGATTCCTTCCTTCCGCGCCCAACGGGCGAGGGCCGCCGGGATATCGCCGGCTCCGGTACCCAGATCTAAAAGAGAAAAAGCTCTAATCCGCCCCGCTCTCGTAACGCCTCGCAAATAACGCAGCACGCCGCGGTAAGCGCCCAGTGAGCGGTTGATGGTTCTGAGATTGGCCAGATCTTCTTCCAGGAGCTCGCGGGAATTTCCCGGCAAGTCCATCATCTCTTTTTCGAGACTCCGTCTCATTTTCCATTGCCTCGCCCTAGCACGAGCGCCGAATTCTTCGATCCAAAGGCGATGCAGTTGCACAGAGCGATCTCTGCGCTTCTCGCCAAGCCTTTATTGGGAAGGTAGTTCAAGTCGCATTCCGGATCGGGCTCTTCATAGTTGATCGTCGGCGGCAAAAAGCCGTGCTGCAAAGCTAGGATTGTGGCGGTGACTCCGGCCGCGCCCGAAGCGCCTTGAGGATGGCCAATCATCGACTTGATCGAACTCATCGGAATGTCGTACGCCCTGCGCCCGAAGCAAAGTTTGATCGCCCGAGTTTCTGTTTTGTCATTCAAGACCGTCGAGGTTCCGTGCGGCGCGAGATAGCCGACCTCGTCTTTGGCTACGCCTGCGTCCTCAAGCGCAAGGCTCATGGCGCGCGCGGGCTCTTCGCCGCTGGGGTCCAGACGCACGGTGTGGTAAGCGTCGCAAGTCGAGCTATAGCCCAGAAGCTCGGCAAAAATGGTCGCCCCGCGCAGTAGGGCGTGCTCCATCTCTTCGAGAACCAGAATCCACGCGCCTTCGCCGAGAACGAATCCATCGCGCCGGCGGTCGAACGGCCGCGACGCGCGCCGAGGCTCCTCATTGTGCGACGCCGAGACGACGCGCATGATTGAAAACCCATGCATGATAGCCGGAGTAATCGTCGCATCGACTCCGCCCGTTATCAGATGGTCGGCTAGACCGAATCGAATAAGATTCAACGCATAGCCGATCGCGTCGGTCGAGCTGGTGCAGCCGGTCGAGATAACGTGACTGGGTCCTCGGAGATCGAAGTAGAGAGAGATTTCGCTCGAGAGCGTCCCGATGGTCGAGCTCGATATATTATAGGCGCTCGTCTTGTGCAGTTGGTCGGAAAAATAAAGCCGGTATTG
>JBGQBP010000042.1:0-19394 GCA_041494945.1 Binatia bacterium | reverse complement strand
ATGGTTTTGAGACCGCTCAGGTGAGCCGGAGCGATCGACGTGATGAGAGCGATGTCGGGACCGGCGATGCGGCAGAGACGCGCGATCTCTCCGGGCGTGCTTGTGCCTAATTCCACGACCGCGACTTTCTCCCGGCCCTGGAGGCGCAAGAGAGTCATCGGCAAGCCGACGAGGTTGTTCAAATTTCCTTCGGTCTTTAAAACTTTTCCCTTGAGCGGTTCGCCGCCGAGCGAAGCGCGCTCGAGAATTGCCGCGACCATCTCCTTGGTCGTCGTCTTGCCGTTGGAACCGGTGATGGCGAGAACTTTCGGCGCCACGATTTCGCGACGGTAATGGGCGAGGTCGCCCAGCGCGCCGAGCGTGTCGCGAACTTGAACCACCGCCGCATCGCCCAGCTTGGAGAGCGCAGGCCGTTTGTGGACGAGCACACACGCGGCGCCGCGACGCGCCGCGTCTCCAAGAAAGCGGTGGCCGTCGAATCTTGCGCCCTTGAGAGCGACAAACACGGAACCTTTTTTTGCGCTCTTCGAATCCGTCACGACTTCGCCAAAAACGTTACGCGCCCCTTGTCTGATTAATTTCCCGCCTGTAGCTTGCAGGATTTCTTCCATGCTCCACGACATAATTTCTGAAATAATGATGGTGAATCATTTAATAGAGATCCTTCACTTCGTTCAGGATGACAGCTCGCTTTCATGTCATTCTGAGCGGAGCGAAGAATCTCAATTCGTTTTCCAGTCTCCTATACTCGCGGCTCACTGCTCAGCCTTTGTAGTTCTTCCCGCGCGACTTCGCGATCGTCGAAGTGAATCTTCTTGGCTCCCAGGATTTGATAATCCTCGTGGCCCTTGCCTGCGATCAAGACCAGATCGCCGGGGCGCGCGAGATCTAAGGAGAGACGAATCGCCGCGCGGCGGTCGGGCTCGACGACGTAATACCGGTCGAATTTTGAATTTTGAATTTTGAATTTTGAATTTTCCAGCTCGAGTTTCTTGAGATCGGTTATTTTGACGCCCGCCTCGACCTCTTCGAGTATTTTAAGCGGATCTTCCGTGCGCGGATTGTCGGAGGTGAGAACGACCAGGTCGCCGAGACGCGCCGCGGCCTCGCCCATGAGCGGGCGCTTGCCGCGGTCGCGGTCGCCGCCGCAACCAAAGACCGCGATGAGCTTGCCGCGCGTCAAGGGCTTGAGAAGGCCGAGCGCCCGTTCGAGCGCGTCGGGCGTATGGGCGTAATCCACCAGGACGGAAAAACCCCGGCGGTTCTCGACTTTCTCCAATCTTCCGGGAACAGTCGCGAGTCGCGCGATGCCGGCCGCAATCGCTTCCGGCTCGATGCCCAATGCGAAGCCGGCCGCCGCCGCGGCTAGAATATTTTCCAGATTGACGGAACCGACGAGCGGCGAAGAAAATTCTACCGCGCGATCTCCCATTTGAATTTTGCCGCCGAGACCGTCGAGGTCGCCCTCTACATCGACCGGATGGACGTCCCACTCCGGTCCGCTGCCGTAACTTACGGATCGAACGCCAAGACTCTCGATCTTTTGCAGAAGCTCGCGGCCCTTCGGGTCGCCGCCGTGAATGACCGCCGATTTCTTTTTCTTGGAGCTGGAGGGGAGATAATCGGTGAAAAATTTACTCTTGCTCAAAAAATAATGCTCCATGTCCGCGTGAAAATCGAGATGGTCGCGCGTCAAGTTGGTGAAAATCGCCGCGTCGAAATCGACGCCCCGCACGCGCTCCAGCTCGAGCGCGTGCGAGGAAACTTCCATGGCGACGCTGTCGACGCCGGCCTGAGCCATTTCCGCCAGCAGGCGCTGAAGATCCACCGACTCGGGCGTCGTATGAGGCGCGGGGAGCGCGCGATCTCGATAACGGTAGTTGACGGTCCCGATAACGCCCGCGGCCATTCCGGCGGCGCGAAAAATCGATTCGAGCAGGTAGGTCACCGTCGTCTTGCCGTTGGTCCCCGTGACGCCGACGAGCGCGAGGCGCCGGCTCGGATAACCATAAAATCGAGCGGCCCAACTCCCCATCGCGCGACGGACGCTGCGCACGCGGATCCACGCGCCCTCGGCCTGAGAGGCGATCCTGCGCTCGACGACCACGGCGGCGGCGCCCCGCGCCAAAGCATCCCCGATAAACTCGTGCCCGTCGGCGCGCGCTCCCGGCATGGCAAAAAAAACAAAGTCTCTCTCGACCTGACGCGAATCGTAGGCGAGCCCTGCAACCGCGCGATCCAGATCTCCTTCCGTTTCTTCCACCTCGCCCGCCTGCACGAGTTCGCTGAGCCGCATTTTCGTCAACCCTGCAGGTTGAGAGTCAGCATCTCGTCTTTTCCCCAGCCGCCGCCGCCGGCCGGCGACTGCTTGACGACGTACCCGTTACCGCGCATCTCGACTTTGATCTTGAGCGTCCTGGCCTTCTCCACCGCTTCGCGCAGACTGAGACCGATAAAGTCCGGGACCTCCGGACCGCCGTCGTCTCGCGCAATGGCGCGGTCAACTTTGCGCTCCACCCGCGTGGCGCTCGCGGGCTGCAGTGCCGGGAGCGACTGAGCTTGCGCTTTGTCCGGCACGACCGCCAGGCGCTGCAGGCTCACTGCGGCAATGTTGCGAAATGCCGGCGCCGCAACCGTGCCGCCGTAAACGGAGCCCTCCGGCTCGTCGACGATCACCAGCATCACCAGGCGCGGCTCATCCGCGGGGACAAAACCGATGAACGAGCCGATCCGCTTTCTGGAATATCCGCCGCGCGCCGGATCGGGTTTTTGCGCGGTGCCGGTCTTGCCCGCGACCTCGAAGCCCTCGACGCTCGCCATGACGCCGGTGCCGCCTTCGTCCACGACTCCTTTAAGTATGGAAGTGAGAACGCGCGCGGTATTTTCCGAAATGACCCGGCGCACGACGTGCGGCTGATTCTCCCAAAGCACGCGGCCGTCGGGGCCCACGGCGCGGCGCACGATGAACGGCCGCATCAAAAAACCGCCGTTGGCGACCGCTCCATAGGCCATGACGAGTTGAATCGGGGTGACTGAAATTCCCTGGCCGAAAGCGTGCGTCGCGATATCGATCGACGCCCACTTGGCCGCCGGCCGCACGGCGCCCGCCGCTTCTCCGGGCAGATCGACGCCGGTAAGCTGGCCGAAGCCGAACTTCTCGATGGTTTTGTAGTAGCGGTCCTTGCCCAGCTTCTCCGCCACTTTGGTCACGCCGATATTGCTGGAATATTGGATGATCTTGGCGAAGGGAAGCCACCCGTACTCGTGCGTGTCATGAATGATTTTTCCGGCGAACGGATATTTTCCGTACTCGCAGTAAAAAAGATCTTCTTTGCCGACGACGCCTTCTTCGAGCGCGGCGGCGGCCAGAATGGTTTTGAAAGTAGATCCCGGCTCGAAGCTGTCGGTCACCGACCGGTTGCGGCGCTGGTCGGAAGATTGCCGGCTGAAGTTGTTGGGATTGAATAGAGGATAATTCGCGAGCGCCAAAACTTCGCCGGTGAACGGCTCGACGACGACGGCGATTCCCGCCTTCGCCCGGTATTTGGTTACCGAAGCCTCCAGCTCGCGCTCGGCCAGGTGCTGGATCGAAGTATCGAGCGTGAGCTGCAGGTCGGAGCCCGGCGGAATTTGGAGCTCTTCGACGCCTTGCACAAGGACGCGGCGTCCCAGGGCATCGCGCTCGACGATTGAAGAGCCGCTCTCGCCGCGCAGGTAATTATCGTAGCGCATCTCGACGCCTTCGAGCCCTTGAGAATCGCGGCCGACAAATCCGATCGCTTGACCGGCAAGCTGCCCCTGCGGATAATATCGATTGGGCTCGTCGTAGATCCCCACGCCTTCCAGATTGAGCGCCTGGATCAGTTCGGCTTGCTTGGGCGCCACTTGCCGCTTGATCCAGACGAACGGCTTATCCACGGCAAGCTTCTGCATAACCTCCACCGCATCCAAAGACAGGGCTTGAGCAAGGCTGCGGCCTACGCCTTGCCGGTCTTTGATCCGATGCGGGCGGGCATAGACCGACTGGCCGTCCAAGCTCAGCGCGAGCGGCTCGCCGGAGCGATCGAGAATCGTGCCGCGCCTGGGAAGGACGATCCATTCCTTAAGATGCTGTCTCTCGCCCAGTTGTTTGAGCTTTTCTCCTTCGAAGATCTGGAGCTGCACCGCGCGCAGCGTGATGATTAAAAATATCAGGAGAAAAAAAACGCCGGCGACGGCGAGTCGAAATTTGGTTCCCGCAAACGAGCGTCTCATGGCAACACCACCACCTGAGCGCGCGCCGGCTCGACCATCCCCAACCGGGCGCGCGCCATCGCTTCCAACCGCCCCGGAGATGTCAGGGTCGCGAGCTCCACCTTAAGCTCGCGATTTTCCTGTTCGAGCTGGCTCTGCAGCTTACTTCGGGTGGAGAGAACGTAGCCGAGATGGACGACTTGCAATCTCAACCAGACGTGCAGCAGCGCCATCGCAACCAAAACAAGGCCAAGCAGGAGAGACAAAAGAAATCGTCTGCGTACCGGCGCTCGGGCATGCTCGGCGCCGCGCTTTTTGAGGAGAGTAAGTCCCCATATTCTTTTACCGAGGGCTATCGCCATATTGATTTTCCTACAGCCGCTCAACCGCGCGGAGCTTGGCCGAGCGCGCTCTCGGGTTTTGCCGAATCTCCGCCTCGGACGGGATGCGGGGAGTGGAGGTCAGCAGCTTGACCTTCCGGCTCCAGCCGCAGCGGCAAGCGGGAGCTTTGGGAGGGCAAATGCAGCTCCGACTCCACTTTCTAAACGCCTGCTTGACCAGCCGGTCTTCCAGCGAATGAAAGGAAATGATCGCCATGCGCCCGCCGGGATGAAGGAGTTCGTAGCCATCGCTCAAAAAAGCCTGCAAGTTTTCCAACTCCCGATTCACCGCGATCCTGAGCGCCTGAAACGTCCTCGTAGCGGGATGAATGTGGCCGCGCTTTTTGCCGGTAACGCGCGCTACGAGATCCGCCAGCTCCTTCGTGGTCGTGATCCTGCCGCGCTTGCGCCCGGCGTCGATCGCAAAGGCGATTTGCCGCGCGCGCGGCTCTTCTCCATATTCCCGCAATATTCGCACCAGCTCCGGAACCGGAAACGTATTGACAATCTCGCCCGCGTCGGGTGTCTGTCGCCGGTCCATTCTCATGTCGAGCTTGGCCTCCGCTTGAAAGCTGAATCCCCGCTCGGCGGACTCGAGGTGATGGGACGAGAGTCCGAGGTCCAACAAAACGCCATGCACGCGCTCCCAGCCGAGTTGCCGTAGAACTTCTCCCCCTTCCCGGAAGTTCGCGCGCCGAACCACGAGCCGCTCGCCGAACCGCTCCAGGCGCCGGCGCGCCGCCGCGAGCGCCTCATCGTCCCAATCCAAACCCGCGACCATTCCATCCGGACTGCTTAGCTCGAGAATTTTTTCGCTGTGCCCGCCACCTCCCAGAGTGCCGTCAAGATACTTTCTCTGCGCCGCGGGCTGCAAGAACTCCATCGCTTCCTGCAGCATCACCGGCGCATGCGCGTAGACCATTAATGAAACGTTCCATCCCCTTCCCAATCGTCGTCGAAGCTGCCGATGGCGTCTTCCAGCGTCGTGTAGTCTTCGAAGAATTGATCCATGCCGACAACCTTGAAGATATCGCGGACGTAAGGAGTCATCCCGGCAAGCTTCAAATCGCCGTTCAGGTTGCGCAGGACTTTCAGGCGCTCCAGCAAGACTCCGATGCTGAGGTAGTTGATGTGATCGACGCCCCGTAAGTGCAAGACCACTTTCGTCTGCTCCCTGTCGATCAGCGCGGCGATCGCGTCCTTGATTCTGATCATCTCGCGAAAATCGATGTCGCCGTTGATATCGATCACCGAGACATCCTGGATAATTTTTCGTTGCAGCATTCGGTTCTCCTTTAGCCCGCCGCGAATTTAAACCGCGCGGGCCGTTAGAGTTAAAGCCCCAAGTCGTCGAGAGAATCGGGGTCCTGCATCAACTTTTCTTCGGCCTCCGCAAAAACTTTCTTCCAAGCCTCTTTGTCCCAAACGCGAAATTTATCGAGAGCGGAAACCAAGACCACGTCGCGCTTCAGATTCGCATACTGACGGAGCAAGGGCGGGATCAGGATGCGCCCCTGCTTGTCCACGACGCATTCGGTTGCTCCGGCCAAGTAGTAATTTTGAAAAGACATCATGCGCCGTTCAAACTTCGGTTTTTTTCTGATTTCTTCCTCGAAGCGAACCCATTCGTCGAACGGATAAATATCCAAGCAGCGCGTGGAACTCATGGCGAAGTTGGTGATGATGATGCGATCGTCTTCCTTTCCTATCAGCACCTCGCGAAATTTTGCCGGGATACTCAAACGTCCCTTCGTATCGATCGTATGCTCGAAGCTGCCACGAAACATGTAAATTACGCCCCTGTAGGTTTATGGGATTTTATCCCACTTTATCCCACTTAGGGGCGATTTATAGCCTCCCGCGGCCTATCTGTCAATAAAAAAATTTTACGCCAAAACGCGCCATGACGATAAACCGGACGACACTGACTAGATGTTGCGTTTACTGCGGTAATTATTTACGGAAATCGCAAGATGTAGATGGCGAGTGCTAGACAGATCTCGAGGGGAAGGGTGACGAGAAAAAAGGCTAAAGCAGATCGGTAAGCCGGATTCTGTAATGGCCTCTAGTAGAGACCACAGCGATCATTCATCTAGCCCTGTGATTGCTCACAAGGTCGAGCGACCTTACCCGAGGGCTATGGGCGGATCACCCAACCCTCCTATTTGGTCTTGCTCCAGGTGGGGTTTGCCATGCGTCCGCCATCACTGACGGACCGGTGAGCTCTTACCTCACCTTTTCACCCTTACCCTCCGCCTGAGGCGGATGGCGGTATATTTTCTGTGGTACTTTCCCCCGATCACTCGGGGCCGCCGTTAGCGGCCACCCTGTCCTGTGGAGTCCGGACTTTCCTCTCTCCGCCTAAGGCGGAAAGCGATCGCTTGATCTGCTTTAGCCCGACGATCTCAGAAATTTTTTGGAACTTTTCGATGCGCTTCGTCGATCGCCTGGTTGGCCAACCGATCGGCGATGCGATTCTGTTCGCGCCTGACATGAATGATACGATATGCGACGAGCCGTCGCAACAGCGCTTGCGCCTTTTGATGGAGCCGGATTAGCTTCTCGTCCTTGACCCGGTACAAGCCGTTCATCTGGCGCACCAGCAGCTCGGAATCGCTCTCGACGCGCAGCCGTTTCCCTCCCAGCCGCAGCACTTCCTCCAGACCCATCAGCAGTCCTTCATACTCGGCAACGTTATTGGTCGCGCGACCCAAATACCGGCAAAGCTCTCGTAGGGTTTTGCCGGTTTCGTCGAAAATCACTGCGCCGCAACCCGCCTCCCCCGGATTGCCGCGGGATGCGCCGTCCACCATGAGCAGCCACTCCCCTCCGGGATCGCCTGCCATGAGATTATAGCTGCTTATCGTTTGAAACGGTCAGCTTGTAGTAGAGAATCCGGTGACAACTCGGACAGAGGTGCAGTCTTTCGTTTTTCCTGATCTCGTTCGAGAGCTGGTGCGGAATGTTCATGAAGCAGCCCTGACAAATGCCGTCCGAGACCGCCACCACCGCCATGCCGCCGCGGCGTGAAAAGATCATCTCGTAACGTTGAATCAAATCTCCGGTGAGCTGCCCGGCGAGAGACTGGCGGCCCGCGGAGGTCTGCGCGACTTCTTTCTCAATTTGCGCCGCCTGCGCCTCTAAACCCGCCTTCTGCTCACCCCACGCCCGCTCGAGCCCGCTCAGTTCTGCATCTTTTTGCCCGAGAATAGACGCGCGCGCCTCCAAATCCTCCAGAACGCCGATTAACTCGTCTTCCAGTTGCGAGTTGGCCTGCTTGATCTGATCGACCTCGTGCTGGAGCGCTTGGAGCTCCCGGATGTTTTTGATCCGGTTCATCCGCATCCGCTTATCCGCCGCCTTCCTGCCCTCATCCTGCAGCAGATGCTCTTTCTCCTGCCTAAGCTTGTCCTTTTCCTTCCACTCGGCTCTCAGCTGTTTGACTTCGTCCCTTTTCAGCTTGAGATCTTCTTCTTTCTTGCGGATTTCCTCCAGGAGCGCTTGTTTGGCTCCGTTTTTCTCCTTGATCTCGCGGTCCACGTTCTGCAGCGACGCCAGTATCTCTATTTGCTCGCGCAAGGCCAAACCTCCACCAGTCCAAAAAAAGAGATGCACCCCTTTGGGTGCATCTCTTTTCCGGCGATTCTTTTCCGGCAATTGACTTTGACTATTCTCAGCTTCACTTCTTCAAACGCTCTATCTATTTACTTATCTGTATTTACTCCTGAAGTCAAAGCCACGCCGGCCATCCGCGCTTTCCCCCCACAAGCTATTGGAAAAACCCTTCCCGCGCCAATTGCTCGATCACGCTGCCGTCTACGAATGCTTGCGGCCGCGCTCCGCGGGCGCGCGGATCGGTAGCCGACAATTGGTCCAGCACGGTCTGCACCGAGCCGGCCGATGGCACCGGTTCTTTCTTAACGTAAGGAGCGTAATCGTCATAGGTAGCCTCAAGCGTCGGCCGGCTCTGGATTTTTGTATATTTGGCGATGACGCGCAGAGAGAACTCGCGATCGGCGAGAAAACGCCGAATGCCGTCTACATAGCCGCGCGTAAAACGCACGACCGTGTCTCTATTGTCGCGCAGAAAGCGCTCGGTGGTTGCAATGGCCGTCTGCGGGTATGGCACTCCCAGGGTCGCCATGTTGACCAGTTCTTTCATGCCGAGCCGCTTCGCCTCCGCAGTCGCCGGTGACGCAATCACGCCGCCCTGAATGGAGCCGGCCCTCAGCGCCGCAAGCGTTTCGGCCTGACCGCCGATCTGGAAAATCACCACGTCCTTCACCGGATCGATGCCGTAATGACGCAGCACGTACCTCAATGAAAAGTCCGTCGCGGAACCGAAACGGCTGGCGCCGATCTTCTTCCCTTTGAGGTCGGCCAGGCTGCGAATGTCAGGCGTCACCATGAGAGAATAGAGGATGGTATCGAAGATATGCGCGATTATGATCACATCGCTGCCGCCGAGCCGCGCCGCGATGGCCGAAGGACCGCCGACCGTAACGATCGGCGTATCGCCGCTAAGGAGAGAGGTTACCGCCCTGCCGCCGCCGGTGAACAAAAGCTCGACGTCGAGGCCGTGCTTGGCAAAAAGCCCGGCTTCTCTGGCCACCCAGCCGACCGCTTGAGTGCCTCCGATGGAGGCGTAAACCACGTAGAGCTTCGCGGCGGACGCGCGCCCCGGCAGGAGAACCGCGCAAAACGCAAAGACGGCCAGAAGCGAGTGGAAAAAATGGTTTTCTCTCGAAGTCACTTGCCCCGTCTATAGTCCGTTGCCGGAAAGGCGTCAACCCGCTTGACAACGAAAACCCGCGGTGGGATGGATAGCGATACAAAAAAATTCCCGGAGGCAACATGGACAAGATCAAATTTCCTTATCGTTCCGACGGCCATCTCGCTTTTCTTCACGTGGTGCAGGAATCGGGATCGTGGGCGAAGCACGGCCTGGAGGTGGACTACGATTATTTCATCAGCGCCGACGATTCGCACAAGTGCGTGGCCAATGGAGAAGTCGAATTCGTCAGCGGCAATCATCTCTCGCCTTACGCGGCGCGGCTTAAGGGAGACCCGTGGGTTTACGTCGGACAGACGCTCAATCTGAATTATCACCGCCTGGTCGTGCTGCCCGACTCCGGCATCGACAAAATCAGCGACCTCAAGGGAAAAATCGTCGCCCACAAAGGACAGCATCCCGGGCTCAACAACTGGCTGTTTCTCAAAGAGAACGGCCTCGACGTGGACCGCGGCGACATCGTGATGAAAAAGTGGCGCAGCGAAGGAAAATCCGCCTGGGAGGGGGTCCAGGTGGGAGAATTCGACGGCGCCCTCATCACCCCGCCGGACGATATCTTCGCTAAGAGGGCGGGACTCAAAGTCATCGAGATCCCTTTTCAACCGATGATCTGGTTCACCACGATTTCGACGAGCTATAAGTTTGTCCAGAAACACCCCGACATCGTCGATCGCGTGCTCAAAGGAATCATCGAGGGAACCCACTTCTTCAAAACTCAGAAGGCCAAAACCACGGCGATTTTGGAAAAGAAATACGCCTCGCAAGGCTGGGACCGCGAAGTCGTAGAACACCTTTACAAGGAGCTGGCGGCTATTCTGGAGAAAAAGCCCTATCCTACTCTTCCCGCCATTCGTAACGTATTCGAGCTAGCGAAGCGGCAGGCACCGGAATCTGCGAAGGTCAATCCCATGTCGCTGTGGGACATGCACTACCTGAGACAGATCGACGACAGCGGGTTCATCGACAAGCTGTACGCTTAGTGCTCGCGCGCGCCCGTCGGCGGGCGCCGTGGCTCTCGCTGACGTATGGATATCCTTCGCGCCACCGGCTATCACATGAGGCCGCCGCATCTGGCGGCTCAGTACAAGGGCTTCTTTGAGAAAGAAGGTCTCGAAGTCCGCTTCGACGAAGCGACTTACGCGCCGGAGCATAACCGGGGGATGGCCGACGGGCGCTGGGATTTCACGCTCAGCAGCGCGGACACGATGATTGCGCGCGTGACGAGCGACGGCGAGGACTACGTTCTTTTCATGCAAGCCGAAGAAGGCTTGACCGCGAGTCTCATCGGCAAACCTGGCGTCACATCTCTAGAGCAGTTGCGCGATCAATTGCTCGCGGGCGACCCCGGCGATTCGAACCTCGATCTCATCCGAATGAAAATTCTTCGCAGCCACGGCATCCCAGAGAACGACTATCAGATCGAGATCATCGGCAGCTCACCCAAGCGCCTCGAAGCATTTCTCCGGGGCCGCGTCGCCGCGGCAATGCTCACGCCACCATCGACGGAGAAAGCGCTCGCCGCCGGCGGCGTGCTGCTCGCGCGCGCCGAAGACTACGTCCCCAATTGGCCGTTGACCTGCGGCTGGACTCACCGCTCGTGGCTCGAAAGCCACCGCGAACTCGCCATCCGTTTCATTCGCGCATGGGTCGCGGCGACGGACTGGCTCCTCATGCCGGAAAATCGCGCGGAGACGATTCGTTTAATCGTGGAGAAAGAGCATCTTGACCGCCCGCGAGCCGAGGAAGCTTACGCGAGGGTCGTGCCGAAGGCGCGGCTGAATCCGCTGGCGGTTCGCAAAGTGATGGAACTGAGAATCGAGATGGGCGTCTACAAACCGCCGTTCAGTCCGACGGAACGTTTCTACGACGCGGGCTACTGGTCGGCGGTGACCGGACTCCCCCCACCTCAAGCCGTCGGCATGCCTATAGTCCCATCTTCCCCGGGTTCATAATTTGATTTGGGTCGAGTACCTGCTTGATCTTCCGCATCACTTCGAGGCCGTAGCCGTGCTCTTCCGCCATGAGCGGCGCCAGCTTCACGCCGACGCCGTGCGTGTACTCCATCGAGCCGCCCATTTTTTGGACGAGACGGAGCAGCTCGTCGACGGTTTCTTCCAACGCGAGCTGTGCGTTGTTCGCGCCATCGTCTTCCGTTCCCAGACGCATCGAAAAAAGCTCGGGCCGAACCCAGAGGCCGCTTTCCTGTAGATGAACACCCCGCTTCGCGATAATCTCCATCGCCGCCGTTCTGAACGGCAGGATCTTCGACGCCGGCAGCGCGACGTGAATCCAGTCACGATAGCTGCCGTCCCTGCCGCGTTCTCGCCTTTGCCGGCGATTCTCCATGAAGCGCCGCGCGATGACGTGGCGGTTGCGCCAGAATTCCTCCGCTTCCTCTTGCGGCAATCTTCTGCCGCCCGCCTCGTCGCAGAGAGATAAAGCGAGCTTCTCCTCGGCCGCGACGATTTCTTTGACGCCCTCGAACGCCAGATAGAGAACCGCCCCCTCAAACTTATCGTTGTCGTCGCCGAAATCGACCATCGCCGGCTGCAAACCGCGCGCGAACATCTTTTGAATCGCGCCGTATCCCTGTTCGAATGAGTCGAAGGCGATCGCATGTAGAGCGCGCTTCTCGGGTTTGGAAAAGATTCTGATCGTCGCTTCGGTAACAACGCCGAAGCAGCCCTCGCCGCCGATGAATAAAGATTTCAGATCGATCCCCGCCGAGGATTTCGGCACGGCGCGCGTAGTCACGATCTCGCTATTGGGTAAAACCGCCTCCAGTCCTAAAACCTGGGCGCCCATCGAGCCGTACTTCCCGCCGCGGTAACCCATGCTGTTGGTGGAGATCGCGCCGCCGATGGTCGCGACCGGCACCGTCCACGGATCGTGGCCTAAGATGAAGCCTTCTTGGTTCAATTTTTTATCCACCGCCTCGAGCACGCATCCGGCTTGAACCCGCGCCGAGCGGGCCTCTGCATCGACTTCGAGAATCCTATTCATTCTCCTAAGATCCAGGACAATCGCCGGGCGAACCGACAGCGCTCCGCCCATGAGGCCCGAGCCGCCGCCATAGGGGATTATGGGAGTTTTCTCTTCGTTGGCGAGGAGAACGATTTGCCGAACCTCTGCCGTGGAATTCGGTAAAACCACGCAGAGCGGCAGCGTGGTATCGGGTTTTTTTAAAGGATGAAGCCTGCCCTCGCTGAGCGCGTCCCAGGAATGTTCGTCCAGGCGGTCCCTGTCGGTAAGAACATGCTCCGCTCCGACGATACTGGATATTTTCTCGAGCAGTCTTGATTGTGGCGCGGCCAATTTAAACCCCGATCACAAAGCATTGTGATCCTAAGCAAACGGTCAATCAAGCCGCAACTCACAGCGGCGAAGGGCTCGCGCCGAGCGCTTCGGGATGCGCCGTAAGATAGGCCTTGAGATCCTGATCGAGCTTGGACCAGGTGATACTACGAGCCACGCGGGCAAAGAGGCGATGCAGTAGAGGATTGAGATGTTCAAAATAGTTATTTAAGGGAACCAGGACGTGACCGAGCTCGAGCTTGGCGGAGTAACTGTTTTGACCGCTGTACAATTCGCCGGCGCCGATGCGCGACATCCAGTCGATGGCATTTTCATACAAGCGAAAATAAATAAATGCATTGTCGCCGACGCCGTAGTCCAGGCCGACGAACTTGTTGATGATTCGAGAGTCCAGACGAAGACACAGCATAAAGGCGACGACCTTGCCGGTCTCGCAACGCCGCAGCAGAACGAAGTAGCTGACGTCCTCGTCGGCCATCATGCGGAAAAATTGCGGCGTCATCCGCTCGAACTTGGTTTTCCCCTTTTGATAAGTCTGCCAGTAAAGGCCGAAGAGTTCGTCTACGAGCGCAGGGCCGGGATGTTGAACGACCTCGGCGCGGAGTTTGATCTCCTCTCTGCTGCGGCTGAGTTTTTTGCGGAGCTTGTAACGACGCGAGGCCTTGAGCGTAAGCAGATAGTTCTCGAAACCACCCGCCGGCAACGGAAGACGTGTTCCCGGGTAGCTCACCATTTTGCTGAGGCCGCGCCGCGCGCACAAGGCGTCGAAGACTGCCGAGTCGGTTTCCGGAAAATCCTTATAGACGATCACCCGCGCGCCGACTTCGAATGCGCGCGCCCGAACGGCATCGTGCAGCGCGGGCGCGATGTCGGCGAGACGATGGCCGGGAGCCAAGCCGATCCGCCCTTTCTCGGAGCACGGCGAGCCGACAAAAAGAATGCGCATGATGCGCAAACCCGGCATGCACTTGCCGAGAAAATCCAGTAGTCGGCTAACAAACGGAGACGGCACGAGATCGAGCTTTAGATCCATGAGAAACGTCGGCACAATGCCAATGGGCTCCCCGCTTTTTTCCAGGACGGCGTATGCAAAAATAAATTGCGACTCCAGACCGCTTTGATCGAGCGCGGCATACCACCACCTTCCCTCCAGCGATGAAGGAAAACAGAGCGCCCATAGATCGGCGGATATTTGTTCGGCTGAAGATAGCCAGCGAAACAAGCACCCTTCATCGCGCGGCGTCGAGCTGCTATTCATTTCCGACGGACCTGTTTGAATAAAGTTCATAGGAGCCATAACGGCCGACAAGGAACGTCCCTGCCTTCGGCAAATATCTTACAAAGCTCTGCTGGACTGGAAAGCGCGTAACAAAAAACACCCGCCGATAGCCGTGGCCAGAGCGGGAAGCGCGCTGCCAACGCGAACGACCCGCTCGGAGGAGCCGAATAGAGAGAGCGTAAGAGCGGTGAGCCAGAAATAAAGCGGCGGCTTTTCCAGATGGCGCACGCCGTTAAAATGCGGCGTGATCCAGTCGCCTCCCTGGACCATCTCCTGCGCGATGGCGCCCCACATGCCCTGGTCGGGATCGAGCAAATCGAGGGAACCGAGTCCCCAAAAAATAAAAAAACCGCTCGCTAACAAAATCAGCAGAAAATCTACGATGCTACGCGGGCGTTTTGTTAGACAGCAAGACATCGTAGCTGGTCTCGGATACCATGTGGAATTTTTGCTTCGAGCTGTGACGCAATTTCTCGTAGGTCTCTCGGTTCGTTAGCAGGTAGACGGTCTCCGGGCTGTTCCAGCGCTCCCATAACTTGGCCTCGTCGAGCACCCAACTGCTGGCGTTCTTTTCCACGGGCACGTCAAATTCCAGTTGTCCCGTCCAGCCCACGATATCGATCCGGCACTGCAGATAAACCGGCAGGTCCTGATAGTACGCCTGATAGGTTGTCACTTCATCGGCGGGCTTGAGCCGGGCTCTCAGCACGCTCGCCAATCCCTTGACCGAGCGCCGCTGATCCAAAAGCGGCAAGCTGCCATTCAAGACGAGCAGAAATAACGACCAGGTCAAAGTTAAGGACCAAAACCCCCAGCGAAACCCGCGGCTCCTGCTTAAGATGAGCGTCGCGGCCGCCCCGAGAAGCAAGATGGCGGTCTGGGCATAAACATAGAGCGTCATCGCCGGCAGCTCTCCGTATTCTTTCATATCGGTCTCGACAACGGTGCCCTCGTCGCCGGAGACCGCGCTTGGCCAACTCGAATGTCTTTCTAAATAATGCTGCGGGGCGCTGCCGCCGGCCACCACCAGGAGCAAAATCGTAGCCGCTAGAATCCAGGGGCCCGATCGGACGACCGGCATGCCGCGCGTAGCCCATAGCGCCGCAAAGTAACGGGCCATCAGGATCGCCAGCGGCGGGAACATGGGCAAGATGTATGGAATCACTTTAAATCGCGACGCGGAAAAAAAAAGAAATACCCAACCGGCCCATAACAAAAGAAATATTACTTCCTTGTATCGGCGGCGTTGCCACCAAGAAAAACTCAGGTTGTATCTTACGGCCTGGACCAGAAACAGCGTCCAGGGAAGCAATCCCAACAGCAACACGGGGACAAATGCCCAGGGCTGCTGAAAAGGTCCTTCCGGTTTTGTGAGGTAGCGTTGGAACTGTTGATGAATGAAATAATAGTTGAGAAACTCGGGATTCGCTCGAGCCGCCAGTATGTGCCAGGGCGCGACAAGCAGCAGAAACAGCAAGATACCGGATGGAAGATACATGGTTTTTAAAATTTTCCATTCACCGAGAAACAGCATCCAGCTTCCGATCACCACTCCCGGAATGACGATTCCGATTAAACCCTTTGTTAGAGTTGCCAAGGCCGAGAAGACAAAAAATGCCCACATGGCAAAGCGCCGCTTGCATCCCGGCAATTCTCTGCTTCCCGATAAAAACGCCAGCAGCCCGCAACTCATCTGGACCGAGACGGCCATGTCGAGATTGACGATATGGCCCAAGCCGAAATAAAGCGCGGAGGTGGCGAGCACGGCAGCGGCGATGAGACCGGTTCGGCGCCCGAACCATTCTCTCCCTGCGACATAAACTGCGAGACACCCGGCTACGGCAAAAATCGCGGGCCACAAGCGCAGCGACCACTCGTTGACGCCAAACAACTTGATGGCGGCGCTCTCCAGCCAGACAAAGAGCGGCGGCTTTTCGAGAAACGTCATCCCGGCCAGCCGCGGGGTAAGATAGTCCCCTGAGACGACCATTTCCCTGGCGATTTCGGAATAGTGGCCTTCTTCGGGAGACCACAAGGCGCGGTCGCCGAGCTTGAATCCAAAGAAGAGCCCGAGGAATAACGTCAAAACCAGAAGATCACGGATCGAAGCATCACTCTTCATCTTTGGCTGTTGTCTAGCGATTCTTTTGAAGTAGTTTTTCTTTCTAGGATTTCTTGCTCATGACGGCGGGTCCCGCGAGGTCGGCCAAGGGTATAGGACCATACAACTGGTCCACCGCGGCGGTAAAAAAATTACGATCGAACCTCTCGGAATGCTGTGCGAAGACTTCCGGAAGCTTTATCCAAGGAACGGTGGGATTGCGGTGGTGAACACGATGTAAATTGAAATTGAGGAGGAGCGTAGAAAAAATCCGGGGTAACGAAAGGTTATGACCTGAAATCGTGGCGTGCAAGAGAGTTCTATAATGGTACACGTTATCCATAAACGAGATGAGAAACATTCGAGCCGTTAAAAGGCCCACCAAAAGTTGCCAATGTTCTCGGTAACAGAACGCACTCAGACTGAAAATCAGGCAAATGGCGATGCCGTCTATCCGAATCTCTCGGACCAGCTTGTCGTCCATAAACTTTTTAGCCAACCATTTTTCCTGAATATTGCCCCGGTCGGCAAGACGCTGCCTCATCCTGCGGAAAATCTTCGGCGGCAGAAAAAATAAGAATGTCGAGGACACCTCCAGTAGATAAAGACCGGACAGGATATAAAAAAAATATCTGAAGGTGGCTTTGAGCCTGGAAACTTCCTCCGGGTCGTATATCTCGGTTCCTTTTTCCAACGGCGACCGGTTGAACCTGTGGTGCGAAAGATGGGTCAGCCGTAAAACGTAAAAAGGCGAGCCGAAGAAAAGAGCGAGCAATCTTCCGACCGCTGCATTGATCCGATCGGAAGAGTTAAAGAGGTCGTGAATGGCTTCGTGAATGAGCGCCCAGAAAGGATTGTTCAGTGCGGCAATCGGAATAATCACAACGCCCCACCAGATACTTTTCGGCAACAAATAAAGCGGCAGAACAAACAACTGAAAAATGTTTACAAAAATGTGCACGGTCGCAAGGCTGAAATTCAGAGTCCGGGGTATGGAAGTTCGGTTCGACTGAACCGGATTTGTCATCCAACTTTCGCGCGCTCGTCCATGTTCGCCGTATTTCATAGGAGAGTTTCCATTACTCGTCCCGCCTGGACCGTGCTAATCCGCCGCGGCGCCAATCGTAACAACGAGACCAAGAGGCGATTGTGCCAACCCGTAATAACCGACGGTTTCTTGCCTAATTTCCTTATCGCCAAAGCGACTACGGGTTTCACCGGCATGGCCGCTACGGCGCGCACGCCGGCAAGCTCGTGGAATTCGGTGATGGTGGAACCGGGACAGAGCGCTAGAACGTCGACTTTTTTGTTTTTGAGCTCATACCAGAGAGATTCGGCTAGAAAGAGCTCATAAACTTTACTCGCGGCGTAACTTGCCTCCAGCGGAGTCGCCAGATAGCCGCTAACGGAGGAGACAAAGATAATCCCGCCTCTTTTGCGCTCGACCATCCTGCGGCCGAACTCATGGGTTAAGATCAGAGGCGCGCGGCAGTTTACGTTTAATAGATCCAGCTCCCTTTCGAGCTGATGATCCAAAAAATTTCCCGCCAAGCCGAAACCCGCGTTGTTGACGAGCAGCCCGACTTCGATCGACTGAGTCGCGGAAAGGATGGCCGGCATGAAGTCGGGCTGAGACAAGTCTGCGCGGAGGGTTCTGACCTGGATCTTGTTTCTCTCTTCCAGCTGCTGCGCCAAATCATCGAGTCTTTGCTTGCGCCGAGCTACGAGAATCAGGTTTAAGCCCAATTCAGCCAACTGGCTTGAAAACTCTGCGCCAATCCCGGAGGAAGCCCCCGTGACCAGCGCCCAAGGTCCGTAACGTTCTTTAAATGTCATGGCAGCAACTTTCTTCTTGGGGGTGTCGACAATCCGCATAAAGTAGCCTCGGAACCCTTGCCAAACCATTTCTCCAACATTACTTTTCTGAAGGGTTGGAGGAAATCACAACATCAAGACTGCCAAACCTGCTACCTTATCCGTCTTGACGCCAGCACCACCTCCTTACTATGCTCTGTGAGGGTATTTCAAGCGGGAGCGAAACCATGCGAGTGTTAGTCGCAGAAGACGATGAGAAGATTGCCGCTTTCGTCGTAAAGGGTCTGAAGCAGGCCGGCTTCGCCGTGGATCATGCAGCCGACGGCGAAGAAGGTTTACATCTCGCCACGACAGAACCTTACGACATCGCCGTCATCGATATCATGCTGCCCAAACTCGATGGTTTGAGACTGATCGACCGACTTCGACGTGAGAAAATAGATACTCCCGTGATCATCCTGAGCGCGAAACGCTCGGTGGATGATCGCGTGAAGGGACTGCAGACGGGCTCGGATGATTACCTGACTAAGCCGTTTGCCTTCTCCGAGCTTCTCGCGCGTATCCAGGCGCTGATTCGCAGATCCACCAAAGTGACCGAGCCCACCCGCTTAACCACCGGCGACCTCTCGTTGGATTTCGTCACGCGCGAGGTCGTACGGGCAGACAAGAAGATCGACCTGCAACCTCGTGAATTCGCCCTACTGGAATACTTGATGCATCATTCAGGGAGAGTGGTGTCTAAAAGCATGATCATGGAGCATGTGTGGGGATACGACTTTGACCCGCAGACAAATGTGGTCGATGTGCTCGTCTGCAGGTTGCGCAATAAGGTAGACCGGGACTTTGACCAAAAACTGATTCATACCCATAGGGGAGTGGGTTATGCGCTTAAAATTGCTTAGCCATGTCCGCAAAACGCTCGCCTTCCGTCTGACTCTCTGGTACTCCGCAATTTTTATCCTGAGCTCGATGATCCTCTTCACTGTCTCATACCTCTTTCTATCCTCATTGGTCCGAGATAACCGGAAAGTTATTCAGTCGAAGCTCATGGAGTACCTGTCCCTTGCGCGAGAAGGCGGCTTCCAAGCGATTGAAAATGCAGCAGGCGACGCGCAACACGCCCGGCGGCGGAACACGTTCTTTGTCCGCGTGATCGGACGGGATAACAGAACCGTATTTTTGAGCACCCCGCAACTGTGGGAGAGATTTGATGCCAAGCCTCTCGAAGACCGTCCTGTCGCGGGAGAATGGTGGTATTTCCCAGCCAAACGAGGCGGGGACGTATTGGAGGTCACATTCGCATATCTCCCGAACGGCGACCTGTTGGAAGTCGGCAAGGACATCGAAGACCGGGACGAAATTCTGGAGCAATTACGCCAGACCATCGTGGGCGTTATGATCCCGATGATTTTGATCGGCTTGGCGGGAGGCGCGATTCTCGCGCATCGCGCGCTGCGGCCGATTCGCAATCTCGTCCAT
>JBGQBP010000041.1:0-19426 GCA_041494945.1 Binatia bacterium | reverse complement strand
GGACGAGGGTAGCGCTAGATCGCTTTCTTAGGGATGCAGATCATAGACCGGCACTCTAGCCACCTTGATGGGAGACTTGGCAAGCAAGCGCTCGGCTTTCTGCCAGTCCTTCGCTGAATAGTATTCTTCTCCACAGACCTCGCAGACCTCGGCCGGAAAGTTATGGATGACCGCAATCGGCTCTCCAGCCTGGTTGTGCCGTTCAACCGTCACTTTCTGAGGATGGGTCTTGCCCTGCTTACAAAACACACATTTCATTTTGTTTTTCTCCTTGTCCTGAGAATCAGAAAAGACTCCCGGTACATTTTCTTCGCTTCGCTTCTCACGCGGCGTAGCGGATCACTTCGAGTTCAGCCGTACTGTCTGCCTGCCTAAGCAAAGTGTCGATGCGCGCCATAACCACATCCTCAATCAGATACTCGCGGCACGCTTTACACTGCAAGACCGGCAGTTGCTTGAAGATGACAATGCGGTCTTCCGATAGCTTAAACGGCAGGTCGGTATTGATCCTATTCATACCAGCGCCGCAAACCGTGCACTTCATGAGGACCTCCTTCGTGTTTTCAAATCGATTTCCCACTCCTCGGGGCTGTGGCAAGATGTCCGAATCATGACCCCAGTAGTCACACGCTGGTTAAGCCACGTTAAGCAATGCACGCGGATTCTTGTTCGCTACAATGAGCAAAGTTCTTGCGGCGCCGGAGGGGGCTCTACGACCCTGCTCCCAGTCCTGCAGGGTACGAACCGAAACGCCAAGTAGCTGGGCAAACCGCGCTTGAGAAAGTCCGGTCTTCTCGCGAATACTTGCGACATCGGGAATGTTGATCACACGCCCATGCTCGCCACGCTTGATTTCACGAAGCCCGTCAAGGATTTCGAGACCGATGTTGCGTTTGGATTTAGCCATTGACGTTCCTAAAGCTGGAAACTGTCCAGAAAATGGGGGCAGGTCACTCATCGAACACCTCCTGGGGTAATTTGTCCCCGTTTAAGGTGTCCGTCAAACCCGGGCTAGCTCATCCTGACCCAATGAATTCCCTGCTGTCCGTTGATTGGCTTGTTAAATTTCGCCGAATTCATCTGACCTTCAGGTCTTCCTTTGCTGCTCTCTTAAGCTTTTCCAAACAATCAGTTGCCGCTGCCAAGTCTCCCTCGATCCATTGGAAAAGGTCCTCATTCTGGGCCTCACGTTTCTTTTTCTCGTACTCATTAAGAATTGACATCGCATCTTCGCTCAGATGGAGCGACGCCAGATCTCTAAGCCGTTCGTATTCACGATTAGTCTTTTGCCATTCAGCTTCGAGTGCCGCCTTATCCTCGTCGCTTGGATTGTGATGTCCCAACTCTCGACCGTAATGCTGCGACGCGTACCGCTTAAAGCGGTGTAATACTTCTAGCAGGTTCGAATAGGCAGCCTCTTTCTTATCCCACCACCTCTCCTGATGAAAACGGCGAATGGCAAGCCTAACGGTAATCCAGGCTGATAGAACGGCAATTGCCATTCCGGGGAGAAGAACCTGTGCTATGGCATCCAAGAAGGTGGGCACAGCAAAAATCTACAGATAACGCATCTGGTAAGGCAGAACCTCGTCATCGCCCGGTATCCCTAGTCAACCAGAATCGTGTTTAATATCTCTCGTATATTGAAATCTAGCAAGAACTATTTTTCCGCAACGGTTTCCGCTCCTGCAGCTTAAAATAATTGGGTTGAGACGGTTAGCTGCAGTAGATTTAGCGTTGCCGCCTCAAAGATGCCGGCTTGTGGGCTGGGCTGCAACCAAGTTAGGCGACTGTGCCCGTCACCTCGGCGATGCGCTTATCGTCCAGCCAAATCGCGTCGATGATCTCAAAGACTTCCTGAGCCAATGGCGTCATAACGACATCCTCTCGCACCAGCCCTCGCCCCACCATGCTGTGCCGCGCAATATTCCGTACGCTGGCATCTATAATCTTGACTCCGAATCCCTGGCGAAACTCCAGCGAGACCGCGTATCGATCGGCTCGCTCGGTTCCCTCGCCCCAAGGCCCAAGGATGAGATCGATATGCGCGCCCTTTTCAGCGGCCTTGCCGAGCGACCAGTGCACGAAGTAAGCAGCCTCGGTGCGGGTCTCTCGATGAACCAATCCCCATACGGTGCGACTGTTGTCACCGCAACACTCGCATGGCCCAAAGTCCTGGCTCCCGTCCGGCTCTATCACTCGCTCGTTCATCCGCTTTTTTTCTTTATTCAGAAACTCTTCTGCGCTTTCAGCGTCGGCGCATCGGCCAGGTGATAGGTTTAACCTTTGAGCTGCCAGCTCACCGGAAGAGCTTCCTATCGCTCCGCTTCGGCACGGAGAATTTGCCACGAAATGAGACGGAACGGCCCTGGCACTGTTTTGTGGAAGATTCGGCAACGAAAGCCAGGTCCAGTTCCCCGGCGAGAGTATCCGGAGACGTCTTCGTCACGCTGAGTTTGCCGTTCGGCTTGGTCCACCAGCAGTGAACGGAACCCGGGCCGAATCGAAAGTAATGGGCAATTGCCGTACTACCATCCGATGAATCCGAAAAATAGATCGTGTCTTTGCCCGAGCCGGGAAAGAATTGAATTACCAGCTTATAGCCGAACTCCTCGTCGATCACGCCTGGAATTGGTTTTTTGAGCAGGTCTATGAAGAGGACACGATCCTGTCCTTCTGTGATTCGGATCGAGCTGCCGACGTGGTTCTCCCACGTATCGGCCAGGTAATCACGCGGTATCAGCACGTCTGAAGAGTCAAAGAAGAACCCCCTGAAATCTTCCTCGCTGTTTTTTGCAATAATTGGGCTCTTGAACTGCGTGTCCGTGATGCTGATCTCAGTCAGGGCTCCACACCCTAGACATGAGAGAAAAGTGCAGCAGAAAATAAGGAGCAAGAGATTGCGACTGGATGAGCAGTTCATAGCGAGTCTCTCGCCATCCTTTTTCCGTTAGAGCACTTAATCGTTCACGCTGCCGCTCTACGGCGCATACATCCTGTCGATCAAACCCTCTGCCTCTTTGGGAAACATTCCCATCTCGACGCCTTCTCTGAGCCAGCTCTTTTGCGCCTTCAGCGTGGCCGCCTCGGGCCAGGTAAAATCAGATGGAAGCAAAAATATTTTGGTGCGCGGCCAGGCGGCGGCTACTTCCTCGGGTTTTTCCAGGCCGAAGAACTGCTTGGCGTATTTTTTAAAATGCGCCTCGTCGTTCTGCAGGCCGCGGTACGCTTCGGTCCACGCCGCGCGCAGCTTGGGGACGAGCGCTCCGTTTTCTTTCACCCATGGTTCGAGACCGGCGAGCCAGATCACGGGCATGACTTTGACGTTGAGCAGGCGCGAAAGCTCGTCGCGAAATCCGAGAATGGTTTTGTACTTTCCGCCGGAGACGAGGCGCGAGACGTGCGCTTCCCACAAAAGCCCGGCTTCCACGTCCCCTTTTTCCAGCACGGCGACGATAGCCGGAGCGGCGAGCTTCTTCAGCTGAAAATCTTTTTCGATGTTCATGCGGCGTTTCCGCATCATGAAGTCGAAGAGATTGTAGAGCGTCGTCACTTCCGAGGTGAGCGCGACGGGCTTTCCCTTCAGCTCTTCCACAGAATTGTAATGACTATCCTTCCGCACGATGACGTACATGTGGCTGGTCTGATACGGCTGGAGGAGCCGGATCGGAACGCCGGCGACGTTCGCGCGGAGCCCCGCTTCCGGCGTCATCAGTCCGAGGGAAATCGCTTTGATGCCGAGCAGCCGCTGGATCTCCGGCACGCCGGCCCAGCGCGGCTTCATCACAAAGCCGTTCTTCTTGTCGAGTCCCTTGTCGAGAACATATTGCCCGCCGAGGCCAAAGAGCCCGTCTTCCGGCAACCCGACCTCGATCGTCGGCAACTCCGCCGCACGTACTGTCGCGGTGCACATCAACGCAGCACACATAAGGCTCACCAGCATTTTTCTTCCTGTTGCCTGTTGCCTGTTGCCTATTGCCTTCTTCATGTTCCCTCCTGATCCACGAGCTTCAGCACGGTATTCAGCAGCTTGTTCTTGAATTGAATGAACATCAGATCGTCGAAGTCGCGCTCGGCGAGCGCCAGCGGATTGTCCACAACCTCCACGATGCGCGCGGGGCGGGCGGAGAAAATCACGATCCGGTCGCCCATATAAGCCGCCTCCTCCACGTCGTGGGTGACGAGAAGCGCGGTCTGCTCGAGGCGCGCGCAGATCGCGACCGCGTCCTGGCGCAGCTTGCGCGAGGTCAACTGGTCGAGCTTGCTGAAAGGCTCGTCCATCAAGAGCAGCTCCGGCTCGACGGCAAGAGCCCGCGCGAGGCCGACGCGTTGGCGCATGCCGCCGGAAAGATAGAGCGGGTATTGCCGGCGAAATTCGCTGAGACCGACAAGGTCGAGATATTTAACCAGCCGCCGCTCCCACTCCTTGCGAGGAATCTTCATGCCTTTCAGCGCGAAGGTAAGATTCCCTTCCACGCGCTTCCAGTTGAGGAGCCGCGGGTCTTGGAAGACATAACCCAGTCTCGGGTCGCGCGCCTTCGAGCCCTCGTGCGCCTTTCGAAACTCGATTTCGCCGCCATCCAATTTCTCCAGCCCGGCGATGGCGTTGAGCAGTGTGGACTTGCCGCAGCCCGACGGCCCAAGCAGCGCGGTGATGCCGTGCTCTCTGGCTTCGAACGAGACGCCGTTCAGCACGAGCATCTCCGCGCCGTCTTCGCGCGAAAAATACTTCACCGCGCGATTGACGCTTACGTAAGCCACTATCTCCTCCCACCTTCAGGCTCCCACCCAATGCAAAATGCAAATTGCAAAATGCAAAATGGAAGAGGGGCGCAGGCCAAAATTTGCCTTTTAAACTTTGCAATTTTCATTTTGAACTGCGACGAGCGCCACTATCGCCTCCACGCTTCCACGCGCGGGCGCCAGCGCGTGACGCTCTTCTCGAGCCAGCCGATCATGCCGAACTCGATCACGATCATGACGACGAGGAACGTAATCGTCCAGGCGAGCACCGCCTTCATCGAGAACGTGTTGAATCCGCGGACGACCCGATAGCCGACGCCGTTGCTGAAGCCGAACATCTCGACAACGACGACCACTTTCCAGGCGAGCCCGAGGCCGTAGCGGATCGCTGCCAAGATGTGCGAGACGAGTTGCGGCAAAATCACGTCGACCACCTTCGACCATGGGCCGGCGTGGAAGACCGTGCTCATGTCGATCAGATCTTTGTCGATCGATTTAGTTCCCTGCCAGATGCTGATCGTGAGCATGGGCAGAATCGTAATCGCGACCGCCGCGTACGCGCTTATCTCCGTCAAACCGAAAAACATGATCGCGAGCACCGCCCAGATGAGCCCCGGCATCGTGAGGCCCAAAATCACCGGCGGCTCGAAAAAACTTTCCAGGCTGCGCAGCGTCCCCATGAAAATCCCGAGCGGAATGCTGACGATCATCGCCAGGGCGAATCCGACGAGAACGCGGCGCAGCGTGTTGCCCATCTCGACGAAAAGATCTCCCGAGTTGACGATCGCGCCCACCTCGGCAAACGTGTCCCACGGTTTCGGAATCAACGTCGGCGGAAAAATCAGGCTGAGCAGCCACCAGATCAACAGCAACGTGAGGAGCGAGGCGATCCGGAGAAAATTATTATACAGAGTGACGTGAGCCTTCGGCTTGCGCGCGGAGCCGGCCATGGAAGAGATCGCGGCGTCGTCCACGCGCGCGTCATCGATCGACGACATCGAATTGTTTTCTCCCATGGCTCGAAGCATCGTATGACGCCCCTGAAATCCTGTCAACGTAAGCGGATTCACTCCGTCGCTAGGTTGACTTTTTGCGTCGCATAGGATAATGAAAATTCTCTGTTGAGTGATCAACACGTCTTCCTGATCGAGTGAAGCGGACGATCCGGAAAAGAAGCTAGATCCTAATCCTTTAAGAGCGGCCGGTCCGCGTTCGCGGTCTTGAGACCGCGCAAGAAACCCCAATTACCGGAGGAAAGAAATGAGCAAGCCCATGGAGAAAGTCTCTGGGGCCCCGCAGTCCGAGGCTATCAGAGACCTGCGCAGCACCCTCGAATGGCTCAAGCAGGAAGGCGATCTCATCGTCACGGATAAAGAAGTCGATCCCAACCTGGAGATCACCGGCATCCAGAAGCAACTGGACGGCGGCTGCCCGATTCTTTTCAACAACATCAAAGGCAAGCCGAAACATCGCTGCGTCACGAACCTTTTCGGCGACATGAACGTCATCGGTAAAATGTTCGGCTGGAAAGACCATGCCGACCGCACGAGAAAATTGGCCTATGCCCTGACCCATCCCTTGAAGCCCGTCATTATCGATCAAAAAGACGCTCCAGTGCAGGAAGAAGTTTACGAGAAGCCCACCGACGCCGCTGAATTCGTCGTGCCGATCCGGCACACCGACATCGAGCCCGAATTGACCGTCGGCTCGGGCAACCGGCTGATCTCGGGCGAGTACTTCGACGGCGGCACCGACCTCGGCTACAACCGGATGAACTTCCGCTGGGGCAACGTCGCGACGTTTCAGATCTCCCCCGGCTCGCACATGTGGCAGGTCGTCACCAAGTATTACAAAGAGAAAAAGCTGGTGCCGATCACGATGAACTTCGGCTTGCCGCCGTCCTGCACGTTGATGGCGGGCGCCGGGTTCGATTACGTGATCTTGCCGCAAGGCTGCGATGAAGTCGGCAGCGCGGGCGCCGTCCAAGGCGCTCCCGTGCGGCTGGTGAAAGCACGCACCGTCGATGCACTGGCGGTCGCCGATGCGGAAGTTGTGCTCGAAGGTTTCGTGAACCCGCGCGACCGGCGCTTCGAAACGGCGGAGTCGGAGAAGGCCGGGATTCAGGGCCGTTTCCATTTCCATCCGGAATGGGCCGGCTACATGGGCAAGGCGTACAAGGCGCCGACGTTCCACGTCACCGCCGTCACCACGCGCAAGCGCGAGTCCAAGCCGATTATTTTTCCGCTCGGCGTCCATACCCTCGACGACCATAACATCGACACGACCGTGCGCGAGGCCGCGATGTTCGAGCTCTGCCAGCGCATGCAGCCCGGCATCGTCATGGACGTGAACATTCCTTATTGCATGACCGATTGGGGCGGAGCGATTATCCAGGTCAAGAAGCGCAACAAGATCGAAGAAGGCTGGCAGCGCAATTTTATGGCCGCGATCCTCGCCACGTCACAGGGCTCGCGCCTCGTCATCGCCGTCAGCGAAGATACCGATCCGTACGACATGGATGACGTCATGTGGTGTCTCACGACGCGCGTGAATCCCAAGACCGACATCATTAATCCGCTGCCGGGCGGGCGCGGCCAGACCTTTATGCCGGCCGAGCGCATGACCGCCGGCGAGAAAGAATGGACGGCATCCAACACCAGCTTCGAAGGCGGCATGGGCATCGACGCGACCGTGCCGTTTGGCTACGAGAGCGACTTCATGCGCCCGGTCTACCCGGTCGGCAAAGTCGATCTCAAGAAATTTTTTAGTGACAAAGATATTCAGAACGCTAAATCACGCATGGTCGGCTGGGTTCATTCCCTGGCGCGCACGGGAAGATAAGCGTGTTCGTGCTCGTGATTCGTGTTCGTGTGGAGCAGAAGGAATGAGCGCGACCCCACTGTAGGTGAAAAAAGGGCAGGGGACGGAATCCCCTGCCCTTTTTTTTAAATTCATCATGCTTGCCGGAAATAGAAACCAAGGTTTGCTCGCTCCGTACCGCGTCCTGGATTTGACCGACGAGCTGGGATTTCTCTGCGGCAAAGTCCTGGGCGATCTGGGCGCGGACGTGATCAAGATCGAGCGGCCGGGCGGCGATCCCGCCCGCAGGCTCGGACCTTTCTTCAAAGACGAGCGCGATCCGGAGAAAAGCCTCTACTGGTTCGGCTTCAACAACAACAAGCGCGGCATCACGCTCGACATCGAATCGCCGAAGGGACGCGAACTTTTCTCCAAGCTCGCGGCGAAAGCCGATTTCGTCATCGAATCTTTCACGCCGGGGTATCTCGACAAACTCAAAATCGGCTACTCGGCTTTGAGCCGGCTCAATCCAAAGATCGTCGTAACCTCCATCACGCCCTTCGGCCAGACCGGGCCCTACAGCCTGTTCCACGCGTCGGATATCGAGATCATGGCGCTCTCCGGCTGCATGTCGCTCACGGGCGACCCCGGCCGCCCGCCGCTCCGCGTCACGTTTCCGCAATCGTACTCGTGGACTGGATCGTACGCTGCCATGGGCGCTCTGCTCGCCCATTATCATCGGCAAGAATCCGGCGAGGGCCAGCACGTGGACGTATCCGCACAGGCCTGCCTCTTGTGGGCGTTCTCCCACGCGCACACGTTCTGGGATTTGAACCGACATATGGAAAAGCGCGCGGGCTCGTTCATGACCGGCCGGAGCATCACCGGCGCGAAGATGCGCGTCTTCTGGCCCTGCAAAGACGGCTATCTGAATTTCATCATCTACGGCGGCGAGGCGGGACGGAGAACCAATCAAGCCCTGGTCGAGTGGATGGACAGCAAGGGAATGGCGCCGGATTTTTTGCAGCAGAAAGATTGGCAGACCTTCGACATCGCCAAAGTGATGCAGGAAGAGATCGACCGGATGGAAGAGCCGATCGCCCGTTTTTTCACCGGCGTGACGAAGGCCGAATTTTTCAAAGAGGTCGTCAAGCGGGAAATGCTGGGTTACCCGGTCGCGAGCGTGAAAGAAATCTTCGAAGACCCGCAGCACGCGGCGCGGGATTTCTGGCAGGAGGTCGATCATCCGGAACTCGGATGCTCGATCACCTATCCTGGCGGCTTTGCCAAGTTCAGCGCGGGCGCCTGCCGGATCTGGCGGCGCGCGCCGCGGATCGGCGAGCACAACGAAGAAATATATTGTGGAGAGTTGGGGATGACGAAGGAAGAAGTGGAAAAGTTAAAAAGCGAAGGCGTCATTTAGAGATTATTGCAAAAGGCAAAATGAAAAATGCAAATTGCAAAATGAGGGTTCCGGATCATTTTAACTTTTGCATTTTGCACTTTGCAATTTGAATTGGGCTTTATGCAAGCACTCAAGGGCGTTAAGATCGTCGAGTTCGCCGCGTTCGCCGCCGGGCCGGTCGTCGGCAAGCATCTGGCCGACCACGGCGCGACAGTCGTCCACGTCGAATCGAAGGTGCGCCCCGACGGATTCCGCACCCACTATCCGCCGTACAAAGACAACATTCACGGCCTCAACCGCTCGGGGCTTTTCGCCCTCTGCAACAACGACAAGCTCGACATCACGATCAATCTCAAGAAAACGCCGAAGGCCACCGAGCTGGCGAAGAATATCGTCGCCTGGTCGGACGTCGTGATCGAAAATTTCAGTCCCGGCACGATGGCGCGTCTTGGACTCGGCTACGAGGATTTGAAGAAGGTTAAGCCCGATCTCATCATGCTCTCCAGCTCCAACCTCGGGCAGAGCGGGCCGCACGCGCATCACGCCGGGTTCGGCTCGCAGCTCTCGTCGCTGGCGGGATTCACGCATCTCACGGGCTATCCGGACGGCCCGCCGCAAATTCTCTACGGCCCCTACATCGACTACATCGCAGTCGCGTACGGCGCCGTCGCAATTCTTGCGGCGCTGGATTATAAGCGGCGCACCGGCAAGGGCAATTATATCGACACCGCGCAATACGAGACCGGCCTCCAGTACCTGGCGCCGATTCTTTTGGATTACAAAGTGAATGGCAGAGTCGCCGCACGCAACGCCAATCGCGACCCCGACGCGGCGCCGCACGGAGCTTACCCGTGCAAAGGCGACGACCACTGGTGCGTGATCAGCGTGAGCACAGTGGCGGAGTGGAAGGCGCTGTGCCGCGTGATGGGAAATCCTACCTGGAGCGTGGATAAAAAATTCTCTTCTCACGCAGCGCGCAAGGCCAACGAAGACGAGCTCGACGTTAAAATCGGCGCGTGGACTCGCAGCTTGACGGCGCGCGCTGTCATGGAGAAGCTTCAGAAGGCGGGAGTTAAAGCCGGAGTCGTCAACCGGATGTGCGACGTTTACGACGATCCGCAACTCAAGCAGCGGCCGCAATGGGTCGAGCTGGAGCATCCCGAGATCGGCAAGATGCATTACCAACGGCCGCCGTTTCTGCTCGCCAAAACGCCGCCCGGCCCGGCAAAGCGCGATCCGCTCCTCGGCGAACACAACGAATATTTCTACTGCGACTTGCTCGGATTGTCCCGCGCGGATTACGAAGCGCTGGTAAAAGAAGGCGTCATCGACTAATCTTCCCGGCGGGGAGTCTTTGGAAATGAGACGCCTGCCCGTCTTACTCTTCGTTTTATTATTGCTCACGCCGATGGGCGCGCTTGCGGCGGAAAATGTCCGCGCCGCCTATCCATCGATAAATAACTCCGTGTTCTGCCTCATCATCGCGCAGAAAGAAGGCTACCTGAGAGAAGAAGGACTCGACGTGCAGCTTCTCAGCATCCGCGGTGAGATCGCCATCAGGATCGCGCTGGCGGGCGAGATCGACTTCTTCACCAATGCCGGCAGCGCCCTGGCCGCTGCGGTCAGGGGCGTGCCGGTTAAAATTCTCACGATCTTTCAGGACAAGCCCTCATGGGATCTCATCGCCCAGCCCAATATCAAGTCGATCGCGCAACTCCGCGGCGCCAACGTCGCGATCATGTCTCCGGAGGGCTCGCTCGCCGTCGTAGCGAGAGAGATCTTGAAGCAAAACGGTCTGGACCCGGCGAAGGACGTTAATCTTGTCGTCATGGGAGGAGACGAGGTCCGTTACCCGGCGATGAAAGGAAAGGCGATTCAGGCGTCGCTTTTCAATACCTCGACGAGCGTCGTCGCCCAGAAGGAAGGCTTCACGAAGCTCGCGACCGCGAGCGACTACGCCAATCTCATCCAAAGCGGCTTTGCCACGTCGGACGAAAAGATCAAACAAAATCCAAGAAAGATCGCCGGCTTCATCCGCGCCGGCCTCAAAGGCATGATTTTCTTCGTCAGCAAACGGGAGCCGGCGATCAAATACATGATGGACGCCTTGCGGCTGAAAGACCGCGAGTTGGCCAATACGATCTATGACATCGATTCCAAGTTGATTCTCCGCGAGGGTTTCAGCAGCGACAAAATTCTTCAATCGATGATCGAGGATATGAAAAAGGCCACGAAGGTTCAGCGCGACATTAAAACCGGCGACGTCTTCGACTTGAGCTTCGTCCGCAAAGCGAACGAGGAGCTGAAAGCGAGCGGCTGGAAACCTTAAACAAGATGTTTGTAGGGGCGTGATTAATCACGCCCTGTAAGAAAGGATCGTTATGGGATTCAGTGATTTGAGAGACTATCTCGGCGCGCTCGATAATTTGGGCATGCTGCGCGTCGTCGAGGGCGCGCATTGGGACCTGGAGATTGGCGCGATCTCGCAGATGATGCAGGAGACCGAAGAGAATCCGGTGCTGCTCTTCGACAAGATACCGGGGTATCCGGCCGGCTTTCGCGCGCTTACCAATCTTCAGAACAGCCCTAAGAAGCAGGCGCTGGCGCTGGGCATTCCGATAGACCTGAGCGATTTGGAGATCGCGCGCGCGATGAAGGAAAAGCGAAAAGAAACCGTTCTCATCCCGCCGCGCGAAGTCACCTCGGGGCCGATCCTGGAGAACCAGGACCGCGGCGACAAAGTCAATATTTTAAAATTCCCCACGCCCAAGTGGCGCACGCTGGAAGGCGGCCGCTACATCGGCACGACGACGCTCGTCATCAACCGCGACCCGGACGAGGGCTGGGTTAATATGGGGACTTACCGGCAAATGATCCACGACGAGCAGACCGTGGGGTTTTTCGTCGAGCCCCATCATCACGGGATGATCATCGCAAAAAAATACTGGGCCAAGGGCAAGGCGTGTCCCGTGGTCGCCTGCTACGGCCAGCAGGTGGAATTATTTCAGGCCTCGACCGGTAGCTCGCCGTGGGGAAAATCGGAGCTGGAAGTAGCGGGAGGAATGGCCGGCCACCCGATCGAAGTCGTCAAAGGCGAGTTGACGGGCCTGCCGATTCCGGCGCGGGCGGAAATTGCGATCGAGGGCGAAGTGCCGCCGCCTGAAGTGGACGCGCGGCCCGAGGGCCCGTACCGCGAATGGCCGGGCTACTACAGCCAAGAGCCGCATCCGCAGCCGGTCATCAAGATCAAGGCGATCTATCATCGCAACGACCCGATCCTTACCGGCCCGCATCAGAACAACCGCAACATCAGCGTCGGCACGATCACGCACGCCGCGATCGCGGTCTGGGACGCGCTGGAGAAAAGCGCGCTGCCCGGCATCCGCGGCGTGTGGGCGCACGCCAACGGGCTTTTCATCGTCATCTCGTTGAAGCAGGCCTTTGCCGGCCATGCGAAGATGGCGCTGCTCACGGCGGTCGGCGTCCGCGGCTCTAACAGCGCCTATCGGTATTACGTCGTGGTCGACGAAGACATCGACCCGTCGAATCTCAACGACGTGCTCTGGGCCATGACCACGCGCTGCCTGCCCGAAGAGCAGATCGACATCGTGCGCGGCACGGTGAGCACGCGCGTCGATCCGATCATGAGCCCAAAGAAGCGGGAATCGTGGGACCTGACCTGCGGCCGGGTGCTGATCGACGCCTGCAAACCCTGGGACTGGATCGAGCAGTTCGGCAAGCATATGACCTTCACGCCGGAATACGAGCGGCAGGTGCGCGAAAAATGGGGCCCCATTCTGCATAAGCCGCGCTGACGAATCGGCCGGTCTATTCAGCGATCACGCCGCTCCCGCGATTTGCAACAAATAGAATCCCTCCGCGTAGGCTATATCTATTAGTTGTATTTTTTCTCCTCGCGCGTTTGACATTTAAACACCCCTTTGTTAATCTTCAGCCTAATCCAACCAGACGGTCAACCCCTGCTCCAGGGTCTTTTCCCCCTTATGAAATTCAACAATAAAAGCTTTCGCCTGCCGAGGTTTAAGCGGAACCCCATCCTTGCCGCTGGGCTTATCTATTCGGTTGTGCTGCTCGCGCCGGGCCAGCTATTCAAGCCGGGAAGCGCCCATTGGGTCGAGCGGTACGGCACGAACGGCCATGAGGCCGCCGAGTTGCTGAAGATCTACTCGGTAGTCAAAAAAAAGATGGCCGACGCCAACGACAATTCGGTCTGGTCCCTGTCCAGGACCGTTCAGACGGAAAGCCGGCGCCATGCTCTGGATCCGCTGCTCATTCTCGCGATCATTACGGTTGAAAGCGGGTTTCAGCACACTGCCGCCCCGGAGGACGGTGCTCGTGGGCTGATGCAGATCCAGCCCGAGTTCGCCAAAGAGCTCGCCGACCAGAGAAGGTCCGCGTACCGAGCCGATAAACACTTCAGCGATGACGATCCCGATCTCGACAACCCGATCGTCAACATCAAGCTCGGGGTCTTTTATCTTCATTCGTTGCAGCGGAGTTTTCAGGACCTGACTCTCGCCTTGACGGCTTACAATCGCGGACCGACCCGGCTCAAAAGCGATTTGGCGGAAGAGACGGATGTACCGCTGGAATACGCCACGAGAGTCCTTTCGACCTACCACGATTACCGCAGAAACACTCGCCGGTCCGACTGAATCTGTTGCCGACCGATTCTTTACCGCCTCGACCCGAGGCAAACATGCACCGAAATGCCCCCGCGCAGCGTCAAGCTGTGATAAAGGAATTTTCGGTGATAATCTCCTGACCGACCCATGAGATCTCCATCGGAAATCACTTTGACGGAATCCGCATGGGCGGAGATTTCGCGCCATGCCGTCGATGCCTTTCCCGAAGAGTGCTGCGGCGTCATTCTTGATTACGGCAGCCGTGAAGAAGTCCAGCGGTTTAAGAACATACAGAATCAGCTTCACGCCCTCGACCCGGAGACCTACCCGCGCGAGGCGACGATCGCGTACGCGATGGATCCCAAAGAGTTGGAAGCAACCATCGACGAAGCCACGGCGGCCGGCGCCAAGATCAAAGCTTTTTATCATTCCCATCCCGGGCACGAGGCTTACTTTTCCGAGGAAGATAAGGCGTTCGCCATGCCCTTCGGCGAGCCTACGTTTCCCGAGACGGCTCAAATCGTCATCTCGATTTATGACCGTGCCGTCAAGCGCATCTGCGCTTATGCCTGGGCGGATACCAAAAACGATTTCGTCGAAATTCCTCTGAGAAAAACCTCCTGATGAAGCCCCCGAGAGATCGCACGATCGACGTGCGCGGCCTGAAAATTCATTATCTCGAATGGGGCGAGCGGGCGGCGGAACCATGGGTGCTCGTCCACGGCTTCCTCGATCACGCGCAAAGCTGGCAGACGTTTGTCGCCGCGCTGGAAAAAAAATCCTCCAAGCCGAGATGGATCGTCGCCCCGGACTGTCGGGGGCATGGCGACAGCGGCTGGGTGGGCACCGGCGGTTATTATCACTTTCCGGATTATCTCTGGGATATGGAATGTTTGATCGAATCCCTGGAGGTAGAAAAAATATCGCTGATCGGCCATTCGATGGGAGGGACGATCTCGTTTCTCTATGCCGGTACGTTTCCCGAAAAAGTTCGAAAACTCGTTCTGGTCGAGGGCATCGGGCCGATCGCGATGCGGTTTGTCGATGCGCCGCCGCGCATGGAAAGATGGCTCGCCGAACTTAAGGGCTTGCGCCAAAGAAAGGTCGTAGAATACGCGACCCTGGAGGAGGCCGCGAAACGGCTCCGGCGAAAAAATCCGCGGTTGAAGCCGGAGCTGGCGCTGGAACTGGCGCGCTCGGGAATGAAACAAATCGAGAGCGGCAAGTGGGTATGGAAATTCGATCCGCTGCACCGCACGGTAGCGCCGCAACCGTTTTATTCAGGACAGGCCGTGGAATTTTTCCGCCGCATCCAATGCCCGGTTCTGATTGTCGACGGCGCAATGAGCCGCCAGACTCCGCGACCCGACGTGGAGGAAAGAATGAGCGCCATCGCCGACCGCTCTCACGCTGAAATTGAGGACGCCGGTCACATGATCCACCACGACAATCCCGAGGGGCTGGCGCAAGCCGTGGCGGCGTTTCTCAACCGTTGACGCAAAACTCCAAGATTGTTATGTTCAAAATTGAGAGGGCAGAGCCATGTCCGAAAGAAAGAGACTTTTCTTGCGCGTGGGCGACGAAGTCTCCCATAACAACTACAAGCAGTGGGGCATCGGCGTCGTAGTGGAGGCGATGACCTCTTCCGTCCCGGGCGGCACCTGTCTCGCGCGCGTGCGTTGGCAGGACGGGCAGCTTCGCGTTTTTAACAACGACATGGACAACCAAAGCTGCTGCTACTATTTCGGCGTGCGGCGCTACTGGAACCCATCGCACGGCGTCGACGTATTGCGGTCAAAATTTTTCGCTCTTAAGGGGTAAATGATATGCGCTCATCGAACATGCGTGCGTCGCTGATCGTCGCCATTGTCGTGACCGTGATTCTTTCTCCCGTATCGCTCAAAGCGGCCGATCCAATCGAGGCCGCGGGAGTCGGCGTCGGCCTGACCGCCGGCAACGCGATTTTCGTTCCGATGAAGGCGATATCCGTTGGCTGGGGATTGATCGCCGGCGGGTTGTCGTTCATTCTCTCCGGTGGAAACGCGGACCTAACCATGCAGATCTGGAATGACGTTACCGAGGGACCGTACATCATCACCCCGGAATTGGCCCGCAAGGCTGTCGGGGAACGTCCGGAGCTGCAAAAAAAAGACTGAGTGCTGTTTGTAGGGGCGTGATTAATCACTCCCCTACATGTCCTCAGCGCTCGTTACTCAGTCCTGTTCAAGCCGCCAGGTTTTTCTTAAAGAAACTTGCCGTTCTCTGCCACGCGTCTTTCGCCGCTTCCGGATTATAGCGATCCGCGTTCGTATTGTTGTTGAACGCGTGCTTGGCGCCGGGATAAACCTTGATGTCGGCGCTCTTGCCGAACTTCTGCAAGGCTGCTTTCAACGGCTCCACTCCGGGCATGATGTTCGGATCATCTCCCCCGTAATTGCCAAGCACCGCGCAGGGAATATTCTGCACCTGATCGAGGGGATCGGGATTGCGCCCATAGTAAACCACCGCCGCGTTTAAATCTTTGCACTTGGTGGCGAAATTAAGCGACTGCCCTCCGCCCCAACAGTAGCCGACCACGCCGACTCTGCCGTTGGCGAAGCCCTGTTTCTTCAAATAGGCGAGGGCGCTCGTGAGATCTTCCACGACCATGTTGCCGTTGATTTTCTTGATCGCCTCGATCGCCTCCTCGGGAGTTTTGAACTGGTCCGTTCCCCCGATGCGCGACATCAAATCCACCGCTAAAGCGGCGAAGCCCTCTTTCGCGAACCGGCGCGCAACGTCCTTGATGTGGTCGACGAGCCCGCGGTTTTCGTGAATCACGATGACGGTCCCCAGGCTCTTCCCGTCCTTGGGACGGGACAGATACGCCTTCACGTTTCCCGCCGGTCCCGGAAACTGCACCATCTCCGACGTCAACGCCGGATCGTTAGGTGCGACGATTTGTGCTATCGCTTCTGCCATTCCAACTTCCTCCTTTCACGCGCTCTTCTTATGAGAATTGCTTTTCCATATATCGGAAAACGGAAAGTGAATCCAGACCGCGTATAAAGAAAGGGGAGGAGCAAAAGCCCCTCCCCTTTCTTGTCTCAATCGCTCGCTGGGAGATCCCAGGTCTCGAAATTGGACTCAAGGGCGTTCACGTCCCGCCCTTGAGTCGTTACCTTCTTGACGATTAGTGATTGTTAGGATGGCCGTTGTTGTCAGGACAGACAGCTCTCAGGAACACCGGATCGCCTTGTTTGCCTTGCCCTTTAGCGGGTACGCCATTACCGAGGCATACTCCGGGGTCATCGTCCGCGGCGGCTGTGAATACGGCGATGCAGCCGTTTAAAGCGGGGGTGCCGCCGCAAAGGGGGTTAACTGCATTGACCGGAACGTACACCTGGTTCTTTACCGGGTCAGCCGCAACCGAATGGGAGCCTGATTTCGTCGTCGGGCTGGCGTCCTCGACATCGGGATCCCCACTCTGGTCAACGACGCCGAGTATCGCACCGGACGTGGGCAAAGGGAGGTTGTGGTTACTGCCAGCAAGGAAGTAATGGTTGTCGCCAGGATTGTACCAGACTTCGTCGTTACCGTTCAGACCGGCTAGGTTCTGGACCAGGCTACCGTCGAGTTCATTGATGATCACCGATCCCTGCCCTGCATTGCTGCAGCCGAGAAGGATTTCGCGCTGCGGGCCAATCGCCAGTCCCTGGGGGCCAAGACAATCACCGATGGCTGGGGTCGCCCCGGAGGCTGCGAGAAACCCAAAGTCAATGGGAAAGACCTTTTCGACCTTCATGGATGCTGGGTTGATCTCCAGCACGGCACCGGGCGTCCCGTTATTCCCAGCGCCGGCCACTTCCGGGATGGCCAGATAGAATTTTCCGGTCCGCGGGCTCCACTGGCACTGCTCGATGCCGTTAGTGGCGTTGATATTCAGCCCATTGCTGTCTGAGCCGTCCAAATTGATCGTCCCGATGACCTTGTAGCTCTTGGTGGAGATGAAGGTGAGGAACAAGTCTGATTCATCATCGTTCGCTACGAGGACCACGTGATGCTGTGGGTCCTCGCACAGCTCGTCGGCCCTTCTTTGTCCGCCGTTATCGATGGTGTGAGTTACCGTGCCTGTCTTAAGGTCAATGACCTGTACACGGCTCGTTTGCGTTGCAGGGGTCGCAGCACTAGTACACGCGTTTTGTGTGTGGTTACACAAAACGCCATCCGCTGCCCAGACTTCGCTGTGGTTATTCGCCGTGATCACGCCGTTGGGGCCCGACGTGTTGGTACCGGATTGAACGCCGACGAACGAGCCCGCTGCAAGCTGGCTGATCGCGTTAGTGCTTGTTACGACCTGATCGACCGTCTTGTTGGTGCGGTCGGCCAGGAAGTAGAGTCCGAGCTGCGGATCGACAAAGCCGATGTCGAAGGAATTGAGGCCGCCCGGCACGGTGATGACAGAGGTTTTTGAAAAAGTCTCATCCGCGGCCGCGGCGAAGGCCGTTCCGGGCCCAGCGACCAACGCTGTCCCGAGGATCAACGCGATGAATAGCAAAAACGACGACACTGAAAACATTCTTTGTCTTGTCTTCATATCTTTCTCCTTCGATGCAATCTGTTGAAATGTTAAACGTAATCTGAACTTTCTTAACTAAAAAACGCGAAGGGAAATAAGTCCGTAATGGAATCCCGCGGCAGGCTCGCTCGATAACGATGTGATCGAGCCACATCGAGCGGCGAGGAGCGGGGAATCTCGAAGATCTCAAAGCGGGCGTGCTCTTGGGGAGATTCATCTGCGACCAGCGTGGAATTTTCCCAAGGCGCGGCTTGATCCGATGTGTGGACGAACTCCATGTCGGAGGTTACCTCGACCGCAACGACAGATTCTCTTACCGGGCTGTTTACGTGTGGCAAGTTCGATCCATCAAGATCGAGGACGTCGAACAGAATGTACAAAGAAACCAGAAGTGTGCAGAGGATGTAGCATGCCCGCCATACTTTCGAGCAATGAACCGCTTTAAGGCCAGAGCGCATAAAACGTGAGCGCCGTGTTGAAAAAATTTTCCGCGACCACCGACGCATTCTAGGTCGCCCGTGATTTACAACAATAAGGTAAATCACTGAATCAGGGTTAGGGACATACCTCATTCGACGGTTCAGTTCAAGATAGAACAAAAAAGATTTTTGACGCCGACCACTCGTATTGATCTGAATAATAGAACAAGGATCTGTTCCAATATAACCTGTTAATTTTTTACTCGCGAAGGAAAAAATTCCCTGCACGAAACTTACAAAAAATACCAAATCTTCCTAAAATGAACCATTGGGGGGGGGCGGCGCGCCGGCATACTTATTGTGTACACGGCCTGTTTGTGGGCGCCCACCGCGTTCGCAAAAAAACCAACAGGAGGTTTTTATGCTTAACTGGGCAGTAACTTTTTTGGTTATCGGGTTGATTGCAGGGTTGCTCGGTTTGTCCGGCCTTGCGGGCGCCGCTACGGAAATAGCTTGGATTCGGGTAAATCCATTCCTTCTAACCGGAACATGGATAGTGCTTAGAGACCTCCTCTAACGGCTGCATGAAGCCGGGCTCAAGCTCCGGCGCTTTCCTTGATTGCGGTTTCACCTTTTGCTTTTGCCGCTCGCTTTCCGCCTGGCGGCCCGAGGTTTTACAATGAGCACGGGGCAAGACGCGTGGCGCACGACCTTCTCGGCGACGTTTCCGATGATGAGTCTTTTGATGCCGGTCCGGCCGTGCGTAGCGAGCACGATGAGGTCCGCACGCGTCGATTCCGCGGTATCAAGAATGGCTTCGAAAGGATCTCCACTCTCGATTCGATATCTCACTTTC
>JBGQBP010000040.1:0-19576 GCA_041494945.1 Binatia bacterium | reverse complement strand
TCCCAAATCGGCGCCGGGGAGCTGACTGCCCAATGACTGAATCGAAGTCCAGAAGAGACTGCGCGAGCAAAAGGCGAGCGCCTGCGCCAGAGCGATGTAGAGGTAACGATCCGCAACCAAAAGCGTCGCGCCGGCCAGCGCCATGAGAAAAAAACAGATCTGCAACACGCGCCGCTCGCCGAAGCGGTCGGAGAGAGCGCCGCCGCCGAAGCGGACGACGAGCTCGACCAAGACCGGTAGAGAAACGAGACTGCTTATTTTGACGATCGAGAAGCCGAGCGACAGCGCGTAGAGCGGCACCAGAACCTGCAACGCCCCCATGGAGATGTTCCACAGCGCGCCGCTGGCATACAACGCTGCGACGTCGTAGGTTGGGCTTTTGCGGGTCATGGGATGGTGCGAAAGTTATGGGCAAGCTGCGGATTAGTCTCGGCGACTACCGAAAGTTGTCAACCTAACGTCCAACGTCCTCTTGCAATCGGAGTCAGAAAACCACGATCTCGTAAAAACTGAAGCTGCTGACGAATTTTATCTCGAACATGACGATTCTCTGGATGGAGTTTTTGGAGCTCTGGAACGAATCGGTAAACCTCTTCGTTGGTAAACTCAGGCTTTCCGAGGGACTGGACGATTCGTAGAACGTCCAGAGTCCATCCTCGCTCGATTGTGGGCAGGTTTTTGAGAGTCTTTAGTCGGCCAAACTTTCTTCTCACTTCCTCACGCGGCGCGATGCCGGTTTCCGTAACGAGTGAGATTCTGGCTTCTTTCGGAATGTTGTTGAGGACGATGAAACAGCCAATCCACCCCGCACGGCGGGCGGTAGAACTCAGAGGATTTCGCTTTTGGATTGAGGAGGGAGAAAAGGCAAAATGAGGGATCAAAATAACGTTCCGAACCTTCCACAGGAGCCGATCATATTGAAGGAGCAGCAGATTCGGTGTGCGGTCTTCCATAATGGCGCGCATCATTGCCGTGAAAGCGCCGTCAAGCACTTTGTCACCAATCGGGGCGGCTTTGCTTTTTAATTGGAAAGCGAGACGACACCGAGGACAAAGATAGTCGATTGCTTTGAAGCCTGTAGGCGTCGGATCTAACGATTCAGACCGACAGTTCGGACAGAAAAAATTTTCCGCTCCCCAGGCTTCGGTCACGACGCGTGCCTTCTGAGCAAGACTCTTATAGCCTTCCGCCAAGTGACTCGGCAGCGAAAGAATCATAGCTGATTGCTACTGGCTCAAGTCGGTTCTCTGCGTAGGAAATCGATTTCTTCTCGCAATCGATCCTCAACGAACGCGCGCAGGAACTCTTTCTCGGTGCGTTTCAAGGCCTTTTCGCTCTTGAAGGTTTTCAGATAAGTCTGTCGGTACTTGCGCGCCAGCTTTGTGTCAATTTTTACTGTGATTGTTTTCACTATTGTTAATCCCTCCCGTCGTTCGCTTGCGAAGAAGAATACCACGAGAATGACAGCAACGTACATGAAAATTTTGACGAGGCGATGCAGTTAGCTAAGGCCGGAGATTTGATTTATTGTGATCCGCCGTACAGTCATACCCAGGCGATCCTCTATGGTGCGCAATCGTTCTCACTCGTTAAACTTTTTGACGCAATTGCGCGGTGCAAAGCCCGCGGTATAAGCGTCGCCGTGAGCATCGACGGAACAAAGCGCTCCGGAAATCTGCTCTGTGAATTGTCGATTCCGGACAATCTATTCCAACGCGAAGCCTTCATCGATTGCGGACGTTCGATGTTGAGGCGTTTCCAGATGGACGGTCAAACGCTCGAAGGCGAAGTTGTTACAGACCGGCTTCTGCTTACTTACTAAGTTCTTCATTTAGCTCCCTAGGAATTCTGGCTCTCGTCGCTCCCCTGCAAGAGGTAAGCCTGGATAAAACGGTCGAGGTCGCCGTCGAGGACGCGGTCCGCGTCGCCCATCTCCATGCCAGTGCGGTGATCTTTCACCATGCGGTAGGGATGAAGGACATACGAGCGGATCTGGCTGCCGAAGCCGATCTCCTTCTTATTTTTATTGTACGACTCCATCTTTTCTTTCTGTTTCTCAAGCTCCAGCTCATAGAGGCGCGAGCGCAGGATCTTCATCGCCATCGCCTTGTTCTTATGCTGTGAGCGCTCGTTCTGGCAGGCGACGACGATGTTGGTCGGCAGATGCGTGAGGCGCACGGCCGAGTCGGTCTTGTTGACGTGCTGCCCTCCGGCGCCACTCGATCGGTAGGTGTCGATGCGCAGGTCGTCCTCGTCGATTTCTATTTTGATGGTGTCGTCGATTTCGGGGTAGACGAAGACGGAGGCGAACGAAGTGTGACGGCGCGAGTTGGCGTCGAAGGGCGAGATGCGCACGAGGCGATGAATGCCGGCCTCGGCTTTGAGATACCCGTAGGCGTATTGCCCCTCGATGGTAAACGTGACGCTCTTGACGCCCGCTTCTTCGCCGGGCTGGTATTCGAGAATCTCATGGCGGTAGCCCCGGCGATCGGCCCAGCGAAGATACATGCGCAGCAGGATCTCGGCCCAATCCTGCGCCTCGGTGCCGCCGGCGCCGGGATGGAGGCTGACGATCGCGTTTCTCTGGTCGTCGGGGCCGCCGAGAATTTGCTTGAGCTCCAGGTCGGCCATTTCCTGACCGACCTGAGACACTTTTCCGGCGGCCTCGCCGAGCGCCTCTTCGCTCTTCTCGTCTTTGGCGAGATCGAGAAAAAAGCGCGCCTCTTCGAGCTCGGAGCGATACTTCTCCCACGAGTCGAGGACGTTCTTCAGGCTCGCCTGCTCTTTGAGAATTGCTTGCGCCTTGTCGGCGTCGTTCCAGAAATCGGGCTTGGAGGTAAGTCGGTTCAGTTCTTCGACGCGCTTCTTCTTGCCGTCGAGGTCAAAGACGCCTCCTGAGAAGCTCAAGCCTCTCCTGCAAGCGCGTCAGTTGCTCTTGTGTCTCTTCAAACGTAGGCATGGGGTTCGGAAAGGGTCTGTGCCGATGATGTCGCTTATTATAGCGCCGGAGACTTCTTTCCACAAAGCGCCAACGAGATTTTCCTTTCCATCGCGCGCATGATCTGGGCATCTTTTTTGGAACGCTCGTGGTCGTATCCGGAGAGATGAAGAATGCCGTGGATCAGCAGCCGGTCGATCTCTTCCTTCAATGTCCAACCTCCCGCTTTCGCCTGCTCCTCGGCTCGATCGACGGAGATGACCACGTCCCCAAGCAGCCGGTGGCGCCCGGCCAATGTATCGCCCGCGGGGAAAGAGAGCACATCGGTCGGTTTGGGTTGGTTCCGATATTTTCGGTTGAGCTTCTCGATCTCCCTATTCGCTACAAAAGCCAGGCTCAACTCTGCGTCGCGCTCGTCGATCAGGCCAAGAATTTTCCGCGCGCTTCGCTTCACTCTGCGGAGAGATATCTTTCTCCTTGCGACGCGGCACACAATGTCTACGTTCATGGGAAAGCCGAGGCGGCTGTTCAGTTGCCGGCTTTGGGATTTTCGTCGCGCTCGTAGGCGGTGATGATCTCCTGCACCAGGCGATGGCGCGCCACGTCCCGCTCGGTGAACGTCACGAAACGGATGCCTTCGACTCCGGTGAGAATGCGCCAGGCTTCCTTCAGGCCCGACGGCTTTCCCGCCGGCAGATCGGTCTGTGTCACGTCGCCGGTAATGACCGCCTTCGAGCCGTAGCCCAGGCGCGTCAAGAACATCTTCATCTGCTCGGGCGTGGTGTTCTGCGCCTCGTCGAGAATCACGAACGAGTCGTTGAGCGTCCGGCCGCGCATGAAGGCGAGCGGCGCGACTTCGATGGTCCCGCGCTCGACCATCTTGTGCGCGCGGTCGAAATCGACCATGTCGTGGAGCGCGTCGTAGAGCGGACGCAGATAAGGATTTACTTTTTCCGCGAGATCGCCCGGCAGAAAGCCCAGCTTCTCGCCCGCTTCGACGGCGGGGCGGGTCAGAATGATGCGCATGTAATTGTTCTTCATCAGCTCGGCCACGGCCATCGCCATCGCGAGATAGGTTTTGCCGGTGCCGGCCGGGCCGATGCCGAAGACGATGTCATGGCGGCGGATCGCGTCGATGTAGGCCTTCTGCGCCACGCTCTTGGGCGTGATGATGCGCTTGTGCGAAGAGATGTAGATCGTGTCGAGAAAAATGTCCTGCAGGATCGCGCGGCGGTCGCCGCTCAAGATGCGCACGGCGTAATCGACGTCGCTGCCGTACACGGGATAGTTTTTTTCCAGCAAGCCGTAGAGCTGCTTGAGAACCTTGGCCGCGAGCTCGACCTCGACGGCGTCGCCTTCGATATCCACGGTCGAACCGCGCACGTGGAGCTTCACGCCGAGGGCGCGCTGGATGATCTTCAGGTGCTCGTCGTGCTGGCCGAGAAGATCCCGGAAGTGGTGCGGGTCGGGAAAATCGATCCGCGCTTTCTCCTCCGTATTCGCTTCGGCCTTTCTGCCGCTTTCTTCCTTCACTCGTTCTCTCCCATGATCTGGACGACGATCTCGCGGGTGCGCGGCCGGTTGTCGAAGTCCAGCAGCACGATCTGCTGCCAGATCCCGAGCATGAGTTTGCCGTCATCGATCGGCACCTGGAGCGACGGGCCCAACAGCGAGGCGCGCAAGTGAGAGTAGCCGTTGTCGTCGCCCCAGCGGTTGTCGTGGTGGTATTTCCGGTCGGAAGGGATCAGCTTCTCCAACAGCTCCTGCAAATCCTTGAGCACGCCGGATTCGTATTCGATGGTCGTCAAGGACGCCGTCGAGCCGGAGACAAAGAGCGTGGCCAGGCCGTAGCGGATTTTTTGCCGCTCAACCTGCGCTTTGACTTTTTCCGTGATGTCGATGATATCGCAGTTTCCCTGGGTCTCCTCGGTAAGCTTTGCAGTATGAATGACCATTACGTGTTCGATGATTTCACGATCTGCCACACACGCTCGACTGCCTCGTCCACTTTCGCCGGATCTTTTCCTCCGGCCTGGGCAAAATCGGGCCGGCCGCCGCCGCCGCCGCCCACGATCGGCGCGACCTGCTTCACGATGTTGCCGGCGTGAAATTTTGCGGTCAGGTCTTTCGTCACGGACGCGACCATCGTCACGGTTGAATCTCCGGCGCTTACGAGGAAGACGAGGCCGGAGCCGATCTTTTCCTTGAGCTGGTCGGCCAGCTCGCGGAGCTGGTTCGCATCCACTTTGTCCACCTTCGAGACCACCACGGTGGTGCCGTTTACCTGCTGTTTTTTCGCGAGCAGATCGGGCAACTGGTTTTTTCCGAACTGGCTGCGCAGCGTTTCGATTTCCCGCTCCAGATCTTTTTGCTGCTGCAGGAGTTTCTTCACTCTTTCGACTGCCTCGTCCGGTCCGGACCGTACCAGCGCGCCGATCTCTTTTAGCCGCTGCTCGTAAGTGCGGATCAAATCCAGCGCGCCCTCGCCGGTGAGCGCCTCGACGCGCCTTACACCCGCGGCGACTCCGCCCTCGGCGTGGAGCTTGAAGATGCCGATCTCTCCGGAGCGGTGGACGTGGGTCCCGCCGCAAAGCTCCGTCGAGAAGTCGCCGATCTTGACGACGCGGACCACGTCACCGTACTTGTCGCCGAAGAAGGCGAGTGCGCCTTTGCGGACCGCCTCGTCGTAGCTCGTCTCGTCGATTTTCACTTCGGCGTCGAGCCGGATCCTCTCGTTGACTCGTTGCTCGATATCGGCCAACTTCTCGTCCGCAATCGCGCCAGTGTGATTAAAGTCGAAGCGTAGCCGGTCGGAAGAGACGAGCGAGCCCGCCTGGCGCACGTGGGCGCCGAGCTCTTCGCGGAGAACGGAATGAAGGATGTGCGTCGCCGAATGGTTGAGCGCCGTTCGATTCCGATGACGCGGATCGACGACGAGATGAACCTTGTCGCCGATTTGAAAGCGTCCTTTGACGACTCTGCCGCGATGGACCGTTACCTGCGGGGTCGGATGCTGCGTATCGATGACTTCCATCCGATCGCCGCGCGCGGTCTCGACGGCGCCGCGGTCGCCGACCTGCCCGCCGGATTCGCCGTAGAAAGGCGTCTCGGCGGTGATGAGATCGACCTCTGCGCCTTCACCCGCTTCGTTTTTTCCCTGTCCCTCGGCGTAGAGGGCGAGCACGGTCGATTCCGCTTCCAGACGGTCATAGCCGACGAAGCGGATTTGCCGGTCGAGCTGAATTTTCGCGTCGCTCTGGGAAACTTCCCTGGCTTCGCGTGCGCGGCTCCGCTGCTCTTCCATGAGCCGCTCGAAGCCCGCTTGATCGACGGAGATCTCTTCGCCGCGGAGAATGTCCTCGGTGAGATCGAGCGGGAATCCATAAGTGTCGTAGAGCCTGAAAGCGACCTCGCCCGAGAGCACGCGGCCGTTTTTGCGCTTGAGATCCGCCATGGCTTGTTCCAAAAGTCCGAGTCCTTTTTCCAGCGTCTCGCTAAAGCGCTCCTCTTCGCTGCGGATGACCTCCTGGATATGTCTCTGCCGCTCGCGCAGCTCGGGGTATGCGTCGCCCATCACGTCCGCTACCATCGAGGCCACGTTGTAGAGAAACGGCTCGGTCAGACCGAGAATGCGGCCATGGCGCGCCGCGCGCCTGAGCAGTCTTCGCAAAACGTAGCCGCGGCCTTCGTTGCTGGGCGACACGCCGTCGGCGATGAGAAAACTCACGGCGCGGCTGTGATCGGCGATGACGCGGAAGGAGATGTCGGCCGTCGGATCGGCGCCGTATTTTTTCCCCGCGAGCTTTTCCGCCGCGGCGATGATGCTGCGCATGGTATCGATGTCGTAGTTGGAGAGCGCGCCCTGAAGCACCGCGGTGATCCGCTCGAGCCCCATGCCGGTGTCCACGTGCTTGGCGGGCAAGTCTTCGAGGAATCTATCCTCCTTGCGGTTGTACTGAATGAAGACGAGATTCCACAGCTCGATGAAGCGGGCGCAATCGCCGTTGACCCGGCAGCGATGGCCCTTCGCGCCTTTATGATCGCAGGCTTCGGGGCCGCGGTCGAGATGAATCTCGCTGCACGGGCCGCACGGTCCGGTCTCGCCCATCTCCCAGAAATTTTCTTTTTCGCCGCAGCGAAGAACGCGCTCCTTGGACAGGCCGCTTATCTTGAGCCAGAGCCGCTCCGCTTCATCGTCGTCTTTGTAGACGGTCGCCCAGAGCTTGTCTTTGGGGAGTTTCCACTCGCGCGTGAGCAGTTCCCAGGCCCAGGCGATCGCCTCTTCTTTGTAGTAATCGCCGAACGACCAGTTGCCGAGCATCTCGAAAAACGTGTGGTGATACGTGTCTCGCCCGACAGCCTCGAGGTCGTTGTGCTTGCCGCTGATGCGCAGGCACTTCTGCGCGCTCGCCGCGCGGAGGTACGGAGGCTTCTCCACGCCGAGAAAAATATTTTTAAACTGCACCATGCCCGCGTTGGTGAAGAGCAGCGTCGGATCTTTCTCCGGCACCAACGACGAGCTGCGGACGATCGTGTGCTCCCGCTTGGCGAAATAGTCCAAAAAAGATTTGCGTATTTCGTTGCCCGTTGCCATGGTATTCAATCGTTTCCTTGCGGCTGTCTCAAAATTTCTCCGATGACCGAATCGCGGTAGCCGCGCCGCTGAAGAAAGGAAATCGCCCGGCGCAAGGTCTTCGCGTCGGTCAGGTCCTTGCCGCGAAATCTTCTTTCCACCAACGCGCGAGCCCGCTCCTTCCCTCCGTGTCGCGCGAAAGTCTCGTCGAGAATCCTGCCGACGAGCGTTTTTGCGATGCCTTTCAGCCTGAGCTCTCGTTCCAAACGCAGCGGGCCGTAGCCTCGATCTTCTATTCTAGCCTGCGTAAAGCTTCGCGCAAAGTCCTCGTCGTCCAGCAATTTGAGCGAGCGGAGCTTCTCAAGGGTAGGTTCGATGATCTTCGGTAAAAATCCGGCTTGAATGAGCTTGGTCCGAACCTCGGCTTCGCTTCGAGCACGATAGCCGAGAAATTTAAGCGCCCGCTTGAACGCTTCCTCTCCGGACCCGCCGCTCACTTCCCTTTGCTCTTGTCCTTCTTCTCCGCCGACGGCGGCGCTTCGGCCGCGGCGCGCTTGATCCCCGCCTTGTCGAGAATTTTTTCGCGGATGTCTTTGGCGATATCGGCATGAGCTTTGAGAAATTCCTTGGCGCTGTCGCGGCCCTGGCCGATGCGGTCGCCGTTGAAAGAATACCAGGCGCCGCTTTTCTCCACGATGCCCATGTCGCTGCCGAGATCGACCAGCTCTCCTTCGCGCGAGATGCCGGTGCCGTAGAGAATATCGAACTCGGCTTCTTTGAACGGCGGCGCCATCTTGTTCTTGACGACTTTGACTCGCGTTCGCCCGCCGACGATCGCGTCGCCGTCTTTGAGCGCGCCGATGCGGCGGATGTCCATTCTAACCGACGCGTAGAACTTGAGCGCGTTGCCTCCGCTCGTCGTCTCCGGGTTGCCGAACATGACGCCGATCTTCATGCGGATCTGGTTGATGAAGATCATCACGGTCTGCGAGCGCGCGATCGTCGCCGTTAGCTTGCGGAGCGCCTGTGACATGAGGCGCGCCTGAAGCCCCATGTGGGCGTCGCCCATCTCGCCTTCGATTTCCGCCTTGGGCACGAGCGCGGCGACCGAATCGACGACGAGCACGTCCACGGCGCCGCTCCGCACCAGCGTCTCGGCGATCTCCAGCGCCTGCTCGCCGTGGTCGGGCTGTGAGATCAAGAGGTCATCGGTCTTCACGCCCAATCTCTTCGCGTAAGCCAAATCGAGCGCGTGCTCGGCGTCGATGAAAGCGCCGATGCCGCCGCCTCGATGCGCTTCGGCGATTATGTGAAGCGCGAGGGTGGTCTTGCCCGAAGATTCCGGTCCGTAGATCTCCATGACGCGGCCGCGCGGCACGCCGCCGATCCCCAGGGCGAGGTCCAGCCCCAACGAGCCGGTCGAGACGACGGCGACATCCTTTATGATGCCGCCCTCGCCCAGCTTCATGATCGCGCCCTTGCCGAATTGCCTCTCGATCTGGCTTACGGCCAGGTCGATCGCCTTCTCTCTGTTCACGTCCATCGTGGTTCTCTCCTTTTTAGTCCGGTGTTAAGTCAGCGAAAAAATCTTGAGCGGCGTGTAAGCCGCGCCGGTTGGTTTCAGCACGCTCTGAATCAAAATCACTTCATTCACCTTCGATGTGCCGAAGTCCTGCCGCTGCCAGCGCTCGAGTTCCCGCCGAAGCAGATCCGATCGACCGGCGGAATCGCGCCAGCGGCCGATCGTCAGGTGCGGCTTGAACGCTCTTTTCTCGCGCGCAAAACCCATCGGCTCCAATGCATCCTCGACCGTTGCGGCCAAATGGGCAAGCGGTTTGCCTTCCAATCCGACCCAAAGCACTTTGGCTTTTCTTATATCAGGAAATACCCCTAAACCTCTACACGCGACGGAAAAGCACGGGGTAAGGTGTAGCGCGCGCCCCAGCGCGTCCGCTATCGGCGTTACCTTGTCGTCGCCCACTGAACCGAGGAACTTGAGCGTTAAATGCAAATTCTCAGGCTTGACCCAGCGGATGCCCGTGAAAGCTGTATTGAGATTCGACTGAGCCTCGCCGATCCTCTGCGCCACGCGCGTATCGATCTTGATTGCGACGAAGGCCCGGACCACTGTTACAGCAGGCTCGTTCTTAGAAAGTTCAGCGCCGCTTGCGCGGCGCCGAGGATTACGCGCTCGCGATCGCCGTGAAAATTGAAATGGCGCGCGTCGCTATGGCCGCGCCGGGCGATTCCCATCCAAACGGCGCCGACCGGCTTCTCCGTGCTGCCTCCCGAGGGCCCGGCGATTCCCGTGATGCCGAGCGCGATGTCCGCATTCGCCTCGCGCAACGCGCCCTCGGCCATCTCGATCGCGGTCTCTTCGCTAACCGCGCCGTGCTGTTCCAACGTTGCCTGCTTCACGCCCAAAAAATGGATTTTAGCGTCGTTGGAATAGCTCACGATCGAGCTTTTGAAATACGCCGAGCTGCCAGGGACGCGCGTGATTCGGTGGGCGATCGCGCCGCCGGTGCAGGACTCGGCCAACGCCAGTGTCCAACCTTTTTTTTGAAGCAGATTGCCCACGATTTCTTCTAAAGTAACGTCGCCTACTCCGTAGATGTGCGGGCCGATGAGCTCTCTGATCCGCGCCGTTAGCTCGGAAAAGTGTTTTTCTCTCTGTTGACCGCCCCAAACCGTCAGTCGCAGCGTCAGGTCGGGGTAGTGAGCGCGGAAAGAAAGTCTCGCCTCCGGTGGAAGCAAAATGGGCTTCAATATGTCATCGAGTCTGGATTCCGTCAAGCCGTGAATTTTGAATGTGGCGGCCGATACCCGGCCGCCTCCCGCGCTCGCTTTCGCGACCCACGGAAGGACGGTTTCCTGCATCATCGCTTCCATCTCGCGCGGGACGCCGGAGAGCCAGATGAGAGATTTTTTGTCGGCCGTTTCGATCCGAAAGCCGGGCGCCGTGCCCGCGGGATTGGGAACAATCTCCGCCCCCTCGGGAAACAGGGCCTGCTTCAGATTATTCTGCGTCCAGGGAAGGCCGCGCGCCTCGAACCTGCGCTTCAAGCCGGTCGCTACGTCATTGTCCATCCTGAGCGGCCGGCCGAAATATTCCCCGACCATTTCGGTCGTGAGATCGTCGGCGGTCGGGCCCAACCCGCCGGTGCCGATGACGAGATCGCCAAGGTTGAGGCCATGTTCCAGCGCCCAGAGCAGTCGCTCTTTGGTGTCGCCGACCTTGAGGATCGCAACCACTTCGAGTCCGAGAGAATAGAGCCGGTCCGCGATGTATGCCGAGTTGGTGTCCACGACCCTGCCGGTCGTGATCTCGTCGCCGGTGCTGAGGATCGCGACTTTACGGATCATACGACGCCCCACGATAAGAACAATCGAACGATCGCAAAAGCATAGACGCCCGCGATCAGATCGTCCAGAATCACTCCGAGCCCTCCTGAGATGCGCTCCGCGCGCCGCGCCGGATAGGGTTTTATGATATCGAAAAAACGAAACAGAAGGAAAGCCAGAATGGCGGGTTTGAGCCGGGTTGGGGATGCGAAGTTGGCGACCATGAAGCCGGCGATCTCGTCGATGACGATCTTCGAGCAGTCCTTTGCCTGAAAAATCTCCTCGCCTTTGTTGCACAACCAGGTCGCGACCGCGATAAACGCCGCGAGCGTCAAGAGCGCGAGATAGAGCGAAGTCCCGGCGATGCGGTTCAACCCCAGAGACAAAGGAATTGCCACGAGCGTGCCGGCGGTGCCGGGGGCCCAGGGGAAATACCCTGCGCCTGCGCCCGTGATAAAAAATAGAATGATACGCTTCGTTATCTTTTCACCGCCCGAAAGGAATGTACACTTTTACGCCAAGCGTCCAGTCCCAGCAAGCGGAACGCAGTAGGTTGACACGACGAATGATCCAACCTTCGTGTGCTTCGTGCTCTTCGTGGTGAGAGGATTTTAACCACGAAGGACACGAAGGTCACGAAGCAAGATAACGCGACTCGCGCAGCGGTGAATGATCCGAGCTACGACGCCGGCGTGGCGGCCAGCTCGGCGGTGAAAAGCTGTTTGCGGGTTTCGAAAACCTTGAGTAGGGCCGGCTCGATTTGATCTTCCGCGGGAGACTCGAAATTCAACGGGTCGACGTATTCATGGTCCCGATAAATCTCGAAATGGAGATGCGCGCCGGTGCTCAGACCCGATGAGCCGACGTAGCCGATGATCTGCCCCTTCTTCACCATTGCGCCGCTGCGGATTCCCTTGGCGACTCTTTGCAAGTGGGCGTAGCGCGAGGAATAGGGCGATTCGTGATCGAGTTCGATCAGCCGGCCGTAACCGCCCTTGCGCCAACCGGCGAAAAGGACCTTGCCGTCGGCGACGGCGCGTACCGCGGTGCCGAGCTTGGCGGAGAAATCTACGCCGTGATGGGGGCGATCGACTTTCAAGATCGGATGCAAACGGGAATGCGAGAAGGTAGACGTAATGTTGGTGAATTCAAGAGGAAACCGCAGGAAGGCGCGGGCCAAGGTCCTGCCGTTCAAATCGTAGTAGTCGCCTTTTCCTCTCTCCTTTTCAAAATACATCGCAAAGTAGCGCTGCCCCGCGCTGACCAGTTCGGCGGCGAGAATTTTGAGCGCAGGCATGTTCTTGCTGCCTTTACGCGAGCGTTCTTCATATAAGATCTTGAACGTGTCGCCTTTTTGGATCTCTCTGTCGAAGTCGATTTCCCACGAGAAAAGGTCAGCGAGCTGGGAGAGGAGGTTTGAGCTCAGGCCGATCCGGGCGCCGTCTTCGAAGAGCGTCGTCTCAACGACTCCGCCGGCGGTTTTAAGCTCGACGTCGTACGGCTTCTCGCGCTTGCTGAAGACGATTCCTTTGGTTCCTTTCTCCCACGTCAGGATCGAATCTTCATTCTGCTCGACCTCGACCGCCTTCAACTGCTCTTTGCCCTTTTGCGACTGAGCCGAAGAAGAGGTGCGGGTGAGATAAAGCTGGACTGCTTTCCCCGGACGAAAAGAGCTCAGCGGGAGCTGTCTTTGGATCGCCTGCATCCACAGCTTTCTTTCCTGCAGCGATACTCCGTAGCGGACAAACAGACTGCCGAGCGTATCGCCGGATTGGATCTTGTAGCTGATTCTTTTTAGCGCGCTGAGTCCTTCGGGCAGGGAGAAGTCTTGCTCGAGCGGCGGGAGGTTCGGTTTTCCTACGGGATTTTTGAGAGCGGGGAGCAGCCCCTCGTCGCTCGGCTGTATGGATGGAGATTCGGCTGGAACTTCAGCCGGGATCAAGGCCAGCACTCCCATCAGAGTGCCAGTCGCAACGATGAGTTTGAAAACCATGATGCAAGTGGCCGAGTACTTCTTGGCGGTCCTTTTCTACATTTCGCTTTCTACATTCGCTTCGGTTGCTTAATCCAAAAAGTGGGCCAAAATTCTGTTGTTGATAACCTGTTTGGCTTGAGTTGTCAACAGGGGTCCGTCTTTTACTTGCTTGATTTATGCCGCTGAATCCCTGCATACATCACAAAAGGCTAAATTTCGCGCAGGAAAAAGCGCCTGAAGAAGACTTCCATTAAAAACAATAGCGCGGCAAGAAAGATAAAATAGGAGCGGAGGAATGTCACTTTAACCGCGGTATATTCCGTCTTTTGCTCCTGTTCGGGGCCGGGATTGATAATCCCGCCGGTCGACCGGGCGATCTGCTCCAGCAATCGGAGGTTAAAACCGTCCTTAAAAACGTCGCCTTTTGCCTCCACTGGAAGGGTATACCCTACAACAGGGTAGTCCACGATGCGGCCCCTCCGCTCCTCTTTAAGCGCGACACGGTAGTCTCCGGGCGCATTGAACGGCAGCTCGGACCGGTAATGGCCCGGAGCCACCCGGTTCAATATGCCGTCGCCCTGGGAGCCTTTACTGCCGCTAAACGAATAGCGGAAAATATTGCCGTCAGATTCTTGACTATAAAGGTAGAAATCCAACACCGGCCGGTGGTCCACGAGATTGATCCGCGCTTCATGGGCCGGAAGCATCTCGCGCTCCGGGCGCAGCCAGTCGAAAACTTTTCCCCAGAACCTTTCCAGCCCTGCCCAGGGAATCCAATCCTTGGACCAGCGTCCCGCCTGATCGGCCGTAAACACGGCCGCCCTGCCTTTGCCATATCTCCACGAGGCCAGGAGCGGAGAATTTTTTCCGTCGCGCGGCAGCGACAGGTCGAGACGCGCGCCTTTTTTGAGTTCGGTTTCGACGTAGCCTTTAACGGGAGGGAAAGCCTCCGGCAAGCCGGCCAGGATCTGCGAGTCTCTTGCCGCGACGGGATGGAAGTCTTTCTGTTGGCGCGGGGCTTCCGGAGTTTTTTGCGCGACTAGCTGGAACAGGATCTGCGGCAGCTCGGACAAATTCTTTGCGATATGGGAAGCTCCATCGCCGTAGGTTGCGATTCGTTTTATGAAAGCTTCATTGACTCCATTACCGATTCCGACTGCCGAGACTCTAATTTTGCCTTCGGTCTTCATATAGGTGACAAGGTCGATATATTCGCTTGCATTGCCGCGAATCTCGTCTGCATCGGTCAGAAGGATCACATGCTTGCGACTGGCGGCCTGCTTCTGAAGCTGCTTCATGGCCTCTTCGAGACCGGGAAGAAGGTAGCTGTTCCCCTTGGCTATTAAGCCGTCCATCTGCCTTCCAAAAGCCGGACGAGCTTGTTTAACCGGGACCATAGGAACTATCGTCGAGGGCTTCGTATCCACGGCGATCACGCCGATGAAATCCTCCTCTCGGAGTTGTCCTAAAAGCGCGGTTGCAGTTCTTTTGGCGTAGAGTAGTCGGTTCTCTTTGAACCGGTTCTCGCTTGGATCCATGCTCGTGGATTTATCAATGACGAGCAGCACGGCCCGATTTGTGTCCTCTTGTTTGGGCTCGGTGATCTCGACCGGCAACACCGGTCCGATCGGAGTCTCCCGGTACGCTGCCGGAGGGAGGCCGCTTTCGTCGCCCAAAACGAGCAGGCCATTGCCTGCGCTCACGTGGCGCTCGACCGCGCCGAGATAGGCCGGAGAAAGTTTATCCTTCTCCACGTTGTTGAGGATCACAATCCCATATCCGTTGGGTGAAGGGGGCGCGCCGCCGGCGATTGCCGAGGTGACTTCGAAGCCGCGCCGCTTGAGCATCTCTGCCAAATAATTGCCCTCGCCCGCTCGCCCGTTCAAAAGCAAAACTTTTTCCTTGCTCTGGACCGCGACCCACGCCGTCGCCTGATTGTCCTCCGAAAAACGATCCGCGTCGGCGCGCCGCGGCGTAAATTCAGCCTGGAACGAAACTAAGGGGCCTTCGCCGATCGTTGTCCGATGGCTCAGCATCTGGCTCCCCGGTTTTAACCTCACGGGCTCGCTCTTCAATGTCTGTCCGTTGCGCTTTAGGACGAGCGTGCCGTCGATTTCTTTTCTGTCGTTGTTTTCCACCAGGACGTTCAGATTTACTGCCTCACCCTGGGCGGCCTCGTTCGGCACCACGATTTTTTTTACCGCAACGTTGGCTGCCGCCGGCCGCTCGGGCGGCAGCACCGGGTAAATTTTGATGCCGGCCTGCGCGAGCGACGGCAGCAGCCGCTCGGCGTCGCCTTCCGTTTGCCACCCGTCGGTGAAAAGAAAAACGTTCCGCTCGCGCCACGGCAGGCGTAGAAGAGAGGAGAAGAGCGTTTCCAGGTTGGTCTCTTCCGGCTTGATCGCCTCGATCGATGCTTCGCCTCTAAACCGGCCTTCCCAATCTTTTACCTCTTCTGCCGCGCCGCCGAAAATAAAAACGCGATCGCCGGCGCGGGGAATCATTTCCGTCCGCGCCATCCAGAGCCGCATCTCCTCGGGGACGCTGCGCGAAAGATCGAAGGCAAAGACGCGCTCGCCCGCCGGCTTGTTCGCGGGCGTTTGTTCCAGCTCCCGCGGATCGGCCAGAGCGAAGATTAAAAGCAGCAGGACAACGGAGCGCCACAGGATTGCAGGCAAGGAAAGCCGGCGCCGGCCGAACCAGAGCAGCGGCAGGAGAATGAGCAACGCAAAAAATAGCGCCTGGCCGAATTGGAGATGAGAAACAAAGCGGCTCATGTTTTACGCCCAGCGGAAATCGTCGCGCTTGACCGGCTCGCTTGCCGGCCGCTCCGAAGTTGAAGCCGGATTCAAAAACCACTCCAGCAACAGCAGCGTGAGGGATAGAAGCAATAGATAGGGCCAGAGCGACGCGTAGAAAGCGCGATTGCTCGCAGCACCCGGCTCGCTACGCAGTTGAATGGCCGGCGGCTCGCGGAGATCCGATTCTCTCTCGTCGCCGAGATTGACGGCGAAATATTTTTCGGGGTCGACGCCTACCGTCCGATAGATTCCCTGAACGTAGGTTCGAGCGAAGACCGTAGAGGTTTTCTCCAACGCGATCTTTTCGCCGATGGGCGTCAGCACCATTTCTCCGGGGCGCAATTGCGCGGCGAGCGGTGCACCGGTGGCGCTCGCGTTCCCGGTCCGGCTTTCGTTGAACCAGTCGAGCAGATTCAAGGTGAAGATCGACATGGGCAGGTTCTGCCGTCCGAGAAAAGGGAACGGGTCGAAGCCGAGGGCGAGATAGCGGAAATCTTTTTGCTCCAACGCGACGGCCAGCGGGCCATCGGGACTTTGGATGATCGCTTCGCCCAAGCCGCCGGGTTTCAACGCCCGGGCATACGCCGGCCGGAACAGAGCAAAATTGATATAGCGCGTGAGCGGATGAGGCTCGCGCCAGCCGGAGACGGTGGGCCGTGACAGCGCGGCGCCGATTTCGACCAGAGGATTTTGTCTCGGCGGCAAAACGAAAAGCGCATGGCTATCGGGCAAGGCGGCGGGAGCCGAGTAATGGAAAATTTCGAGCGCGTGGGACCCGAAGTTTCCTTTCTCGTAAGCTTCGGGCGAGACGAGTTGAAGCTCGACGCCGGGAATCGCACGCAGGCTGGAGAGCGCTTCGGGGCGCGGCGAGACCGCGAGGATTTTCAGCGCGCCTTGAGGCGGCGGAACGGCGAAGCGGCGATTATCGAGCGCCAGACCGTCGCCGGCGTCGATCTCGGCTTCGTAATACGGCCGCCAGGGAATATTCTCGAACGCCGCCTCGACGCTTCGGCCCGGGGCTACGGAGTAGGAACGACTGACGAGAATATTGCTACGGCTCTTAACCGCCAGCTTGAATTTTTGCTCCGTGGCGGAGAAATTTTTGACCGTCGCGCCGGCCTCCAACTGCGGTGCCGCCAAGGATCGCCGGCTGACTTGAAAGGCGGTGATCGCGAGATTTCCTTTGGCACGGCCGAGCGTGACCACGCGCACGCTCGCGCTCTGTCCCTCGGCCGAATGATCGGTTAGAAAGTGGAGCCGCTGGTATTTTCTTTCCCCGACCAGACGCTCGAACTCGGCGCCGTAATCGATAGCGGCTTCGCCGAGATCGAGCGGCTTGAGCGAGTTGAGCCGCGCGATCGCCTCGCCGGGCTTCAATGATTCTTCCGTGACACGCGTCAAACGGGGAACGACGATATAGAGATCGACTCGGGCGTGTGCCGCCAGCGCGCTCAAGATCTTGGCCGCTTCGTCCTGGGCCAATTGAAAGCGGCTTTTTTCTCCTTCGATCGCCTGCATGCTGGCCGAGTTGTCCAGAACCAGAGCGACGCTCACCGGCCGAAACGAGAGCGACGGCTCGCCGAGCGCCAGCAGCAACAACGCCAGGAGGATTAATTGCAGAAAGAAAATCGGCGGCAGATACATCTTTCCCCACGGGCGGGCCGATCTTCGGGTGGCAAATTCTCTCAAGAGGAGCAGGCTGGAAAAAAACAGGCGGCGCGGACGGCGCCGGATCAAGTACGGCACCAAAAGAAGCGGGAGCAGGGCTAAGGCGTAAAGCGCTGCCGGGTAGAGAAATTCCATGGCCGTTACCTGAAGAGGCCGGTTGCCGGCAAAGTCTTGAGGACGAATCGGACCAGATCTTCGTCCGTCGGATAGAACGAGTAGTGGATACCGTTCTGGTGGCAAAAGCTTTTTAACTCTCGATTGTGCCGCGCCAATTTTTCTTGGTACTCACGCCTTAGCGTCTCGCTCCACTCAAGCCGCAGCTCCGAAAAATTTTCACTATCGATCAGTCCCAGCTCGCCGCGCGGGAGCGCGGGCTCGATCTCTTCCCGGGAGAGCACCTGGATCACCGAGATGTCGAGATTGAAGGCGCGCAGAAGATTCAGCCCTTGCTGATAGGCATCCGCGGACACGAGAAAGTCCGAAATCAGAATTGCTTTTCCGGGCCGGCGGATGTGCTTCAAATGATTCCCGAGGCACGGCGCCGGCTCCAGCGCGCCCGCCGGCGCGACGGAGGAGACGAAATGAATCAGGTCCCTCATTCTCTGGCGTCCGCGGTAAAACGGCGAGGCGGTCGCATTTTCATCTTTAAGAGAATGGAGCCGTACATGATCGTGATTCGCCAGGACGACGTAGCTAAGCGCCACCGCAAGATTGCACGCGGGGGCGAATTTTTCTTTTATCGAGGGGAACGCCATCGAGGCGCTGGCGTCGATAAAAATATACGCGAAGAGATCCACTTCTTCGTGGAAGAGACGGACGTAAAGCCGGTCGCTGCGAGCGAAAATTCCCCAATCGACGTAACGGAGGTCGTCGCCCGGCGAGTATTTGCGATAGTCGGCGAACTCCAGGCTGGTGCCGCGGCGCGGCGACGAGTAAGCGCCGGGCCGGTTGCCCAGGACGTCCTTGCGAGTGCGCAGCCGGAGGACTTCCAGGCGATTCAAGAACTCAGAGGTAAACGGGGCGGGCAGCATGAAACAATCTCACTTGAAGACTAGCCGCAGCACACGGTCGTCTTCCGCCGCGGGTTTGCCGCGGCCGTCGCGGTTGCTGGTGAGAATATAAATTGCGCCGTCGGGGCCTTCGGCCACGTCGCGCAGCCGGCCTAACTCGCGGACAAAGAACCGTTCGAACGTCGCCACTTTGCGCGGATCGTTGGCATCGAACGCGACGCGGTACAATGTCTGGCCGCGAAGGCCGGTAAAGAGCAGCGAGCCCGACCACGGATGGCCCGTGGGCCAGCGCGTGACAAAGGCCGCGCCGGAAGGCGCCCAGGTGTCGCTGGTGCCGCTGTGCAGCACGGGCGCGACCGCGCCTTCACGCTTTTCGTCGCCGTGAATATCCGGCCAGCCGTAATTTTTTCCCGCTTCGATCAAGTTCAGCTCATCGAGGCAGCAGCCCTGAAAACCGCTCGGCCCATGCTCGGTCGCGTAGAGCCGGCCGCTGCCCGGCTGCCAGGCCAAGCCCTGAGGATTGCGGTGGCCGTACGAATAAACGAGAGACTTGGGGAAACGGATTGTCCGAGGGAATTGTTCCGTCTGAATTGAGCCGCAGGATCTTGCCGTTGAGGGACGAGAGGTTTTGCGCGAAGCGCGTCGTCTGAGCGTCGCCCGTCGTCCAGTAAAGCTTTCCGTCGGGGCCGAACTTCACCCGCCCGCCGTCGTGGTTGTTGGCGCCAACGACATTGTCCAAAAGCACTTTATCCAATATCCCCTTGCCCGTGGACGCGTCTTCGCGGAGGCGCACGAGGCGGTTCTTCAGCTTGCCGTTGCCGTCTCGATACGTGTGGGCGGCATAGAGGAATCGGTTCCGCTGAAAATCCGGATCGACGGCGAGACCTAAAAGACCGGCCTCGCCCCTCTCGTGGACGTCGATTTGCATCCACGGATCTTTTTCGAGAGCGCCGTTCTTGATCACGCGGATGCGGCCGGGGCGCTCTGTAAAAAAGATGCGCCCGTCGGGGGAAAAGGCGATGGCCCACGGCGTCTCCAGCCCGCGCGCGATCACTTCGACTTGAACGTTGGGCCTGGGCATGGACGCCGCCTGTAGCAACGTCGCGGCGGCAAGAATACACAAGACCAAGATTGTCCGTAAGAGTGCGGGCATCGCACACCTCAATCGCGCGGAACTGCTTTGATGATCGCCGCGAGAATCTGGTCCGCCGTGACGTTCTCCGCCTCGGCCTGGAAATTCAGGATCAGGCGATGGCGCAGCGCGGG
>JBGQBP010000039.1:0-19583 GCA_041494945.1 Binatia bacterium | reverse complement strand
TGGCTTAGAGCGGCCGGTTTCCGGGACGTGGATGTTTTCTGGAAGTTTACGAACTATACCGTGTACGGCGGCTTTAGATAACGGCCGGTGAAAAAGGCGGCTCCATGTTTGATATTAAAGGGCTCAAAACCTTTGCCATGAGCGCCAAAGATCTTCCCAAGGCGGAAGCGTTCTATACGCGAGTGTTAGGCGGCGAGATCGTGCGCAGAATTACTCCCGACGAAAAACAACTCAAGTCGGGTCAGGTCCAAGAGGTCGACGTGCGCCTCGGCAACTTCGAGGTCCACCTCTTCGACGCGTCCAAAGGGCCGCGAGCCGTGGACCCTCATCACACGCTCAACATTCCCTGGCAAGAGAAAGAGCAGGCGCTTACCGCGTTGCGGCAGATCGGCGCGAACATCGAGAAGGTCCGCGCACACAGAAACGGCAAAGACTATTCCATCAACGTCTTCGACCCCGATGGCAATCGTTGGGAGCTTTCCTTCTCCCGGTGATTTCCTGCGGGCAAGCTTGCGATGTCTGTCCAGCAAAAAAAAGGCGACTCTTGACTCGCGCCTCGCGCCTTCTTTCTGTTGCCTAACGCGTCTGCGTGAATGTCGCCGCTTGCGGTCCAGGAAAGATTGTTAAGATTGTCGGGCCTGACCCCGTGGCCGTATGGCGAGCGACCGTGATCCTGTGCTTGCGCACGAGATCGGCCATTGCGTCGTAATCTTTCCCGGTAATCGTCGCATGATAGAGAGGCATAGCGCACCCCACTCTCTCCTTGATAGCCGGCGGGAACTGTTATCCGGCGACTTTGAAGAAAAACGGATCGATCGACACGGGCACCGGACTACTGTTGTCGAGTCCCAGTAGCGTATGCGTGGTGAAGTTGGCGTTACGCTGATACTTAATGCCGCTCGGAAAGTTCGCCGTGTCAGGTGTATTGTTCGCCGAAAAAATGCCCAAAAAGTTCTTGCCGACGGATACGAGGTGATCATAGTCACCCAAGTACGGATCGAACGTTTTGACTGGAGTATTCGCCGGGGTGGTGGCCAAGATCAGCTCATCCCAACTCGCCCCGTCCACGCTTTTCCGAAAGTGAGTCACCCAGCGCACACTGCTGCCGGTGCCCGTGAGCTGCTGATAAAGGAGTCCGATTACGCCCATGCTGTTGATCGCGAGAGCCGCGTTGGTGGCGTTCGGCAGGGTGAGCAGATCAGCTGCCGACCAAGTGACACCGCGGTCGATCGAGCGGCGGACATGCAGCGTTAGAAAAGAATGGGGTTGTTGATCAGCCCATGCAAGATACACTACGCCGCTGCGGCTCGGACGTGGATCAACCGAGATCGAGAGCGTCCCGCCTATCCGCTGTTGGCCGGTTGCAGAGGTCCCGTTCCGATTAAACGGGATATTCACTCCCCTCGCGACGAGCCGGCCTGACAGGCCATCGCTGGCGTCTTTGAGATCCTGAAAAGGTTTTACGCCCGAGCCGCCGTGGTCATCGCGCACGACGACCACATCGGTGGTGACGACCAACGTGTTACCGGGGAAGCTTCCGGTCTGCGATCGCCAGCCATAAAATACCGCGTAGGTCGTTCCGTCGGCGTGAGCGACCGGCCGGACCTGCGGGCCGTCCTGTCCGGCGGTCGAGCGAACCTCGATCCTGACTTTCTTGAATGTCGGGCTCGCAACGCCTGCGTTTGCCGACACGTCCACGGTTGCTGTTTTAGGTTGGGCTTGGAAATCGTTGTTGCCGATGTACACGCGGTCCTTACCGGCGTTGGTGATGGCGTGAGTGAAAGGTTGGTCGTTATCGGGCCGACTGCCAAGCACCTGCATCGGCGTCGGATTGGCGAACGTAGAGGTCCGGAGCGTCTCAAAATTGTCCGTGGGATCGCGCAAGATGCCGCCGTAAAGTTTCGAGCCGGAGCTGGCAAAGGCCACCGAGATATCGCCGGTACCGAGGCCGCTTCCCGCGGCGCTCGGGACAATCAAATTGAGTCTCCAGGTATTGCCGCCGTCGGTCGAGATGTAGATAGGAGCTAACGCGCCTCCCATCGGGTCGGGCGTGAACGCCGTCCCAGCCATTTCTAGGGGATTGGCGGGATTGACGGCGATCGTTGGCTCGCTGTCCTGGTTCGTCTCGAGGCTCAGCGAGCGGGGAACCATGTTGACAACCAGTACCGGCCCTCCGGCGAGCGCTGCCGTGGAGCGCCGTTTACGCCGCGCTACCGTCCGCTTCGTCTTCTTGTTTGCTGCCATGATTCGTCCCCCCCAAACCTCGATCGAGCGGCTGTCGCGTTTTCCACGCGCCGCGATCCGAGGCGTGTCATTGTCGGTCTTGCAATGAACAGATCATTTGCCCGCGTTCGGCACCCAGGCGGCGCTTTTCCGCCGCAAGCGCTCTTGCGACAAAGGCGCTGAGACGTTCAGCGACGCAGTTTCAACTTTTCTTCGCCGCGGCGGCCAGCTTGATTCGCGGCAGCTCGTCTAACGGTTGGAAATCCGCAGCGTGCAAGGCCGTATACGCCTCCGGCCCGATGGGGACTGCGGCTGCGGCCATTGTTCGGGGAGCTAACTGCTTCTTATGTAACAAAAAGACCCCCTCTTGACCGGCGTGGAACTTCGGCGCCTTGTGCCACCGCACGTCTGTGCTGCTGGGAAAACGGACGACCACCTGTTTTTTCGAATGCTGGCCTTTGTGAACTTGGTCAACTTCAATCACTGCTTCCTGCCATAAGGGAGCGTGTTCGCTGATCCGCTCAGTTGTCCGGCCGCTGGCCATGGCCGTGGCGCGCGCCTGCACCTCCTCAGGATGCAGGCGAATAGCGGATACTCTGCCCGTGACGATGAGGTCAGCGTCAGCAGCCTGGATCAGCGCCTCTTTTGTGTGAAGGCTGCGCACCGGATCTTCGGGGTGGAGGCTCAGCGCGGCCGTGGCCGGCGCCGTGGCCTCTTCGTGGCCGACCGACTGGACGGCGATGCCCTCCCCGAAAATCCACCCGTTCGTGTAAAAGATGAGTATCTCGCCGGATTTCACCTTCTCGCCAGCGGCGAGTTGTACCGTCACGTCATGCCCGGAGTACGCGCTCAGCACCTCCGGAGCCTGGATCACGCGATCGACGCGGACGACGACGGTCCGGTCGGAGACCGGGACCTCTTTCAGGGTGGCGGCTTTGACCTTCTTGACTGTACCCTGGAACACGAATTTGGCTTGCTGAGCCAAGTCTTTCACTCGCGAACTCGCCGACATATGGGCCTCCTGTTCGTGCCGCTCTCAAGAGCAGACAATCGATGACTGTAAATCTTCAGGTGGAGAACGTGATGTCGTGCTCTTATTTTTTAGCAATACCGATTCACTTGCAAGTGAGTCCGATGACCGCACTCACACCGACCATATTCTTGCCGCCACCCGTTGGCACGCCATGACCGAAACCGCCACGCCAGCGACAAACGGCACATCGAACAACAAAAACCCGAAGCTAACCCTGTACTCGCCGCTAACGACGGTCGCAAGCGCCCCGAACGCGACGCTCAGCGCGGCCCATGCAAACCATCGATGCCTCGATGAGTGGATCGTCATGCACACCAAAGCCACAAAGATCCCGCCAAGCAGCGGGAAAACCTCAGAAAGCATGTGCACCATAATGACCTCCCTTACACTGACTTAAGGCTGGACGCGGCGCCCGCAGACATACCCAAACGGCTGTCGTACAGGGTATAGGTTTCGCGCGTCTATATCTCATAAATGACTTTGTCCAGCGACAAATTCCTTGAACTAGTTTAAAGAAGTAGCTCTCCTTGGTAAACCCCGTCCGAGCGATGGTGTGGGAGCAAAGATGTGACGGTATCGAGTACCCAGCCTAAATCGCTCCAATAATCGGATTAGATGAATAGAACGAACCTATGGAGGATGTCAAGCAAAAAAAAACGCCGAGTCGGAAGCCCCGGGCCGTCTGAACTTTAGATTCGTCGCCGCTTGCGGTTCAGGAAAGATTGTCAAGAATTAGAAAGCCAGACCCTAAAAATCACTTTTACTGGGTGGCTTGAGCGGTTTATCTTTGGATCGTCACTTCTGAGTCTCAGTCCCAGTTTAGAGCTGCAACCATCTGGTCGATTCCTTGCTTAATAATTTTGAACCTGGCCTCGCCAAATAGGCCCGCTCGAAACGGAGCCCAAGCTGGACCTTGTGCGGACGCTTCGGCTTCTAAAACACGGAGTATACTTTTATCTCCAAGATGATCATGCCGCCACGCAAAGCATCCAGGAGAACCCCAGATTCGTTTTCCTAGCTTTTCGAGATAATCGCCTTGAACCAGCGCCCGAAGATATTCAAAACGATCGAAAGTTTTTTGGTAAACTTCATCGTCCGGGAAGAACTCTCTAAGTGCATCTCGGAGTGTCATAAAAAGACGGTCGCTTCCCGGTGTATAATGTCTTTCCATTCCGGGTAACATTTGGGCCACGCCGGTCTCGATGACGGACTGTGGATAAAGGTTCGTTACCAACGGTCTTTCCTCTCCGAGAGATCGGACACTTACCCTGGTGAGTAAAGCGGCGAAAGTTTCATAGTGGTCGGCTATCAGGCAAGTCATTCCCCCAGCATAAAGGAGACGGAGAGCTGGGTATCGCTGCATTCTGTTCCATATTTCATTCGCGTTTACGCCGATGGGTAAATTTACTAAGCGCTCTAAACATTTGCACCAAAGATATTCATGCTGGCGCTCTCCCCAATAACAGCCAGTTGCGAATAGACCAACAAGAATCTCAATCAATGCTTCGTAACTCGCAATGCGCTTCGAAACGGTCTCTTTGTCAATCTGCCGGTCACTCAAAGAAAACTTCGGACGCTGCAATTCATTATAGACGCGTTCAGTTTCGCTCATTACCAAATCGTGGAGCGCGATTTTGTATCGATCATCGACAATGTAACGCTTCAGAGTAGCGGCGGCGATTTTGACTGAGAGAGGATGATGTTTTGAGACTTCGTCTAAGGCCGTAACTTTTTCCTCAAGTTGTTGAAAAAATGAGTTCGCGTCTTCAATCTTAATCGTTTCGGCTTGGCGGTGCTTAATAAGGCGCTCGGCATGATCGGTAGTCTTCTCTCGAACCGTCCAAAACGTTCCAAACCGGTGAGTTTTGCAACGTTCAAGCGCTGCACGCAGCGCCTCATCCCACTCAGCCGACCAGCCAGAAACGATCAGTCCGAACTCGTCAAAAATTCGATTCAAAAGGCGATTTAACCGTTTATCGTATTTACAGAGTTCTGCCGGAGAATTTTTGATCCGAGTGTCTAAATAGTCACCATGAATCTTTACTAGCGTGCAAGTCGTATGGATTAAGGGCAGCGCGCCTTCTACGGTATCAGGAGTGCTTATTATAGTCGGCGTAATCCCGATCGATTCGAGAGCCTGTTCCAAAAGACGATCAAAATTGGTCGTTACGATAGCTCGAATATGACCGCTAGAAACCAATTTTGCTATGGCTTTATGAGCATTCGTGGGCACCTTTAACCCTTGCTCACGGTCCGCATCCGTAGGCTCGAAGTACTGCCTGAGTAGCTGACTACGCTCGGCAGGAAGTTTTGCCACAGCGCTAAGTAGCGTGTCGTAATTCGGTTCATCGCGAAAGACTTTCTCATACCACGAAGCAGGATCTGGTTCGCAGTCTTCGCCCTTCATTGCAGCTAATTTGCGGATCAGATCTAAGACAATTTCCCAGCCGGTGGTGATTCCCGCAGATCTAGAAACCCCGGAGCCGAGTAGTAGAGCATACGCCCCCTTGTTCGAATGTAGGCCGAAGGCCAACGAGAGCAGTGGATCAATCATAGTCAGACAATTTGCATCCCCTCAGGTGTCGCGTCGAGATCTATTTCGAGCCTTGCTGATCGCCACCTCACTCTAACCCCCAAGCGTGCCTCCAATCCCTTTTTGTTCACGGCCACACTCTCACCACCCCGGAGAAATCGAAGGCCCACACTTGCCGAAGATTACTCGGCAATCTGCCGCGTTGCACCCTCGCTTGGAGTATCCTCTGAATCAGATTGGCCAAGTGCTTGAGATTGGGATGCTGAACGCCATGCTCGTTATCGTAAATCACAAGCCAGTACGGCGGATACTTGTCTCGTAGGTGCGTCTCAATAACACGTTCCAACATTGTGTAGGGTTGAGATTTCCGCGGTTGGTCGATCTCAACGTGGCGCACGCCGGGGTATGACGCGTCTCGCCAAATAGGGTAAGGCGAAAAATCCTCATAACTTTGCGGGTTTTTTATCGTGGGTTTCGAGAATAGCGCAGTGAGTTCGATATCCCACAGGTAGGACTTATCGGCAGTGTGCACGGAGAAGTCCGCGTTATTGGTTCCAGGCTGATTGCGATAAGCCCAAACGAGCGCAGGAGTATGTAGCTTGTTGTACTCTTGCACGAAGAAGCCTAATTCCCATTCCTCCTTCACACGTATGAAGTCCGGCGTCGACTCTCGTGAGTAGAGGCAATCAACGACAGTCTCGGCACCCATTGCATCCATCTGCGCCTCAGCGTCACGTAATATGTCGTCGATTTTCCGCAAAGCAACTCTCTCCCTTTGATGGACTTCCATCTCATTTACGCCGGCTGCGTGACAAGCTAGACGGATGAACAACGAAGCGGAACGGTCAGGGTTATTTTTTGCTTTTGCCTTCTAACCTTTCAACGTCGGCCAAGTCCTGGGTTCGTCCCGTGGCCCGCTTGTTTATAATCAGGTGTTCCCTGGACAACGCGGCGATGGGTTGATCGGCAAACTTGGTGAGCAGGCGGCTGGGCCAGGCCTCGGCAAAGTCCACACCATCGATGGCGGTGAGCACGTCGATCCGTAGTGGGGCCACGCCGATCTGAAAGACCACGCCCGGGGTGGCAAGGTCTTTTTCGGTCAGGTCGTGTAATGGGGCGCCAAACGCCCGCAGCGCTTCGATGACTTTCTTCGCGTTGTCCGGGTCCGGGCGCACCCAGACATCGAGGTCTTCGGTCGCTCGGACATGTCCATGCGCAGCCAGGGCATGGGCGCCGACCACGAGGAACTCAACCTTATGGGCGTTGAATTCGGCTAACAGATCTCTGAAGTCGCGGTTCATCGGCTTGCTTCGGCTGCCAAGCGAAGCAAAGAAGCGTAAGATCCCAAACCGCCTCGATTCGCTCGGCCGGCGTGGCCCTATCCCAATTCGATGTTTCGGCTGGAGGATTTCCAGCCCGGAAAATCCGGGTGATGAGATCTTTACGCGGCGAAGACGTTTCCATAATATCGCCAGTATAGCCTAATTTTCCGTGAATTTCTTTCACTCCCTATCGACGGATCGGGGTCATTTCCCACCGACCTGTTTGCGCAGGCTAGCCAGCATCTCCTCGGGAGATTGCTTGGTGAGGATGCGGCCGAATTGGCTTCGATAGTTCGACACCACGCTGATGTTCTCGATGACGAAGTCGTAGATCAACCAATCGGGGTTCTTCAAGATCATGCGGAAGTTGATCGGGGTATCGGTGGATCCCGATATGAGCTTGGTATCGACCTCGACCTTGTTCTCCCCGAGCGATCTTTCTTTCCCGAAGACGACCTCCTGGTCCTTGTACGACAGGATCAAATCCATGTAGACGTTTTCAAGTAGAGTACGATAGAGCTGCATGAATTCTTTTTGCTGGTCGGGTTTCAGCTTGTCCCAGTTTCGTGACAGCGTGCTCCGCGAAAGTTCCGTGTAGTCGAATGCGTTTTCGAAAATCTGCCGCAGCCGCTTTTTTTTCACTTCCCTGGACGAATCGCTTTTGAGAGCCGGGTCCCGCAGCACGACCAGCACCTGGTTGATGCGCGATTTGATCGTGTCGAGCGCCGAGTCCGCATGGACTTGAATCGGGAACAGCGCGACAACCAGAAAACTTATTCCGATAAGCGCCTTTCTCATTGACCACCTCATTTGTTTTCCTTGGTTTGTTTTTTCTCTACGTCGCCGAACGCATATTTGCTGATGAGCTCCATGATATCCACGGGCGGCTCGGTTTCGGTGATGGTTCCACCGGGCTTCAACTGGCCGCCCCCGCCGCCGGCGTCGATCTTCACGAACTTATCGCCCAGCAAGCCGTTCGATTTGATCGCCGCCATGGCGTCGCTGTAAATCTTGACGCCGTTTCCGATCCTCAACTCCACCACGGCCACCTGGTCTTTCTGATCCATGGTAAATCCGGCCACCCGGCCGATCTGCATGCCCAGCATTTCCACCGAGCTTCCCACTTTCAGGCCGGACACCGAGGTAAACTTGGCGAAGAGCGGATACGACTTGTCGCCCAGCATGGAAATATCGCCGAGCTTCAACGTCAGATACGCCACGCATAGAAGAGATAGGACCACAAAAATCCCGACCGTGGTCTCCATGGAATATTTCTTCATGACATCATCCTTTATATAAGGAACGACGTTATCACATAGTCGCCGACCAGAACGACCACGCACGAGAGCACGACCGCCGCCGTGGTGGACAGACTAACGCTCTTGGCGCCGTGAGCGTCGGTACGCATGTGCGTGAAATAGCCCTGAAACCCGCAGATGGTCGAGACCATCACCGCAAATATCAGCGCTTTGAGAAAGCCGCCCATGACGTCCTTGGCGTCTACGCCGGTTTGAATCTGGTCGACGTACACTCCGGCATTCAGGCCGAGCAACATAACGCCGGTGAAATAGCCCCCGATGATGCCGGCGGTATCGAACAGCGCCGTCAGCAGGGGAAAGCTCACGATCGCGGCGGCGATCCTCGGGCTGATCAAGTAGCCGAGCGGATCGATGCGCATCGTATAGAGGGCGTCGATCTGCTCGGAGATGCGCAGGATGCCGATCTCCGCGGTCATCGAAGAGCCCGCCCGCGCGATAATCATGATGGCCGTCATGACCGGACCAAGTTCCCGGATCAATCCCAAGGCCACGGCCGAGCCCAACACTCCCTGAGCGCCGAATTTAGCCAGGGCGTAATATATCTGGAGGGCCATGACCATGCCGGTGAAAAGGCCGATCAGCGATACGATGCCCACGGTCTTGGCGCCGATATGATACAACTGCTCGAGGATACGCGACGCCTGGTTGCGCTGGAAAATCTGCGCGAACGCCTTGGCGGAAAAAATAGTCGCCGCGCCCATATCGTTGACCCAGCTTATGGCCAGCCTGCCCAGCGGCGCGAACGGCGACGTCAAAGACGCGCCGCCCGGCCCGCGCTCTTCGCTCCCGGCCTGACTTCGCACTGAGATTTTATTGTCATCCATTTTTTGATTTCCCGGCCACCCGAATCCGCGATGGTACCAATGTTACGGAATCCGCGCAACTGCTGGGTGCTGTATTTTCACGGCGAAACAAGATAACTTGTCACGCGATTGGGAAAAATCGGTTGGGGAGAATCACTATGAAATGCCCGAGCTGTCAGGCCGTGCTCGCCGGCGAGCCGAAGTATTGCAGCGAGTGCGGATACCACATCAAATCGGAAGCGCCGATTCAGTCGCCCGCCTCCGGCTCGGAGTCTCCGGCCCGGGAGAATCTTACGGCAGTCGGCGCGGGCGCATTGAAGGCACCCTCAGGCTTTAGCCGCACGCTTTCCACCGAGCTGGTCGCCCGGCAAACGGAATTGCGCGTCATGGTCAAATTAGGCGCGCTGATCCAGAACCGAACCTACCAGCCGGGAGAAGTCCTGATGCGCAAAGGCGAGACCCATCGAGACCTTTTTTTCTTGACTCACGGCCTGGTAGAGATATCGCGGCAAGAGGGGGATACGGATTTTGTGCTGAACGAAATCGAGCCTCCGTACATTCTTGGCGAGATCGCCTTTTTATTCGGCACACCCCGAACGGCGACGGCGACGGCAAAAACGGAAGTCAAGACGTTCGTTTTAAAATATGACGACTTAAAGGAGCTTCTCAAAGATTTCCCCGCATGGCTCCCTCCCCTCTTGACCTCGTTGGCCAGCGACATGAAATTGCTCCATCATAAGGCCAAGATTGCGGAGAAAAAGATTTTGGAAAACGAGGAAGAAGGGAAGCCTCGAACTTAGGACGGAGAAAAATGAGCGAGCCGCTGATCGAATTTAAAAACGTCACCAAGCGTTTCGGCGCCCGGACGATCCTCGATCGGGTCAATCTGGAAGTCCATGACGGACAAACGACGACCATCATCGGCAAGAGCGGCACCGGCAAGAGCGTGCTCTTGAAGCACATGATCGGCCTGCTCGCGCCGACCGAAGGAAACATCCTATTCCGGGGCAAGCCCGTGGAAAAGATGAGCCGGAAAGAGTTGGACGATTTGCGGAGTCAGTTCAGTTACTGTTTTCAGAACAACGCTCTTTTCGATTCGCTCACGGTCTTTCAGAATATCGCGCTGCCGCTCAAGCAAACCACCCGCATGAGCGAGAAGGAAATCGAGCGCAAGGTCATGGAGCGCATCGATCAACTGGAGCTTTCGGAAGTGCCGCACAAGTATCCCTCGGAGCTCTCGGGCGGCATGCAAAAGCGGGTCGCGCTCGCCCGCGCGCTGATCACGGATCCCAAGATCGTGCTCTTCGACGAACCCACCACCGGCCAGGACCCGATCCGCAAAAACGCCATCTTCAGCATGATCGTGCACAACCAGAAGAGATTCGGCTTCACCACCATCATGATCAGCCACGACATTCCCGACGTATTTTTCATCTCCGACCGGATCCTCGTGCTCTACGACGGCCAGATTATTTTTCAGGGCCCCTATGAAGAAATCGACAAGCTGCAGCATCCCATGGTCGATGAGTTCGTCAAAAGCCTCGAACATTTCCAGGACGAGCTGACGGGTCTTTACTCCAAGAAAACTTTTACCAAAGTCTACGAAAAGGCGATGAGCCGCAAACAGCCGGACGAAAACCTTACCGTAGCCGTGTTCACCGTGGCCGACCTGGACGGGGTGAGCGAGCATCTGGGTCACACGACGGCGCAAGAGATCGTTCAATCTTTGGCGGTTTACGTCAATAAGCACTTCGGCGAGGTGGGGATCTCCAACCGGTCGGGCAGGGACCGGATCGTAACGATCCTCGCGTTTACCGATCGCGCCGCCGCCGAAGGTTTGATGGAGAATCTCGCCGGGGATCTTCGCGAACGGGGACTCGTCGATGTTCAGCCTGCGGGATCTTACACCCTGTCCATCCTTGCCGGATTGGCCGAAGGAAAAGCCGGCGAGGACATCGACGTCATCTCGGGAAGGGCCGGAGCGCAACAAAAAGAAATCGCCAGATTTCAGTGCGGTTCGTAAGGAACAAGGCAAAACAAAAGAGCCGGGCTCGTGCTATCGGCCTGGAGAACTGCCATAGAGCCGGTCGATGAAGCCGCTGTCGTCGAGCTTGCGGACAAAGCGCGCGTCGACCAGGTCATCCAGTTTTACCGTGCCGATCTTGGGGTTTTGCAGCGCCATCAGCCTCTGCGCGTTGCGCAGGCCTTCGAGCGACGGATAAGGCTTGCGCTTGAGCGTGAGCAATTGATCCTGGTAGCCGTCCTCCGCCGCCGCCGCGTCGTTCAAGCGCAAATTTTTCATCATGCTCTTCAGCACGACGGGCTTGTTCGCCGGCGTAAGAACAAACGCGAGACTCTCGGTCAACGCGATGACAATTTGTTCGACGGTCTGCGCATGTTGGTCGAGATATGCCCGCGTCACGCCCAAACCCAAGCCCGGGAAATAAACGTTGGTTTTGAACAGATCCACCAGAAGCGAATAACCCTTGCCGCTTAGCTGGCGGCTCAGCACCGGGTCAAGAACCGCCGCGTCGATCCTGCCCACCTCCAATGAGCGCGCCATGGTGACGGGGTCGCCCGTCGGCAAAAAGCTGATGTTGTCCCGCTTCGGTTCCAGCCCCAGTTGTTCCAGGGCGAGTATCGAATTCATCCAGGTGGCGCCGACGATCGTCTGAACGCCGATTCGCTTCCCGTGCAAGTCCGCGGCCTTTTTTATCTGCGGGGCGGCCATCAACTTCCAGGTTTCTTTATCGGATATGGCGCTCAGCATTTTTAGCTCGGTGCCCTGCGCCGCCGCGCCGAGAAAAGGTATGCCGGTGGTAAAAGCGACCTGGACGTCGCCCGCGACCAGGCTCGCGAGCATCGTCGGCCCGCCGCGAATTAAAATAGTTTGCGCCTCGATGCCGTGCTTGTTGAAAATTCCTTGCTCCTGGGCGATCCAGAGGCTCAGCGTGCTGGCGGTGATCGACGCCGTGCCGATCTTGATCCGGACGGGAGTGGACGCGCCAAAAATCGATGCGGGGGTGAGTAGAAAAAAGAGGAGAGCACCAATCAACCGGTTACGCCGGATAACTCTCGCGAGCCTGGAGACAATGGAGCCGATCATCGGTTGTATATCGATGTTTCCTGCCACGAGAATTGAACGGATATTACACGATATGACTGACTCTTGGCAAGTTTGGGTGAAGAAAATTTGCCAACGTGGAACAAACCCGCTCGATCTTACCCGGTTTGGAACAGCGCATTTTCGGCGTCGAACGCCTCGCGCACCTTTTGCACGGTCGCCGTGAAATGTTCCGCCAACGGCTTCTTGGTCTCCTGCGCTTGGACGAGCAGACGCTCGAATCCCTGCTGGTCGCGGAGCCGCCAAAAGATTCGCTCGGAAATCGTTGGGCGTTCTCCGGCGCAGGCTTATCGTCCTGTTTTTGACCCGGAAGATGTTTCCATGAGGTGCTTCACCAGAAACGGCCACACCTGTGTGGCGTCGGCCTGCATTTCGGCATAGATGCCGTCCTTCGCCGCCTTGCGCCACGATTCGTTTTCCGAATAAGTGCAGCCGGAGAGATGGCCGAAGTGCGGCCGGTCCGGGCAGATGCGAATCCCATAAGTGAATCGCCGGTTCGGAATGACCGGCCCTAAACGCTCGTTGATGATCTCGATCAGCGGCGCGACGTTTTGCACGTTGTTGCGCGGCACGCCGCCGCCGATGGTAAAAATCCCGAACCGCTTCTTACTCGTCACCTGCCGGATCAGCTCTTTGCTGTCGAGCTCCAGATCGACGAGAATCGGTTTTTTGCCGCGCCGCCTCCGCTTCAGGTTGTGGATATAGAGATCGTTCCCCAGCTCCGAGTCCACGAACGCGGGGACGAACACCGGGACGCCGCGTAGATAGGCGGACTTGAGAATGCCGCGATCGTTGGGGTAATTGTCCGCCAGGTGTTTTCCGATGAGCCGGTTTAAAATCGTCGGGCTGATCGGCCGCCTTCCGTCGAGATCTGCGATGACTTCGCCGATCACTTCCTCGACCATGTCGAGATTGGTCTCCGGCTCCAGCGTGTCGGTCACGCGGTTCAACTTGCGGCGCGCCAGCTCCGTATCGTTATATTTCGGATTGTATTTGTAATGTTTGAGGCCGATCGACGATACGAGGCCGTGGGCCATGAGCGCTCCGGTCGAAGCGATCGCATGGATCATGCCGGACTCGATCATGTCGCAGATCACGAGGTCCATCTTGCCGACCGTCATGGCGCCGCTGACGGTCAGAAAACGAACGCACTCTCGATCGCCCATCATGGCGCGAAGCGCGCCGGCGCCCTTGGCGACTTGCGCAGCCACGCCGCCGTATGAAGCGAGCTCCGTCATCAACGAGCCTACGGAGGCGGGCTTGCCCTCTATCCATTCGCCGAGCGCCGCGTAGATGACGGGCATCACGAAGCGCGGGTCGGCAAAAACCGCGTCGGGAAAAAAGCCGTCTCGGATCTGGCCCGGGCGCGCCATGTCGAACGGGTTCACAAAGATCGCGCGCGCGGGCTTTTTATAAATCGCTTCCGCGTCCCGCTCGGAAAATCCCCCCACAACGACGGCATTCTCTCCGCCGTGCCTTCGTCTCGCGTAATCAGAGGGCCGAACGATCTTCCCGAACCATCGACGATCGATGAACTTTCGTAAAAGACGCCCAAGTGGAACGTCGTCCGGCCCATCGTAGATCAATATCGGCTTTTTCTTCGCCGCGATCATCCCGCGCATCGTCCTCGCGGCTTCGCCGAGCATGCGCGCGCCGAAGGCGCAGGTGCGCATCGCGTCCACGATATCGCCGACGCTCGCGCACTTTTTTAGGTCCAACGATCTCAGTTCTTCGAATTTTACGGCTTTCACGGTCTTCGGTTCCGGTAAAGAAGTTTTTGTTTCGTAACACGCCGATCCCGCGCAGTCAATTCGAGAAGAAAAAAAGCGGAAGCCGCGAAGTGTTGAGGCGGAGGCGAACATACGATATGGCTGGAAAGAAATAGCAACGAACCCGGAGGAAGGCAAGCATGGCTGCCGAGGTAGAATTCGCATCCGTTCCCATCAGCGTCACGGTCAACGGCGCAAAGCACGAAGCCGCGGTCGAGCCGCGCGAGCTGTTGGTTTATTTCCTGCGCGACCGTCTGGCGCTCACCGGCACGCACGTCGGCTGCGACACCAGCCAATGCGGCGCCTGCACGATCCATTTGAACGGCCGCGCCGTCAAGTCGTGCACGATCCTGGCGGTGCAGGCCGATGGGGCGAAAATCGTCACGATCGAAGGCCTCGCCCGCGGAGAAACTCTCCATCCGGTCCAGGAGGCGTTTCGCGAGAAGCACGGCGCGCAATGCGGCTATTGCACGCCGGGGATGATCATGACCGCCGTCGATCTGCTGGAGAAAAATGCGCAACCAAGCGAGGAAGAGATCCGCCACGCTCTCGAAGGCAACCTCTGCCGCTGCACCGGCTACGTCAATATCGTCGCGGCGATCAAGTGGGCCGCCGAGCAGATGAGGGGAAGAAATGTTTCCCGCTAGCTTTGGATACCAGGCCGCGCGCTCGGTCGAGGAAGCGCTCGAGCTCCTGACTAAATACGGAGAGGATGCCAAGCTCCTGGCCGGCGGTCATAGTTTGATCCCGGCCATGAAGCTGCGTCTGGCCTCGCCGCGCTACCTGATCGATATCGGCCGCGTGCCCGGCCTCAGCGGCATCCGGATCGACGGCGATACGCTTGCGATCGGCGCGCTCACGGTACACGCCGACATCGTTCATTCGGATCTCGTCCGCGAGCGCGTTCCGGGACTCTCCGACGCCGCCGGGGTCATCGGCGACGTGCAGGTGCGCAACCGCGGCACGATCGGCGGCAGCGTCGCCCACGCCGATCCGGCGGCCGACTTCCCGGTTATCCTGACCGCGCTCGCCGCTTCGTTTGTGGCGGTATCCCCTTCCGGCAGACGAACAATTTCCGTGGATGATTTTTTCGTCGATTTCTACACGACGGCGCTCGCGCCGAACGAAGTGCTGACGGAAATTCGCCTGCCGCTGCCGCCTTCCTCCGCCGGCACCGCGTATCATAAGATGGCGCATCCCGCTTCCGGCTACGTCGTCGTCAGCGCGGGCGCGCTCTTAAACCGCGACTCCTCCGGCCGCTGCGCGTCCGCGCGCATCGCAATCGGCGGCTTGGGCAGCGGCCCGCTTCGCGCCAAAGCGGCGGAAGCCGCGCTGCAAGGAAAATCGCTCGCCGCGGAAATCATCGCCGCCGCGGCAGCCAAGGCAGGCGACGGCGCGAATGCGGACGACGACTTTTACGCCAGCGCCGAATACAAGCTCCACATGGCGACGGTGTTGGCGCGCAGAGCGATGGAACAGGCAAACCAAAGGGCAAGTAAAAAGCCTGCCCTGAGCTGAGCCGAAGGGTAAAAAGCAAAAATGACAACGCAACACGCTCCCACCGGACTCATCGGCGCGTCGATTCGCCGGGTCGAAGACCCCGTCCTCATCACCGGCAGAGGACGCTACGTGGACGACGTGCAGTTGCCGGGCATGCTCCACATGGCGCTGCTGCGGAGTCCGTACCCGCACGCGAAAATAATTTCCATCGACACCAGCGTCGCAAAGACGATGCCCGGCGTCGAAGCCGTTCTTACCGGCGCGGACATCGATTTGAATATTCCCTCGCCTGTGATGATCCCCGGCCAGAAGATACCGCCGCATCCGGTGTTGGCGCGCGGCGCCGTTCACGCGGCCGGCGCTCCGGTGGCCGCCGTCGTGGCTCGCACCCGCGCGCTCGCCCAGGACGCAGCCAATGCCATCGAGGTGGAATACGAATCGCTGCCAGCGGTGGTGAACGCCGAAAAAGCGCTCGAGCCCGGTGCGCCGCTCGCGCGCGAGGAGCTGGACAGCAACATCTGCTACACCGCGACGAAAAAAGGCGGCGACGTGGAGAAAGCCTTCGCCGAAGCCGACCATATCGTCCGGATGCACATCACGAGCCCGCGGCAGGTCGCGATGGCGATCGAGCCGCGCGGCGCCGTGGCCAACCCGGAGCCAACCGGCGATCTGACCGTATGGCTCTCCGTGCAGAGCCCGCATCGCGTGCGCGCCGACCTCTCGACCGCGCTCGGTTTTCCCGAGCACAGGATTCGCGTCATCGCGCCCGACGTCGGCGGCGGCTTCGGCAGCAAAGGTCCGCTTTACCGCGAATACGCGCTCGCCTGTCACTTTGCGCTAAAATTGCGCAAGCCGGTCAAGTGGATCGCGACGCGCAGCGAGGATTTCGTCACGGTGATCCAGGGACGCGACCAGGCGATGACTTCCGAGCTGGCGCTCAAGCGCGACGGCACGATGACCGGCTTGAAAGTCCGCGTCGTCGCGAATCTCGGCGCGTACCTGTGTTCCAATACGGCGGGGCCGCCGCAGCGCATGATGGCGATGGCGCCGGGCTGTTATCAAATCCGCAACGTGCACGTCGAAGTCGTGGCGGTATTCACGAATACGGTTTCCACCGGCCCCTATCGCGGCGCGGGACGGCCGGAGTCGGTGCTGAACATCGAGCGGCTGGTCGACAAAGCGGCGCGCGAGCTCGGCATCGACCGCCTGGAAATTCGCCGCAAGAACTTTATCCGGCCCGAGCAGTTTCCGTACAAAACAGCCGTCGGCGTCGAATACGACTCCGGCGACTACGAGCGCTCGCTGGCGGAAGCGATCCGGCTCTCCAAGTTTGACGATATGATCCGCGATCGCGACCAGGCGCGCGCGCGCGGCGAGTTGGTCGGCGTCGGCGTCTCGACTTTCGTCGAGCCCTCCGGCGGCGCGGGCTTCGAAAGCGGCACCGTTAGGATCGAGCGCACCGGAGAGATCACGGTGCTTACGGGCTCCAGCTCGCACGGCCAGGGACACGAGACCATGTTCGCGCAAATCGCAGCGGAGAAGTTGCGCGTTTCCATGGACCACGTCGCGATCCGGCACGGAGATACTCTGGCGATTCAGCAGGGCGTCGGCACGTTCGGCAGCCGCAGCGCCGTCATGGGCGGCGGGGCCTTGTGCCTGGCCATCGAGCGCGTCGTCGATAAGGCGCGGCGTTTTGCGGCGCATCTCCTGGAGGCATCGCACGAGGATATCGTGCAGACCGACGGCGGCTTCGCGGTGGTCGGCACGCCGGATAAGAAAGTAACCTGGCGCCAGGTTGCGGCTGCAGCCTACGGCCGGCCTCTCCCGGGAATCGAACCGGGCCTTCAGGAGACCGTCTTCTACGATCCCAGACGCGAAGCGTGGGGCTTCGGCGCGCATGTGGCCCTGGTCAGAATCGATCGCGAGACCGGCGAGCCGAAGATCGAAAAGCTCGTGCTGGTGGATGATTGCGGGACGATGATCAACCCGATGATCGTCGAGGGACAGATTCACGGCGGCGTCGCGCAGGGACTCGGCGAAGCATTCCGCGAGCAGATGCTCTACGGCGCGGACGGCGAGGCCCTCACCGGCTCGTTGATAGGATACGCGGTGCCGCACGCGGAAAACATGCCGCCGCTCATCTTAGGAGAGACCTTGACGCCGAATCCATTTCATCCTCTGGGCGTCAAAGGCGTCGGCGAGGCGGGCACCAACGGCGCGCCGTCGGCCATCGCCAACGCCGTGATCGACGCGCTGGCGCCGCTGGGCATCGATCACATCGATATGCCTTTCACCGCGCCGAAGTTATGGAATGCGATAAAGAAGGCGGAAGGCGAGTAGGGGCGACCGGCCGGTCGCCCCTACGGTTGTCTCACGCCTCTCGTTGACACCAATCCCGCCCTTAAACTATAGTTCCTTCATCCCGAGATTTCCCGCAGCCACCTGCAAATCGCCGGAAGCGGCAGGGTTCGATATGGCCAAGTCGCCCAACAATTGGCGTGCCTTGAGTTCCATATAGAGCGAAATGGACATTTTGTCCCGCTTGGAGTAATACCGTCTGCGGTGAATGGAGAACCATTATAAGGAGCGATATCGACAATGAGCTACGATAACACCCGCACGCGAACAGTCGCGATTCTTCTTGCCGTTTTCGGTTTGCTTTCTTCGTCCGCGAACTTGCCGGCACAGTCCGTCGATATCGAAGCGGCCAAGAAAGAGGCCGCGGTGGTCGTCTATGGCACGGCGACTCCGCAGGCGATGGACGTGATCAACAAAGGCTTCGAGAAAAAGTACGGCATCCGAGTCGAGTATTGGCGCGCTTCGGCGACCGGCGTCGCCGAACGTGCCTTGAACGAATGGCGCGCCGGCCGGCCCGGCTTCGACGTCGTGGAGGCAAGCCGCGGCGTCCAGTTGATCATGAAGAAGGCTGGGCTGTTCAGCCGGTACGTTCCGCCGTCGTCGGAAAAGTTTCCCGCTCAGTTCAAGGAAAAAGATGGAATTACCACGCCGTGGCGCATGCTGCCGATCGGCATCATCTATAATACGGAGCTGGTCAAAAGCGGCGACGCGCCGAAGTCTTTGGACGATTTGTTGAACCCCAAATGGAAGGGCAACATCAGTATGCCCGACCCTTCATCCCACACGACCACCGCGCAGTTTCTATGGAACCTGCAGAAGTTCAAAGGCGATAAATGGTTGGACTTCGCGAAAGCGCTGGCCAAACAGCAGCCCCGCCTGGTCGAATCTTTGACTCCGGTCACAAACATCGTCATCAAAGGAGAAGCCCACGTCGGACTTTCGCTGATCAACGTGGTCACGCAATTTAAGGGGCCGGTCACATACGCGCCGATCGAGAAATATCTCGCCGATCCGAGTCACTTGAGCCTGGGCGCGAAGGCGGCTCATCCGAACGCCGCGCGTCTGTTCATCGAGTACGCCTGTTCCACGGAAGGCCAGAAGGCATTCGCGGAAACCGGCGAGTTTGTTCTCTCACCCGGTATCTATCCGGCGATCATCGATGCGGACAAAGTTTCGGCGCGCGTCGTCTTCATGGACAATCCGACCGAGGAAGAGTTCAAGAAGCTCATGGCCGATTTCCGCGAGATCTTTTTCGCCAAATAGACCGCTCGCCACGGCCCAAAACCGCCGCGATCGCAGCTCACTTGGACGGATACCGCTTCGCCATCTCGCCGAAGAAATTTTCCTTCTCCAGCTCCTGAAGGAAGCTGAGATCGACGAACTGCTCCGGCTTGGCGCTCTTCGCTTGCGGCATCTGCGGCGCGAGCATGTCGAGCATGAACTGGATTTCCTTGAGCGTGGGGTAAGGTTTTTTCGGGATCGTCTTTACATAGTTCGCGTAAGAGTCTTCCAGCACCTCGAGATCGCTGGTGCGCATGTACTTGGCGAAGACTCTCTGCGCCGCTTGCTTGTTGGCTTTGTCCGCCGCGGAGAAAGACG
>JBGQBP010000038.1:0-19676 GCA_041494945.1 Binatia bacterium | reverse complement strand
GAATAATTCTTCGAGCGCTCCTTCGAGACCGGCCTTGCCCTCGTGAGGATTGAAAAGTATCGGCAGCGTGACCGGCTTGATTCCGGGACGGTCGATTTGCCTGAGCTTCTCCATCTCGGAATTTTTCAAAATCGGACCCGAGATTCTGAGCTGACGGCAGCTATCCGGCTTCGGATCGAGCAGATTTCCCTCCGACCCCAGAGTGAGCGTCATCGAGGTGATCAGCTCCTCACGGATCGGATCGATCGGCGGATTGGTGACCTGCGCGAAGAGCTGCTTGAAATAATTGTAGAGAAGCTGCGGCTTGTCGGACAGCACGGCGAGCGGCGTGTCGGTGCCCATCGAGCCGACCGGTTGAATGCCGTTCTGGGCCATCGGGCCGATGTTGATGCGCAGATCTTCGAAGCTGTACCCGAACGTCTGCAAGCGCTGCAGCGTGGCCTGGCGGTTGTGCGGCGGCTGCTTCTCCTCGACGCCCGGCAGCCGGTCGAAGTGCACCGAATTTTCGTCCAGCCATTGACGGTACGGCCGCTCGCCCGCCATCCCCTGCTTGATCTCCTCGTCGCTGATGATGCGTCCCTCTTGCGTGTCCACGAGGAACATGCGGCCGGGCTGCAAGCGGCGCTTCTCCAGAACGCGCTCCGGCGGCACGTCGAGCACGCCGACCTCAGAGGCCATGATCACGAGATCGTCTTTCGTGACGTAATAGCGCGACGGCCGGAGGCCGTTGCGGTCGAGCACCGCGCCGACGACCGTGCCGTCGGTAAAGGCAATCGACGCCGGGCCGTCCCACGGCTCGCTGAGCGCGCTGTGGAATTCGTAGAAGGCGCGTTTTTTCTCGTCCATGCTCTCGTGATTTTCCCACGGCTCCGGGATCATCATCATCATCGCGTGCGGCAGAGAGCGGCCGCTGAGGGCGAGAAATTCGAGGCAGTTGTCGAATTTGGCCGAGTCGCTGCCGTCTTCCTGAACGATCGGAAACAGCTTCGACACGTCGTCGCCGAACAGTTGCGAAGCCAGCATCGCCTGGCGCGCGTGCGTCCAGTTCTCGTTGCCGCGCAGCGTGTTGATCTCGCCGTTGTGGATCAAGTAGCGGTAAGGATGCGCGCGGCCCCAGCTCGGGAACGTATTCGTGCTGAAGCGGGAATGCACGACGGCAATCGCGGCTTCGACCAGCGGATCGGTCAGATCGGGATAGAAGGTGGCGAGCTGCCGCGCGGTCAGCATGCCTTTATATATGATCGTTTTGCACGACATGCTGGGAACGTAGAAATATTCGCCGATCGCGTCTTTGCCGTAGCGCAGCGCGTTTTCCGCGCGCCGGCGGATCAGGTAGAGCTTGCGCTCGAAGGCCAGGTCGTCTTTGATCGCCTTGCCGCGGCCGATGAATACCTGCCGGACGAACGGCTCGCAGTCTTTGGCCGTGTCGCCCAGGTACATGTTATCGGTGGGGACTTTTCGCCACCCGAGAAGCTTCTGTCCCTCGTCGGCGATAATCTTTTCCAACGTTTTCTCGCACCGCGGGCGCAGCTTGCGGTCGTCCGGCAAAAAAATCATGCCGACGCCGTATTCTCCCGGCTCCGGCAGACGGAATCCCAGTCCCTTGCACGCCTGCTGGAAAAAAGCGTGCGGGATTTGCAGCAGAATGCCGGCGCCGTCGCCGGTGTTCTCTTCGCAGCCGCACGCGCCGCGGTGGTCGAGATTCTCCAGGACGGTAATCGCCTGCTCGACGATCTGATGGGACTTCTCGCCCTTGATATGGACGACGAACCCGACGCCGCAAGCGTCGTGCTCGAATTTCGGATCGTAAAGCCCCTGTTTCTTAGGAATCCCGGAATTTTTCATCGCCACACCCTTCGCAAAAACTTTCTCTAACCCGCTTTCGCCACTTTCTTTCGCGCATTCTTCGGCGCTCCGTTGTCGAATTCCAACCTTTGACTCTCCTTGACGCTGGAAAGGACCACTTTCGTTACGGTCCCCGTCACTCCTTCGAGAGAACGGATCTCGCCGAGGATCTTCTCCAGCGATTCCGTGTTGGTGGTTTTTACTTTCAGAATAAAGCTCTCCTCGCCCGTGACGTGGTGGCATTCGAGCACGTCGCGCTGGTTCATCATAAAAGCCGCAAAACCGCCGATGTATTTCTGATGCGCGACCGACACGCCGACGAAAGCCGTGACGTCCTTGCCGACTTTTTTCGGATCGAGCACCGCCTGATATCCCTTGATGATGCCGCTCGTCTCCAGCTTCTTCACCCGCTCCATTACTGCCGGCGAGGAGAGATCCACCTCCTTGGCTATCTCGGCCAGATGGCACCTGCCGTTGTTTTGCAGAATAGAAAGAATTTTTAAATCTATATTGTCAAGCAAACCTTAACCTCTTAGGAGTTTAATGGTTTTCACCTAAGATTCTTATGTCATCTCCTGATATAACTGTCAAGCCCTATTTCGACAAATTTTTGCTTTACTGCAAAATGAACTACCCCGCAGCAAGCTGCGGGGAATGACCCTAACAGATTAAATCTTCGTGACAATCGGGCGGAATCAAAAACGGCGGCGAGAGTTCTTAGACCGGCAGGAAGCAGGTTAGCTTCTGATGTATTTTTCCAACTGCTCGATCATGAACTTCTGTTCCGTGATGATGGATTTCACCAGATCGCCGATGGAGATGACGCCGAGCAGGCGGCCTTCGTCGAAAACCGGCAGATGCCGAACGCGTTTGTCGGTCATGACCGCCATGCACTCTTCGATGTTCTGCTCCGGCTGGGCGTACAGAATGTGGCTCGTCATGATTTCCTTTACCTGCGTGGTTCTCGAAGCGCGCCCCTGGAGGATGACCTTACGCGCGTAATCTCGCTCGGAAATGATGCCGACGAGTTTCTCTCCCTGCATCACCATCAGCGCACCAATCCCCTTTTCGGCCATGAGCTTCATGGCGTCATAAACCGACGAATCGGGCGCGACGGACCACACGCTTTGACCCTTAAGAGCAAGAATGTCCTTAACCTTTGTCATAAATCACCTCTGCTTCCGTCCAGCCTGAGCGCAGGTTGCGCGTTTTTCCGTACGAGATGAGGCGTGCCGATTTGAAATTTACTGCGGCCTTTGAAGATTGTAAAGAAATATTTGGCGCAGACCGGATTTTTTTACTTTTACCTCTTTATTTTCTTCCTATCCCTTCTTGTCCGGCCCCGCGCTCTCGATAATGATCCGGAGCAGCACGCGCCGCTGCTTTTCCATCGTGCGGCGGTACTCGGCCCAATCGGGATGCTCTCCTTTGACGCGGCGATACCAGTCGATCAGAGGTACCAGTGCTTCGGGCAACGACAGGATCTCCGCCCTTCCATTGATCTGAATCCAGCCGGAGCCGTGAAACGCGTCCGTAAAGACACAGAGCGAGGCGCGCGGGTCGCGGCGGAGGTTTTTTATTTTATACGCGGTCTCGCGGCTGGTGATGATCACGCGGCCTTCGTCGTCCACACCGGGAGACACCGGCGACATCTGAACCCCGCCGTTCAGCCTGCGCGTCGCCAACACGCCACGGTGATGCTGCGATAAAAATCTCCGCGCCTCGGTTATGTCCATCTCTTCGTCACTTATGCCCGCGCAATTCGGCTTCGGTAAACGGTCCGGCGCCGAGAATCTGATGGACCTCCCATTCGAGGAGGTCGAAAACGCAAAAGCCTGCTTTTGTGTACGGATCGCTTGCGGCGACGGCTTCGGCTTCCTCTTTGGAGCCGGCGCGGATGACGTACATCCCGAGCTTGCGGTCTGCGGTGGGACCGGAAAAAAGTATCCGCCCGGCGTCGTGCTGCTGCTTCATCCAGACGAGGTGCTGGTCGAGACTCACCGTCCACTCCGCGCGCGGGCGTATCGCTCTGCGTTGAATGAGATACCACATGTTTCCCCTCCTGCCGGAACTTTCGCTGAATGGATTCTACGTAAATCTCCGGCGGCCGGCAAGAATGAATATCGGGAAAAAGATTTGCGTCAAACCTGGAAACTACATAAATTACGCGCGATAATTACGGGCAGGGATATCCTATGCGGAAAACACTGATCAGCACAGGCATAGTTTTGCTTGTCCTCATTGCGGTCACAGCCTTCGCCCTCGTCAATCTCAACGGCCTGATCGACCGCAACAAGGACTATCTCCTCGCGCGCGCCCAGGAGTCGCTGGGGAGAAACGTCGCGGTCGGGGAGATCGGAGTGACGCTCTGGGGAGGCATCGGCGTCCGCTTGAAGGAATTTTCCATGGCCGACGACCCTTCTTTCGCAAACGATTCGTTCATTCGCGCGGCCGATCTCCAGGTCAACATGAAGATCCTGCCGCTTCTCAGGAAAGAGCTCCAAGTCAGCAAGGTGATCCTGCATCGGCCCGTGATCAACGTGATCCGGGACCCACAGGGACGATTCAACTTCTCCACCATCGGCGGCGATAAAGAAAAGAAGGAAAAGGAAACAAAGAAAGAAAAGAAAGAACGCGGGGAGGAGCGCGCGGCGCCTGCTCCCCTGCTCATCTCATTGGTGGACATCGACGGCGGAGAGATTCATTATATAGACGCCGGCAAAGACGGCATCGATTTTCGCGCGACCCGCGTCGATTTCAAGGTCAAGGATGTAAACTTCGACCGCCCGATCGACGTCAATCTCGAAGCGGCCGTCTTCGGCGCCACCAAACAAAACCTAAAACTAACGGGCCGCGTCGGTCCTTTGGGGCCCCAAGCCGATCTCAACAACTTGCCGCTGGAAGGAACTCTCGATCTCGATTCGATTTCACTCGCGGATCTGGAGAAGACGCTTCCGGTGCTCGGCCGGCGGATCCCCAAAGGAACCTCCTTCTCCGGCAACGTCGGCGCTCAGAGCCGTTTCTCCGGGCGCTTGGGCAAAGACGTCCTGCCCGAAATCAACGGCACGCTGAGCTTGAACGGCGTCAGCGCGCGTATGCCCGCGCTGGCGCAGCCGATCACGGACTTGAACGCCAAGATCAATTTCACCGGGAAAAACGCCGAGCTCCCGGAGACCGGCTTCCGCATAGGAAAGTCGCGAGTCCGGCTCGCAGCCAAAGTCGGCAGCTTCGCGCCGCTGAACTTGAGCTACCGCGTCTTCTCGCCGGAGCTCAACCTCGCCGATCTCAAAGCGCCGGCCTCGGGAAGAAAAAAACCGGAAGTCCTCAAAGACTTGAAAGGCGAAGGGACGGTTCTCGTGAAAGACGGCGCGCTCACCTCCCGCGGTAATTTCAGTTCTACGAGCGGCACGATTGCAGGCGGCGACTACAAGGACCTTCAAGCCAATGCTTCGCTCGTCGATCGCGTAGCGACTATCGAAAACTTAAGCCTCGGCGCGTTCGGCGGCTCGCTCAAAGCAAAAGGCCGCTACGACATGCGCGAGTCCACGCCGCGTTTCGACACCACCGCTAATGTAAAGGCGATGGACCTGACGCAGATCTTTCGCGCCTTCGTTCCGGCCGCGCCGCAGAATATCCGCGGTCTCATCGACATGGACCTCGACGCGACCGGCTCGGGCAGCAACTGGAACGTCATTCAGAAAACGCTCAAAGGCCAGGGGAAGGCGGAAGTCATCAATGGAGCGCTCATCGACGTGAACCTGGCGGAAAGCGTAATGTCGAACGTTCCCGGCGGGATCAAAATAGTCCCGGCCGACATCAGAAAGAAATATCCGGCGATCTTCAGCGCGAAAGACACGGAGTTCAAGCAGATGAAAGGATCGGCGACAATCGGCGACGGCAAGGCCCGCACCGACGATCTCGTGGTCTCAGCGGCGGAGTTCGAGTCCCAGGGCAAAGGTTGGTACGCGTTCGACCGGACCGTCGATTTTAAAGCGGTGCTTTTCTATTCAGAGCAGCTTTCCAAAGATATCATTAGCCGCGCCAAGGAGGCGAAAAATTTCGCCGACGATCAAGGCCGGATCGAGATGCCGTTCACTATCTCCGGAAAAATTCCCGGCGCCAAGCCCAAGCCCGACATGAACTACATCGCGCGCGTCATGCAGAAGGGATTCATGGAGCGCGGCCTCGGGAGCTACTCGCGCAAAAAATCGCCCAAGGGAGATTCGGAGGCGTCTTCCGCCGACGAACCAACCTCTTCAGATTCCAAACCCAAAAAGAAAAAGAAAGACATGAAGGAAGAGATCCTCCGCGGCCTCCAGCAATTCTTGGGGAAGTGACATTTGCCGGTAACAATAGGAGTTCTGGGTGCGCTAGCCCGTCGAGCTGCTCGGCACGGCCGCAGGCGACGCTTTCGGTGAAATATCTTTTTCGATCTGGTAGCGGCGCAGCGCCGGAAATGCCATCGCGACTCCGGCGAGCAGCGCCAACGTCGCCAGCCCTCCGCTCATCGCGGAAAATTCCGCCCCGAGCCACGCGGCAACCAGGCCGGACTCGAACTGGCCGAGATGCGGGCCGCTGTTGGTAAAAATGCTGTTGATCGACGCCATCCGGCCGCGCAACTCGTCGGGCGTGCTTAACTGATTGGTCGTGCTCCGAAGAATGGCGCTGATCGTATCGCCCGCCCCGGCGCCCGCGAGTAATATAAGCGAAAGCCAGAACATGCGCGAGCCGGCAAACAGGATATTGCAGACGGCAAAGGCTCCGACTCCCGTGAAGATCCAGAGACCGGCGCGGCGCACCCTGCCAAACATGCTCAACCCGACGGCCGAAAGCAGAGAGCCGGCGGCGCCCGCCGAGTAGAGAAGCCCGAGGCCTTGCGGGCCGACCGTGAGAATATCGCGCGCGAAAATAGGTAAAAGCGCCTTGGCCGAGCCAAAAAAACTCGCGCCGAAATCCATCAGCATCAGCGGAAATATAACCGCGTGGTGGGAAACAAATCTCAGTCCTTCTCGTAGCGAGTGGAGCGAAACCGCCCGCCAACCTCCCCCTCCTTGCATCCTCGTCCGAATCAACGAGAGCGAGAGCACCATCAAGAGCCAGGAGAACGCGTCGACGGCGTAGCACGCCTCGGGCCCGTACAAAGCCAAGACCACACCGGCCATCGACGGCCCGGCGATGACCGAGACGTGACGCTGCGCGCTGTTGAGCGCCAGAGCCTTCGGCAAATCCTCGCGCGGCACCAGGTTCGGCACCATCGATTGGCGCGCCGGCCCATCGAGCGAGGTGAAAAGGGCGAGCAGCATGGTGGCGATGTAAAGAATCATGGGCGTCGCCTTGCCCGTGTGCGTGAAGAGCGCGAGCGCGGCGGAAACGAAGACCAGGCTCGTTTGCGTGCACATCATGAGCTTGCGGCGGTCGATCGCGTCCGCCAGGAGTCCGCCGACTAGCAGCAGACCGATCTGCGGAACCGCGCGGGCCAGGCCGAGCAGGCCGATCTGCAGCGGCGAATTGGTGAGCTCGTAAATCTGCCACGCCATCGCCACTTGAGTGAACTGCGTCCCCATCGCGGAGAGCAGCAGCCCGGTCCAGAAGATGCGAAAGTCGCGATGGCGCAGCGGCGACAGAACTCCTGTCACGTCGCCGCGCGCCGTTTTTTGTGAGTTGTGCGTGGTCACTCGGGTCGTATGAGATTCTTCATCATACCGGGACGGACGAAGGTATCAACTTCCGCCTCATGAAACAGCCGTTTTTTCGGCGGCAGGCGATCCGCCTTCGGCTTCGAGCTCTTGCAACAGTTTCATGAGAAAAGTTCTGGCAGGAAATTCCAGGAGCAGCAGCGCGGCGGCGGCAGCGGACAAAATATATTGGCCCAGAAAATAGCGGCTGGTGAGAACCATGGCGAATCCGTAAATGGCCACGGCCTCCGCCATGGCGAAGGCGACGATTTTGCTCGTGACGTAGGAAGAGACGGCCTTTGCGGCGCGCTCTTCGAGCGGCGTCTTGTGCCCCTGCAACGCTTGCAAGATCTTGTATTGTTTCGCGCCGAACAGGAGCGCCTCCCGGATAAGAAACCGCCTCTTCCACCACATCAACGTCGCCACGTCGAAAAGCGCAAGCAGCCATAAGACGAATCGCGCCGTCTGCGAAAACGAGCCCGCCATCGCTAGTTGTCTTTCGGCAAGAAAACTTTGGCGATCCAAAGATACAAGAAGATGCCGCCGATAAAGACCCCCCACAAAACGACGAGAATCTTGTGCTGGCTCTCCAGCGCCTCTCGGTATTCCGCCCGAATCATACAGCCGCTTTTGTAGCAGAAGAGTCCGCCGTTTTACCAGCGGCCGTTTTTACTTCTTGTAACGCCGGAGACGCAAGCTGGTGAATTTTTTTGCTTTCCCATATATGTGGAGAAACCATGCATGAGTTTTACGCCCGGTCTTAAAAACCCGACAACCCGATGACCACGGCCAAGCCCGATTCCATCTGGAGCCAGACGTTCGCTCTCTTGTGTCTCGCGCAGTTATTCGGCTACGCGCATAGCGCGCTGCTGACGCCGGCCATCCCGCTCTACGTCACGCACCTCGGCGGCTCGCCGTTCCTGGTCGGATTGGTGCTCGCCTCTTTTGCCACGACCAGCGTTCTCCTTCGGCCGCTGATCGGCTACGCCGCCGACGTCTGGACGGAGGCCGGCGTATTGGCGTCGGGCTGTCTTCTCCTGGGCGCGAGTCTCCTGCTGTTCTTCATTCCAATCGTGGAAGTCGCGATGATCGCGAACGCGGTGCGCGGCATCGGCTGGGCCGCGCTCAACACCGGAGGATACACGCTGCTGGCGCTGATCGCCCCCGCGATGCGGCGCGCCGAGTCCTCGGGTTATTACAGCGGCGTACAAGCGAGCGCGAGCATTCTTTTTCCCGCCGTAGCGCTCTGGCTGATCGATGCGCCGCTCGGCGGTTTCCGGATGGTGCTGGCGTTGTCGGGCGCGCTGGCGGCGGCGGGGGCAATCACCAGCTTGATTCTCGGGCGGCACGCGCCTTCCGGCGCCCGCGAACCGGCTTCAAGCGGCGCCGGCCGGCCGACGTGGAATCCCTTCGCCCTGATGGACCGGGAGGTCTTGCTGCCGTCGGCCCTTCTCTTCTGTCTGAACTTGACCTACCCCGCCATGAGCGCGTTCCTCGTGCTTTACGCGCGGACGATTGGGATCGAGAACGTCGCGTGGTATTTCGTCGCGAGCGGCTCGACGAGTCTGCTGGCGCGGCCTATCCTTGGACGCGTCGGCGACAAGATCGGCTGCGGCCCGTCGGTTGCGGCGGGCTTCATCCTGGAATTATGCGCGCTGTTGCTTTTGGCCGCCGCGTCCGGCCTCGCGCTCGTGATCGCCGCCGGAGTTCTTTTCGCTCTCGGCAGCGCCATCGGCTCGGCGACGACTCTGGCGCTGGCGATCCAGCGAGCCAACCCTCAGCGGCGCGGCCGGGCGATGGCGTCGTTCTCGATCGCCTATCCTTTGGCCAACGGCGCCGGCTCTCTATGGACGGGCAGCGCGGTGGAGCTGGCGGGCTACTTTTGGATGTATGTAATCGGAGCTGCGTTAGCCGCGGCAGGACTTGTGGTGACTCTTATGAACTGGCCGAACCTGCGAAACAAGTAAAAAGTAAAAAGGTAAAAGATAAAAATCGGAGGAAGACGGATTGGTTCTTGTCCTTACTTTTTCCTTTTTACTTTTAACTTTTTACTTTTTTAATTCCTGCTCGATCTCTCTCGTCTTCTGATTGCGTTGCAGCTCTTCTATCTGCTGTTGGCGTTGAAGCTCTTTCGTCTGCCGCTCGCGCCGGAGCTGGTCCAACTGCCGCTGGATCTCGATCAGGCGCTGCTCGCGCTCGACTCCCTTGAGTTGCTGCTCATTCTGCAATTGGTTTAACTGCTGTTGCAGCTTGTTTACGTCCGGCTGCGTCTGCGCCGGATCGGCCGGCTGATTGCGCGTCTGATCGATCTGCCGCTGGAGTTGGTTGACGTCCTGCTGGTTGCGGAGCTGTTGGATTTGCTCGTTGCGCCTGATTTCGTCGAGTTGCTGCTGCTGCCGGAATTGGTTCTGTCTCTGCTGGATGTCGGCGAACGGATCGACCGCCGCCTGCGCCGGCCCGGCGCTCAACAGCCAACTCAAGCCTACGCCGGCAATGATCGGCGGCAACTTGCTCATTCGCTTATCGTACCATATTTTGTGCATTACACGCATAGCCTAGGCATCGCGGCGCGCTCACTTCTTTTTTTCCTTTGACCGCTTCGGCGGCGGCCGCCTGCTATTGCGGCGGTCCATCCGGGATTCACCTTTATTGCCATTTTCATTGCCATCTTCCCGGCCTTCTGCTTCAATGAGCCGTGAACGCCGATTTTAAAGCTGCTTCCGTTAGGGAGCCTTCCCCGCCGTGGGTCTTTCTTGTCGGCCTGGTCCTCACCTTCGCTTTCCTTTATTGGGCCCGGCCGGTTTTGATTCCGGTCGCCCTCTCCATATTGCTGGCGTTTCTATTGAGCCCCATGGCCGATGGCCTGCAGAGAATCGGCCTGCCTCGCGTTGCAGCGGTCGTTCTCGTGGTCCTCATCGCGTTTTCCCTTCTGGGCGCGGTCGGTTGGATCACAGCGCGGCAAATCACTTCGTTCGCCAACGAGCTCCCGCAGTACAAAGACAACATCACGGAAAAGATTGCCGACTTGCGCCGGCTGGCGAAAGGGGGCCCGCTGGAGAAAGTTCAAAAAGCCGTCGAGGACATCAAGAAAACCGTCGAGAAAGGCGAAGCGAAAACGGCACAGGCGAAGCCTGCGCCGCCGGTCGGAGAAATCCAGCCGCCGAAACTCTGGACGATCGCTTTCGGGGGCTTCGTCGAGTTCCTGACGAGCGCCGGCCTGGTCGTGTTTCTGGTCATCTTCATGCTGATGGAACGCGAAGACCTGCGCAATCGGATCATCCGGCTCGTCGGCTACAAGCGCATGAACGTTACGACCAAGGCGCTGGAAGAAATCGCCCGGCGAATCAGCCGCTATCTTCTCATGCAGTCGCTGATCAACGGCACCTATGGGCTTGCGGTCGCGGCCGCTCTGTTTCTCATCGGGCTTCCTTACGCGTTCCTCTGGGGTTTTCTGGCGGGAATATTGCGCTTCATTCCTTACGTCGGCCCCTGGGTGGGCGCGCTGTTCCCGACCGTGCTAGGACTGGCGGTTTTTCCCGGCTGGCTCTGGCCGCTGTCGGTGGTTGCGCTGTTTGTCTTCCTCGAACTCTGCACCGCCATGATTCTCGAGCCGTTGCTCTACAGCCACAGCGCGGGGGTATCGCAGGTGGCGCTGCTCGTCGCCATCGCGTTCTGGACCTGGCTCTGGGGTCCGCTCGGCCTCATGATGGCGACGCCGATGACGGTCTGCCTCGTCGTTCTCGGAAAGTATATTCCCCAATTTCAATTTATCGTCGTGCTCATGAGCGACGAGCCGGTCATGGATAGCGAGATAAGCTACTACCAGAGACTCCTCGCGAACGATCAGGACGAAGCGGCGGAAATCGTGGAAAAATATCACCGCAACCATGCGCTGGAACTTGTCTACGACGAAGTGCTTCTCCCCGCTCTCTATCAGGCCAAGCACGACAACCGGCAAGGCAAACTCACGGCGCGCGATGCGCGCTTTGTTTTCCGCGCGACGAGCGAGATCATGGAAGACCTCGACAGCGTTCAACCGGGGATTTCCGCGGCTGCCGAATACGGGACGGCCCCACCGCCTTCGAAAGGCCTCATCCTGGCTTGTCCCGCCCGCGATCGGGCCGACAAGATCGCGCTCGACATGCTGCGGCGGCTCGTCGAGAACGCGCATTACCGTTTGGAAATCATCCCGGCTGCATCGCTGCCGGAGTCGGTCGAGAAGAAAAATCCCGCGGGGGTTTGCATCGGGGCCGTGGCGCCCGGCGGCTTGGCGCAGGCGCGGCATCTTACCAGAGGATTGCGCGCGCGTTTTCCGGAGCTCAAGATTCTGATCGGACGATGGGGCATGGCTGGCGACTTCGGCGACATCGAAGGACAGCGGAAACTTCTACTTGCCGCCGGAGCGGACGAGGTGGCGACGACCCTGATGGAGACCCGCGATCGTATCGGGCAACTCGACTCGCGCTCTCCCCTCCCGCCGGCGGAGAGCCGGGCGCGGGCGGAGAGGATAGACCAAGCGCGATAAAAAATGAGCTGTTGTAATGTCTTCAGTACGACGAGCGAGGCGGTTTGAAGCGACGACGAAGTCCATGGACCTTTTCAGCGGCCTGCCGGGCAGGCGCTTAGCGCCTGGCGCAGACGCTCGTCAGTCGGATGGTAAATATCACCCGCGTAGTCCAGAGCGATGAACGCCTTTAGAAGGTTGACCCAGATCCGGCAATCCCAACCGAGCGTTCTCCAGTAGCTCATTCCGTTCAAATCCGCCTCGAGTTCTTTTTCCACCGGATAATTTTGGAGCCTCACGTCCGGCGGAAGCCCGATGTCGGCCGCTGTTATCCCGCGGTCGCATTGAGCCGCGCGGTTGAACGCCGCGACTCCGCCACCGTCGGCGTGGCGGGATAGTTCGTGCGCAATCTCGTGTGCCAGGATTTGGCGGAGCAGCCAAAGATAGGCCGTGTTTTGATATGCGAGGAGTGCTAACGTGCGGCTGATGTAGATGCGCCGGCCACCGACGCTCATCCCCAAAATATCCTGGCGCGGAAAATCCGCCAGCCGGATGCGGTAGCTCGGGGCCTCGTCTCTATCTTCGGTCACCCGCAGAATCGGCGCCACTTCATCCGCGACTTGCCGCTCGAGCCGGTAGTCGGGCACGGTGGGATTCCGGACCGAAGAGCAAGATAAAAAAACCAGCGATACGATAGCCGAGCCGCACGTGAAAAAGAGATTCCGCCTACTCAGAGTTTTCCGTTCCTTAAAAATTTAGAAGCGAAAATAACACGGCTGGGATTCCACGAGCAAGACGCAAATCGGGTCAGAAACTTGGCCAGTTGAGAAATGATTTTTTGGCATAGAGCCGGTCCACGTCCAGCGGGACGGTTATACCCCGGCTCTTCAAATAGCCGGCGATGGGCTTCAAAGGCAGGCCGACGGCGGCAAGGTAATCGCCGTCGATCACTTCGATCAGGGCGCGGCCGCGCCCCTGGATCGAATACGCGCCGGCTTTATCGAGAGACTCGCCGGCGGCCAGATAGCGCTCGATCTCATCTTCCGAAGAGTGGCGCATCGTCACGGAGACCTGCTCCACCGCTCTGAGGCCCGGCCCGCCCAAGCCGTCGAGAATAGCGACACTCGTGAAAATACGGTGGGTCTTGCCGGAAAGAAAGCGGAGAATTTCTTTCGCGTCTCTTATCCCGTCGGGTTTGCCGATCTTTTTTCCGTTCAACAGAATCATCGTGTCGCTCCCGATGACCACGCTTTCAGGATTGCGGGCGGCGACCGAACCTGCCTTTCCCAGAGCGAAGTCCAGGACATCGTCCTTGACGGGGCGATAAGACGACGCGCGTTCGTCGAACTCCGGCGCCGCCACCTCAAACGGAACGCCGAGCAGCGCGAGTATTTCGCGGCGCCGGGGAGAGGTGGAGGCGAGAATGACTCTCATGCGGGAGATAAAAAACGTGAAGGCCCTTCGATCTTACTCAGGGCCGTGAGAGCGTCGAACGGTGGCTCGTGATCGTGCTCGTGGAAAAAGAAGTTTGCGGGTTCGGATTGGGAATCGAGCGAGCTTACGTAATTGCGTAGACACTCCACCACGTCGCCGACGTTGTTCACCCGGACCAGTTTGAAGCGCAGCTCCGCGGCGCCGCGGAAACCCCGGCAATACCAGGCCAGGTGTTTTCGCATTCCCGGAAACGCGCGCAGTCCCCAGTGTTTCGCGAAATATTCGGCGTGCTCCAGCATGACGCTGAACCGCTCCTCCATGCCGACCGGCAACTCATGAATGCGTGCGGGAAGAATCGAGCGCACGGCCTCTTTAACCTGCCCCTTGGTTTGGAACATCCACGGATCTCCCTGCGCTCCGCGTCCGAAAAGAACTCCGTCCACGCCGGTTTCGCGCACGCGCCGTTCGGCGTCGCGCATGTTTTGTAAGTCGCCGTTGCCGAGAATCAACGTGCCCGAACCCCGCGCGACCGCGACGGCGCGAGCGATCGCTTCCCAATCGGCGCGCCCGGTATATTTTTGTTTCAGCGTTCGGCCGTGGAGCGAGACAACCGCCGGCTTCTCCTCAAGCAAAGTTTCGATCCAGTCTTGCACCACGACTTCGTCGTACCCGAGCCGAGTCTTGACCGATAACGGAATCACGCGCCGCGCGGGAGGACCCTCCAGCCCGTTCCTCAGTCGATTCGCAAGGGCGACTCCGCGGATCAGCTCCGGATCGAGAGCGAGGTCGCCGAGAGTTTGTCCCGCGAACCAGTCCCGGACGCCTTGAGCGGCGCTCCGCATGATGGACTTGGCCAGCTCGGGCGTGAGAATCAGCGCCGCGCCGCTGCCCTTGGCGGCGACCTTTTTCGCCGGGCAGCCCATATTGATGTCCAGGCCGTCGAACCCAAGCTCGCAAACGATGTGCGCGACTTTGTAGAACATCTCCGGCGTGTGGCCGTAGATCTGCGCGACCACCGGGCGCTCGATCTCGGCATAGGTCAGGTCCCGGATCAGCGCGTGCGGCGCGTGGAAGGCGGTCTCGGCGTTGACAAATTCCGTGAAGATAACGTCCGGGCCGCCGTGCCTGGCCACGATGAATCGAAAACACGCGTCGGTGACGCCGTCCATCGGCGACATGCCGATGATCGGCTGCTCGATTTTTTCCCAGAAATTCATAATAGATGGCCTGTCGAATAAGAGTCGCCCGGAAAGCGGTTTATTTCAAGGGTCGTGATAGTTCAGCTCATTGTGCTGAATCGTGTTGATGAAAAAAAGCGCCAGGGGCTTGCCCGCTTCCTCCGCCAGATCGAGCAGGCGTGAGACGGCCTCTCTCCTGCGAAAGAATGTTCGATAGCCCAGTTTTTCGTACTCTCTTTTCTCCGGAAGTCGCTCGCCATAAATGATCACGGCGCGATGGCCGATCAGGTTCGGCGCCAGGCTCTGCGCCAGCGGAAACCCTTGCCCCGCATTGTTTCCGATGAGCACGTATCCGATGGATTCGTCGAGCGCCGATAACCCGCGCGCGACGGCGGGCAATGAAACCTCGTCCCAGTTTCGCATCTCGCCCCTCGCTTGTTCCGCCGTCAGGAGAGACGGATAGCCTTCGGCGACCGCGTAATTCCCGCCGCGCTCGGTCAAGCGGCTCCAGGGAAGCGGCGGAGTCGTGACGAAATCGCCGGTTGTCACTTCGTTATCCAGGATCAAAGCTGCGAACGCGCCGGCCGATAGCCGGGATATCTCTGCGCAAAGAGTCATAAAGCTCCCTGGGCGCCGCCGCTGGCCGCCCGACTTCAAGGGTGTATCGACGGAATGCATCCATAATGCTAAAAATAGGACGGAGATGGCAAGCTCGGAAGCGCAAAAAAATAGTTTAGCCGGGGGTTAAAACAATCCATGAATCTTCCGCACAGTCAAAAGAACCGGGTCCATTTCTCCATGCTCCGAAGTTATCGTCTTGCGGACTTGCTCACACTCGGAAACGGCGCGGCGGGAACGGCGGCGATTTTTGCCGTCATGAGTTATATGCTGACGCCCGACCGCTGGCGCATTTATCTGGCGGTCTGGCTCTTTCCGCTCGCGCTTGTGTTGGACGTGGCCGACGGCAGAGTTGCGCGGCGGACCAACAAACACTCGCTCTTCGGCGGCGAGCTCGACTCGCTCGCGGACGTGGTGAGCTTCGGCGTCGCGCCCGCGGTGCTCGCGTACGGGCTCGGCATGCGCGGCGGCTGGGACGTGCCCATCCTCCTCTTTTTTGTAGTCTGCGGCATCAGCCGTCTGGCGCGCTATAACGTCACCGCCGCCGAGCTTTCCGACGCCGCTGGCAAAGTCAAATACTTCGAGGGCACGCCGATTCCGTCGAGCGTCGCGCTCGTCATCGTGCTCGCGTTTTGCTTTCATTGGAATCGCGTCGGCGACGATCTTCCCTTCGGCGTATGGAAAATCGCGTCGCACCAATGGCACCCGTTCTCGTTGCTCTACTTAGCCAGCGGCTCGGCCATGATCAGCAAGACGCTCCGAATCCCGAAGCTATAACTTTTCCAAAATCTGCCAACGTTCGTAACACTTCTCCAATTCTTTCGTAATCGCCTCCAGCCGCTCAATCCCCGCGGCAATTTTCTCTCTCGCCTGCCGGTGAAACTCGGCGTCGCTGAGCGCCGCGTGCAGCCCGGCCTGCTCCGCCTCCAGCGATTCGATCCTTCCCGGCAACACTTCCAGCTCGCGCTGTTCTTTATACGAGAGCTTGCGAGCCGTATTCTCGCGCTTTTCTTTCGCCGGAGCGGCGGACGGAGTTGGGCGCTTCGCCGCTTCGCTCCGCTCGGCGGCGGCGCGATCCCGGTAACGCGCCCAATCCTCGTAGCCGCCGGCGTATTCGCCGATCTTGCCCTCGCCCTCGAAAACCAGCGTGCTCGTCACGACATTGTCCAGAAAGGTCCGGTCGTGGCTCACGAGCAACAGCGTCCCTTGGTAATCGGCCAGCAGATCTTCGAGCAACTCCAGCGTATCGACGTCGAGATCGTTCGTCGGCTCGTCAAGGACCATCATATTCACCGAGCGCGTGAAGATTTTCGCCAGCAGCAACCGGTTGCGCTCGCCGCCGGAGAGCGCCTTTACCGGCGAGTCGATACGCTCGGGCGGAAACAGAAAGTCCTTGAGATAACCGATGACGTGGCGTGAGCGGCCTTTGACGCTGACGTAGTCGGAGCCCTCGCTCATGTTCTCGCGTACAGTCTTGTCGGGATCGAGCCGCCTGCGGTGCTGGTCGAAGTACGCGACCTGGAGCCGTGTGCCGCGCACTACCTGCCCGGCGTCCGGCGCGATCTCGCCCAGAATCAGCTTCAGCAGTGTGCTCTTGCCGGAGCCGTTGGGGCCGATGATGCCGACACGATCGCCGCGGAGAATGGCCGTGGATAAATCGCGGACGACGACGTTGTCGCCGTAGCCGAAACTCACCCGCCGGAGGTCCACGACCAGCTTGCCGGACAGATCGCCGGCGTCGATGCCAAAGCGCGCGCTTCCCTGCGCTTCGAGGCGCCGGGCGCGCTCGCTCCGCATCGCCTGCAAGGCGCGCACCCGCCCTTCGTTGCGCGTTCGCCGTGCTTTGATACCGCCCCGAATCCACGCCTCCTCTTCCGCCAGCTTCTTGTCGAACTTGGCGGACGCGCGCGCTTCGATCTCCAGCAGTTCTTCCTTCTTATTGAGATAGCTGTCGTAGTCGCCGGGAAACGAAACCAACTTGCCGCGGTCGAGGTCGATGATGCGCGTCGCCAGATGCTTCACCAACGTGCGATCGTGTGTGATGAAGATCAGCGCGCCGCGATACGTCAGCAGAAATTTTTCCAGCCACGTGATCGCGCTGATGTCGAGATGGTTGGTCGGCTCGTCGAGCAGCAACAGATCGGGCACGCTCACCAGAGCGCGGGCCAGCATGACTTGCCGGCGAATCCCGCCGGAACAGTCGGCGAGACGCTTGTCCGCGGGCAAATTCAACCGCGTCAAAATGATCTCGACTTTCTGGTTGATGCTCCAGCCGCCCTGCGCTTCGATGCGCGCATGCAGGGCGGCCAGGCGCTGGAGCGTCGATCGTTCCGCCGCGACGACCTCGCGTGTCGCTTCGTGATACTCCGCCAGGAGCGCGCCCAATTCGCCCGATCCGGCGGCGACGACCTGGAACACGGTCTGGTCGGCATCCGGCGGGACCTCTTGTTCGAGATGCCCCACGCGCAGCGTGTCGTGGCGCCACACGTCGCCCTCGTCCGGCAGCGCCGCGCCGGTGATGACGCGCAGCAAGGTCGATTTGCCCGTGCCGTTCCGCCCGATGAGACACACCCGCTCGCCCGCGTCGATTTGAAAATCGACGTGGGCCAACAACGGAATGTGCCCGTACGCGAGCGAAACGTTATCAAAGCGAAGCAGTGTCATGGGAGGAGAAAGTCAAAAGGCAAAAGTAAAAAGGTAAAACTCAGAGGGTCAAACAAAAGTTAAATCCTTTTCGTCTATGTTTTTAATCCTTCTTTACGCATGGGCATCAGCCCAGTTCCCTCCGATGTGGATGTCCACGGCCAGTCCGCAGCGAAGATCCGCCGCCTGGGTCATTTCTTTTTCGATCAGCGCGCGCGCCGGCTCTAATTGGTCTGTGGGCACCTCGAACACAAGCTCGTCGTGGACGGTGAGCAGCATCTTCGCGACCGGGGCCTTGCGCAGGGCGGCGGCCACGGCGATCATCGCTTTCTTGATGATGTCGGCGGCGCTGCCTTGAATCGGCGTGTTGAGCGCCATGCGCTCGCCCAGCGCGCGCAGTCGGAAGTTTGTGGATTGAAGCTCCGGCAGGTAGCGCCGGCGGCCGAACATGGTCGTCGTGAAGCCGTCGATCCTGGCCTTCTCGACCTGCGCCGCGAGAAACTCCCGGACCTTCGGAAACTGCGCGTAATAGGTTTCGATGAAGCTCGCCGCCTCGTCCATCTCGACGCCGAGCCGCTGCGAGACGCCGTAAGCGGACATGCCGTAGGCGATGCCATAAGAGAACTGTTTCACCTGGCTGCGCATCTGCTGCGTCACGTCGGCCGGCGCGACGCCGTAGATTTTGGCCGCGATCGTCGCGTGAAAGTCGTGCCCCTCGGCAAACGCCCGGCAAAAAGTGTCGTCTTCGCAGAGATGCGCGAGCACCCGAAGCTCGATCTGCGAGTAGTCGGCCGAGAGCAGCACGTGCCCCGGCGGCGCGATGAACGCGCGCCGGATGCGGCGGCCCATTTCACCGCGGATCGGAATATTCTGCAGGTTGGGGGCGTTGGAGGCCAGGCGTCCCGTGGCCGCTTTGGTCTGCTCGTAAGTCGTGTGGATGCGATGGCTCGCGGGATCGATCAGCTCCAGCAGCATTTCGGTAAATCCGTTCTTCAGCTTCGATACTTCGCGGTATTCGAGCAGCGCGGCGACAATCGGGTGCGCGCCGGCCAACTTTTCCAGCTCGGCGGCGTCGGTGGAATAGCCGGTCTTGATTCTCTTGGTTTTCGGCAGAGCGAGCTTCTCGAACAGAATGCGCTGGAGCTGCGGCTGGGAGTTTACGTTGAAGTCCTCTCCGGCGAGCTGCTGCACCGTCCGTTCGAGCGCTGTCATTTTTTCGCCGAAGTCGGCGTCGAGTTTTTGGAGATAATCGCGGTCGATGAGAATGCCCGTATGCTCCATGCGCGCGAGCACCTCGACCAGCGGAAACTCCAGCATCGTCGCCAGCTCCCAGGTGCCCTGGTTGCGAAGATTCTCTTCGAGAACGGGGGCGACGGCGTGAACCGCCACCGCTTCGCGGGCGACGAGCGGTTTTTCGTTCGCGCCAAAATCGAGACTGGCCTGCCCGCCCACTTTCGGTTCGGACGGGTCGTCGTCGAGCGAAACGCCGAGATAGCGGCCGACGGTTTCCTTGACCGCGTATCCAGAGGCGGCGCCGGGCTCAAGGAGGTAGGCCGCGATCTTCGTGTCGCAATAGAGTCCTTGAACTTCAACTCCGGAGGTCAAGGCGGAGCGGTACAGCGACTTGGCGTCGTGCGCGATCTTCCTCCAATCGGGATTTTTAAAAAAGCCGGAGAGCCGCCGGAATGCGTCCGCCAGCGGCAGAACGCGCGCTTCACCGGGCGCGTCGCTGAGCGCGAGCCAATTTTCGCTCCAGGCGAGCGCCACGGCTGCGCCCTG
>JBGQBP010000037.1:0-19951 GCA_041494945.1 Binatia bacterium | reverse complement strand
TCACGGCAGATCTCCATCCCTTCGCGGCTGATAAATGGCGCGACGATCATGCCGTAGTCATAAGTTCGACTCGCTACCAGGTTATGAAGCCACGCTGCTGAACGCCGCAGCACCGAGGGCTCACCGCTAGCCTTACACTCGACTACTACTTTGAATTTCTTGTCCCCGTAAACCAGCGGTAGAATAAAGTCCGGTTCGTTGGAAGTATGGCCGGCATGAGCAACTGGGGCTTTAATCTGCAGATTGGGAATCGCTTGGAGAGTTGCTAAGGTCTGCGTAAGTAGTTGCCTCTCCTGTCCGGCGCCAGCCGATCCGGCCTTCCCGGTTTTCAGTATATTAGATGTTTCACCCATTGGTGAAACTTAGCATATAGTGAAACATGAAACAGGTCAAGCGCCTCGACGCGGTTTTCCCAATTTGACAACCCGGCGGCATTTGTTAAGCTCCGCCCACTTAACTCACTCTCCAGGAGGAGTCATGAAGCGGACTGGAATTCTGATATGCTGGATACTGTTGGCCGCGCTGTGGTTGGCGCGTTTTAATCCGGCCCTGGCGCAGGAGCTACAGAAGGTCAATGTCGGCTACAGCGGGACGGGCATCACGCAGTATACGCTGGAGATCGCGCGCCGGCAGGGACTCTTTCGCAAAAACGGCCTGGACCCGGTCATCGTCTACGTCGGCAGCGGCTCGCTTCTGGGCCAGGCGCTGATCGGCGGCAGCTTCGACATCGCTTTTTCCCAGGGCTCGGAGTCGGTCCAGGCAAAACTGCGCGGCGCCGACATGCGCATCGTCGCCGCGGTCGCCAACCACTTCAACCACGTTTTTCTGAGCCACCCGTCGATCACCTCTTTGAAGCAGCTCAAGGGGAAACGGGTCGCCGTGAGCCGCTTCGGCTCGGGTTCGCACTTCATGACCGAACTCTTGATCAAGGAGGCGGGACTGGATCCGAAAAAAGACGTGTCCGTGCTGCAGATAGGAAATTCTTCTTCACGCATGGCCGCAATTGTGGCCCAGAGCGTCGACGGGACGATCATGGCGGCCGACTTCGTTCCACTCGCCAAAAAACAGGGGTTCAACATTCTGGCCGATCTCGCCGATACGAACCTCGAATATCCCTTCCTCACCTTCCACATGATGGAGCCGGTCATCGAGCGAAATCTTAAAATGGTCAAGGCCTTTATCAAGAGCATCTCCGAAGGCATCCGCGTGCTCAAGACCGACCGCAACGCCGCCAAGGCGGCGATACAGGCGGCGCTGAAAACCAACGACGCCGAGACTCTCGACTACGCCGCCACGCGCGCCGCCAAGGTCCTCGAAGTCCGGCCGTTCCCCACGGTCGCAGGAATTCAAACGGTTTTGGAAGAGCTGTCCGAGAGGGAGCCCAAGGCGCGGACGTCGAAGTTCGAAGACTTCGTCGACCTGCGCGCTTTAATGGAACTGGAGAAGGAGGGCGTGTTCAAGTAGCGCCTCGATTTCTTGACTTGAAATTAGGACGGTCAGAAAGGTCCCAGATACAAGGCGCGCGAGAACCGACGAGCGCAGGCGTACTCTTTTAGTACGTCGAGCGAGGCAGTTCGACGCGCAACGCAGTAGCTGGGCCTTTATGGCCGTCCTATTCGTAGCGAAGCGCCTCAATCGGGTCCAGGTGCGCGGCCTTCTGCGCGGGATAGAAGCCGAAGAAAACTCCCACTCCTCCGGACACAAGCAGCGCGATCACGGCGATGTCGGGGCGGACGAGGACCGGCCACTCCATAAACCGGTGGATGATGCTGGAGCTGCCGATGCCGATCAAAATACCGAGCGCGCCGCCGATGGCCGCCATCACCACCGCCTCGACGATGAACTGGAGCAAAATGTCCCGGCTGCGCGCGCCGACGGCCATGCGGATGCCGATCTCGCGCGTGCGCTCGGTCACCGAGACGAGCATGATGTTCATGATGCCGATGCCGCCGACGAGAAGAGAAACCGAGGCGATGCTGCCCAAGAGCGCCGCCATAACCGTGGCGCTGTTGGCGGCGGCCTCCGCGATATCGGACAGGTTTCGGATGTTGAAATCGTCGTCCATGTCCTGCCGAATCTTGTGACGCTCACGGAGCAAGAGCGTGATTTGATTCTTCGCTTCGCCCGTCAAATCGGCGCTCGCGGCGGCGACGACGATCTGCTGGATATAGGTGACGCCCATGATGCGCTTCATCATGGTCGTATAGGGAATCATGACGACGTCGTCCTGATCGTTGCCCATCCCGCTCTGGCCTTTCGCCCCTAAGACGCCGACGATTCGGAAAGGGATCTTTTTTATGCGAATGACGTTATCGATCGGATCCTCTGCGCCGAAAAGATTGTACGCGACGGTCTGGCCGATCAGCGCAACCTTGGCGGCGCTCTCGACGTCGGGCTCGTTGATGAAACGTCCCTCCTCGACCTGCCAGTCCCGGATCTGCTGATACTCCGGAGCAATGCCTTGCACGGACGTGGACCAGTTCTGCTCGCCGCCGATGACCTGTTGAGTCTGGCGGAGAACGGGCGACGCGGCCGTTACCACGGGAATCTCATTCATGATGGCCCGGGCGTCGGCGGCGACCAGATTTTGCCGGCCTCCCGAGCCCGTTCTGGCTCCGCCCACGTTGACCGTGCCGGGTAAAATGACCAGCAGATTGGTTCCAAGGCTCGCGATCTGCTGGCGCACCAGCGCCTTCGCGCCTTCGCCGATGGCGACCATCGCGATGACCGCCCCCACGCCGATAATAATTCCCAACATCGTCAAAATGGAGCGGAGCTTGTTCCGGCCCAACGCTCTGAGCGCAATTCTAAAGGCCATCAGCAACATCGGCGCCTCGGGCGCATGGCAAATCTCAAATCGTAAATCGCAAATTCGCAGCGCATCTTAATGTTTCGTTTCATCCGAGGTGATCTGCCCGTCGCGAAAGTAGATCCGCCGCTCGGCGTAAGCGGCGATATCGGACTCATGAGTTACCAGGACGATGGTAATGCCTTCCTTGGCGTTTAAATTTTGAAACAGCTCCATGATCTCGGCGCTGGTCTTGGAGTCGAGATTGCCGGTCGGCTCGTCGGCCAGGATCAAAGCCGGACGGTTTACCAGCGCGCGCGCGACGGCGACTCTCTGTTGCTGCCCGCCGGAGAGTTGATTGGGCAGATGATGCATCCTGTCCTCCAGTCCGACGAGCGCGAGCACCTCCCGCGCGCGCCGCCGTCGCTCTTTCGACTGCATCCCGTTATACATCATCGGCAGCTCCACGTTTTCCACCGCGGAGGTGCGCGAAAGGAGATTGAACCCCTGGAAGACGAACCCTATTTTGAGATTTCGTATGCGCGCCCAATCGTCCGGCGAAAGCTTGCTGACATCCTGCCCTTCGAGAAAGTAAGTGCCGGCGGTCGGGCGATCGAGACAGCCGAGGATATTCATGAAAGTCGATTTCCCCGAGCCCGAAGCGCCCATGACGGCGACGAACTCGCTCCGCCCGATATCGACGTTGATGCCGCGCAGCGCTTCGACTTCGATGTCTCCCATCTTGTAAACTTTGCGCAGGTCGCGGATGCGGATAATTTCCGCCGGCCGATCCGGGCTAAGCTCGCCGCGCACGGACAAATCCGCGGACTCTATGCTCGATGGCGCCTCAGAAACCAAAGAAGCGCCTCCCTCCGGGAGCAGTGCCGGGCCGATTCCCCGTCGTGGACATCGCCACGACGACCTGCTCGCCTTCCTTGATCGCATCCGTGACCACTTCGGTCGATGTCCCGTCGGTGATGCCGACGCGCACCTTGACCGGCGTCGCTTTTTCATCTCTCAGGACGTAAACGGTCGCTTCGCGGCCGCCGCGGCCCTCGCCCTTGCTTCTCGCTCCCTGTCCGGCGCGATTGCCGCCTCTTCCCGCTCCACTGCTTCCGCCTTGTCCTGCGCCATCTCCGCTCGCCGCCGCTTGCGGTTGAGGTTTGTCCTCCGGCGGACGAAAGCGAAGCGCCGCGTTGGGAATCTTGAGTGCATCGGATTTCCGGCTGACCAAAAATTCGACGTTCGCCGTCATGCCCGGCTTCAGCAGCAGCTCTTTGTTGTCCACTCCCACGACCGCATCGTAAGTCACCACGTTCTGCACCATGACCGGCGCGTTGCGCACCTGAAGCACCTTGCCTTGAAAACGCCGCGCGGGATAGGCATCGACGGTAAAGTTGACCTCCTGATCGATCCAGACGTTGCCGACGTCGCCCTCGCTCACGTTGGTATCGACCTGCATCTTGGAAAGATCGTTGGCGATCAGGAACAGAACCGGCGCCTGAAGCGAAGCGGCCACGGTCTGTCCGACGTCCACGCTGCGCGAAACCACGATCCCATCCACCGGTGAACGGATCACGGTGTGATCGAGATCCACCGTCGCCTGTTCCAACCCCGCCTTGGCGAGCGCCACCTGAGCCCGGTTGACTTCGAGTTGTGCGACTGCGCTGTCATAAGCGGTCTCGGCCGCGTCCAGGTCGCTTTGCGCAATGAGGTCGCGCTTCTTGAGTTCCCTGTTCCGCTCCAGAGTTCTGCGGCTGTCCTCGACGGCGACCTGCGCCTTTGCCACACCGGCCTGGGACGAAAGCAGGTTGGCTTTCGCCTGGTCTACGGACGCCTTGAATTTGTCCTGATCCAATTGAGCGACCACCTGTCCCTGCTTCACCTTGCTGTTGAAATCCGCGCCCAGTTTGGCGATCGTTCCCGATACCTGGCTCCCGACCTGCACCGTGACTACGGCCTGCAGGCTGCCCGTAGCGGTCACGACTTGAGTGATATCGCCGCGCTGGACCGGCGCGGTCAGGTAGGGAGTTTCTTTGGCGCCATCGCGCATTCCCCAATATCCGGCAACCAGGACAGCGATGACGGCAGGGACGCCGGCGATCAAGAGTTTGGGCTTAAGCTTCAAGGCTCTTTTCGGACGCTGTGGAATACCTTTTCCACCATCTCCCCGACCTCCTTTTTCTCGCTGCGCTGGAACGTGACGCCGCTCGTGATGACACCGTCCGGGTCCAGGTCTTCCAGCAGATGCTCCACCGCCACGCGAAACAACGACATAGAGGGCGCGTCTTCCATCGAGTCTCTGAGCTCGCGCGCGCTCCCTTTGACGTAATAGTTCACGTCGCTGTCGGTGATTAAGAGCGCGATCTTCCCCGCGCGACGGAGGTTCTTCGCCGTGAAGCTGGTTTTGCCGATCGCGAGATCGATCGTCGCGCGGTCTTTCGCCACAACCTCGTAGTACGAAAGCATCGCCGGATGCGGCCAGCCTGCCGCGTCGACGGTGACGATGACGATCGCCTTGTCCGTCTTGGACGCCATCGCGTCGCCCTTGAGGCGGTGGAAGAGCTCTTCCGTCAACTGTTTGCCCACGATTTGTGACATTCTCACCTCTGTGTTAGACGCTTGAAGCCTCGGCCGCGTTGACACTACTCCGCAACAACCAGTTCTTGCCTCTTCCCGAAGCCCTCCTCGTTATTAATGAAAAAAACTTTCTCCGGCGCGACTGAGTAGAACCGGACCTTGAGAAAAGCCTGATACAAAGCGCCGCTCGCCGGGTTGCCGAAGACCTTCATGACCTCGGGATACTTGCGCGCGTAAGCCGCCATCGCCCTGCCCTTTTCGATGAGGGAATCCACTGGCGCGGCTCGGCCTTCGAGCTGGATGCCTTTGATCTTCCGCCAATCGCGGTAGTCTTCCTGGATCGTGACGGCGACTCGCGCGTTGGCTGCGAGGTTCTGGCAATGCCGCGAGTCCGGCGCGGAGAAGAAATAGAGCCGCAAGCCGTCGCTGGCGTAAAACACCGTCGCTGCCCAGGGCACCTCGCCATGACATGTTCCCAGCGTCATGGTGTTGTGGCTCTCCATGTACTCTAAGATCTGCTGCTTAAGTTCGACCGACATAACCAAAGGACTGGGCCATTGTAGGGGCGGTTCGCGAACCGCCCCTATTCAGTCCTGCGAACGAGCGGAGCGTTTCTTAGCGCCGCGATATCGCCTGCGCCGACGCACAACATGGCGACTTTGATCTCGTGAATGACTTTGAGGAGGGATTCTATCACCTTGTCCGCCGATTCCAAAGCCGGCGCGAGCAGCGGCTGCCCGATGGCGGCGACGTTCGCGCCGAGGGCGATGGACTTGGCAACGTCCAGGCCGTTGCGGATGCCGCCGGACGCGACGAGCTCGATATCCGGCACGGCGCTGCGCACCTGGACCAGGGCCTCTTCGGTCGGGATTCCCCAATCGGCGAATGTTTGTTCCAACGGTTTTCCCTTTTGGGCCGAGCGCTTCGCTTCCACCGCGTACCATGAGGTCCCGCCGCGGCCCGCGACGTCGATGGCTTTGACGCCTGCCTGCTTCAACCGCAGCGCGGCGTCCGCCGAGATGCCGAATCCCACCTCTTTAGCCACGACCGGAACTTCCAGGTAACGACAGATTTGCGCGATGCGTCGCGCGAGCCCTTTGAAGTTTCGGTTTCCCTCGGGCTGCACCGCTTCCTGCAGGACGTTCAGATGAAGAATCAGTCCGTCCGCGTCGATCATCGCAACGGCCTTGCGGCACTGCTCGATGCCATAGCCGTAATTCAGTTGAACCGCGCCGAGATTTGCGAGCAGGAGAATGTCCGGCGCAAGATCTCTCACCTTGAAAGAATCGGCCGCGCCCGGCTCCTCGATCGCCACGCGCTGCGAGCCGACGCCCATCCCGAGCCCGAGTTTCTGCGCCGCCGCGGCGAGATTGCGATTGACCTTGCGCGCCAGATCGAAGCCGCCGGTCATCGACGAGATCAAGAGCGGCGCGTTCAGACGCTTGCCGAGAAAATTCGCGCCGAGGTCGATCTCGTCGATGTCGATCTCCGGCAGCGCATTGTGAACGAAGGCGTAGCGGTCGAGGCCGGTGGCCGCCGGACTCGCGGCCGACGGCGGGTCGAGGCAGAGATCGAGGTGCTCCTTTTTTCTCCGCTGGGTCGGGGTGAGAGGTTTTTTACCCCTTGGTGGAGGAGGCATGGGGCGAAGGGACGATCACTTGGACTTTTTTGCCGGCCTGGATTCCTTGCCTGGAACGACCGAGACCACGCGGTCGGCAGCGGAATGGCGGCGCATCTGGTCGTCGCTCCAGCGCTCGAAGAGATTCACGTCGATGTCGAACTGATCGAGGATGCGGCTAACGGTCTGGTTGATGATGTCGTCGAGCGTCTTGGGACGGTGGTAATAGGCGGGCATCGGGGGAAATATCACCGCGCCCATCCGCGTGAGCGCCACCATGGTTTCCAGGTGGCCCAGGTGCAGCGGCGTCTCGCGCGCGACCAGGACCAGCTTCTTTCTTTCCTTGAGAATCACGTCCGCGGCGCGGACCAAAAGATCGCCGCCGACCGAATGGGCGATGCCGCCCAACGATTTCATCGAGCAGGGCGCGATGACCATGCCGGCGGTGCGAAAAGATCCGCTCGCTATGCTGGCGCCGACGTTGTTGATGTCGTGCACCACGTCCGCCATCGATTCGACGTCCTTGACGGAATGAGGCGTCTCGACCTGGATCGTCATCTTGGCCGCGCGCGTCAGCACCAGATGCGTCTCCACGTCCTTCAGCTTGGAGAGCACCTCGAGCATACGCACGCCGTAGATCGCGCCGGTCGCGCCGGAAATTCCGATAATGAGTCGCTTCATTGAATCACTCCGCAAATTCCAGCGTGACCGGCCTCCCGTCCGAGACCTTGAGCGCGTCCTTCAACCGCACGGGCGCGATGACCTCGACCTTGTCCGCCGGATAACCAGCAACTGCCGGGAGAATCACAGCGCCTTGATGTTTACCCTCAATCTGGACCAAAAAGCAACGGGCCTGGCAAAACGCCGCGTCGGGCGCGCCGATCTCGATGCCTGAAGATTGTTGGATTTCCCGCCACGCCAATATCATCGGCTGCGTCTCCAGCCGCAGATTCAGCGTGCCCGGATAGGGAGAAAATCCGAGCTTGTCGCTGAGCGACGCTTGCACCCAATCCAACGCCATGAACGACGCCGCGCGTCCCAAATGGCTGAACACGACTCCGGTAATTTTTATTCCCACGCCGATAACGAGCGCTCATTTTCCCGACAGCGAGCGCGCCTCGCCGCCGCGGCGAACTTTGACGATCTCGGCCATGATCGACAGCGCGATCTCCTCGGGCGTCTCGGTCGCGATATCGAGGCCGATCGGGGCGTAGACCCGCTGCAGAATTTCTTCCGCAATTTTCTCTTCGTTTCGAAACTTCTCGAATAATGCCTTGATGCGACGCCGGCTGCCGATCATGCCGATGTATTTGGCCCGGCTGTGAACGATCTCGCGCAAGCAGGGATCGTCGTACTTGTGGCCGCGCGTGATGAGCACGATGTACGTCGAGGGAGTGAGAGGCAGCCCCTTCAGCTCGGCCGCCATATCGCCGACGCGAATGTCGTCCGCGCCGGGAAACCGCTCGCGGTTGGCGAACAAAATACGGTCGTCGAGCACGGTCACGTGAAAATCCAGGAGCTTGGCGAATTTGGTGAGCGGCACGGCGATGTGGCCGGCGCCGACTACGATCAGCTTCGGCGGCGCGGGAAGCACCTCGAAAAAGACTTCTACTTTGCCGCCGTTGTCGGGCAACTCCAGAGAAACGAGCTTCGATTTCTCCTCTTTGAGACGGGCATCCGCCTCTTTGAGAATGGCCTCGACCAGCCTTTCCTGGCGGATCGTGCCGACGACCGGCTTGCCGTCGCGGATCAGGAAGTTTTGTCCCGCTGCGACGGCGCCATTCTTCTCGACTTCAACCACGGTGGCAAGCACGCCGGCCGCGCCTTCTTCTTGAATCCGAATCAGCTCTTCGACCAGTTTCTCCATCTTTGCCTACTGCCTATTGCCTTCTTCTTTCCACCACGGCTCGATAAAGACGTTCATGATGCCGCCGCAAACCGCCGGGCTGTCGGATGCGATATCATCAAGAAGATCCACGCGCACGGTTCTGGGCTTGCGCGTCCGGATCACCTCGATCGCTTCGCGCTTGACGTCGGCCTCGCCGCATCCGCCGCCGATCGTTCCCAGGATCTCTCCCCACGCGGTGACCACCATCTTCGCGCCGGTCTCTCTCGGCGTAGATCCCTTCGTCGAGACGATCGTGGCGACGGCCAGCGTCTCGCCTTTGTCGAGAAACTCTTTGATCTGATGGTAGATCGAATCTTTCTTTGGGCCTTGGTCGTCATGACACATGCCGGGTCCAGCCATTGCTTTATCTCCTCTCTAATAAACCCTTCACCGAGGGCGCGATAAATCGCGCCCCTACGGCCTATTTTTACGCGACCATTTTTTGCAACGTCCGTCCCAGAGTGACGAGACTGTTGAGATTGTGCACGGACAAAAAGTGGTCGATATAGGGAAGCGCCGCCTGCATGCCTTTGCAAAGCGGCTCGTAATGGTCGCTCGCCAATAGCGGATTGAGCCAGACCATCTTGTAACAGCGCCGCTTGAGCGCCTGCATCTCGCGCTCCAGCACGGACACGTCGCCGCGGTCCCAACCGTCGCTGATGACCACGACCACCGTCCGGTGGGTCACGAGACTGGGCGCGAAGTCGCGGTTGAAAGTTGCCAGCGACCGGCCGATGTTCGTCCCGCCCGACCAGCCCACGACCGAATGGGAAATTCGCTCCAGCGCGCTCGCGATCTCTTTCGAGCGGATCAGATGCGTGATCCGGCTGAGAGAAGTGCTGAAGACGAACGTCTCGACGCCCCACAGCTCGTTTTGCAAGCCGTACATGAACTGGATCAAAAACCGGCTGTAGCAGTCCATCGAGCCGCTCACGTCGCAGAGGAGCACGACGCGGGTCTTTTTGATCCGGCGCTTGCGGCGCGCAAGCTCGATGATCTCGCCGCCGTATTTGATGCTCTTGCGCATGGTCGAGCGCGGGTCCACCTCTTCGCCCTTGGTCGCGCGCTTTTTGCGCCGGCTCACCTGAGTGGCGATCTTCGTGGCGATCATCAGGATCGCGCGGCGGATGGCGCGGCTCTCCTCGATTCCCAGGTCGCTGAAATCTTTTTTGCTGAGCGACTCGCTCGGGCTGTACGTCGGGATGGAGATTTGCTCCGCGTCGCCGTCCTTCCCGGATTCGCCGGCGGAGAACGATTCCAGAAGATCTTGCAGGTTCTCGCCGCTGCCCTGCTCGATTTGCGGTTCCTCGGACGGGAGCGAAGGGATGTCCGACGTCTCGGTGAAACTCTCCTGCGGCGGCCGCGCGCGCCAAAACAAATCAAAGGCGCGCTCGAACAGAGCCACCTCTTCCTTATTGGACACCAGATTCGCGCGCAGCACCGCCTGGAAATCCGCCCGGCGGCCGATGTCCACGTACTCGAGCGCGCGGCTCGCGTCCAGCGTCTGGCTGAGGCCGATCTTGATTCCCAGCTCTTTCAAGACCCGGCTGAACGCGAGCACGTTCGGCGCCGTTCCCTGGCCGCGCAGCGCGGCAAAGCGATTTACGCTTTTGAGAATCAGCTCGTCGGAAATTTCCATGGCTCAATCCGGCTCGGCGCCGCTCGCTTTCGCCTCGGCATCGAAATCGATTCGTTTCCCGGCAAGCTCTTCCTCCAAGTGGTGCAGGTCCTCGCGGTACTTGAAGACGCATCCCACGGTCTCCTGCACGGTTTTTTCGTCGAGCTCGTCGCGGTTCAGCATGATCAGCGCCGAGGCCCAATCGAGAGTCTCCGCCACGCCGGGCCGCTTGTAGAAATTCATCTGCCGCACCTGCTGCATAAACGAGCAGATCTGACCGGCCAGGCGCTCGCGAATCTCGGGAAACTTCGTCGCCAGGATCTCGCGCTCCTTCTCGAAGGTCGGATAGTCGATCCAGTGGTAGAGGCAGCGGCGCTTGAGCGCGTCGTGAATCTCCCGCGTGCGGTTGGAAGTCAAAAAGACGTAGGGCCGCGCCTTGGCGCGGATCGTGCCGAGCTCGGGGATGGTGATCTGAAAATCCGAGAGCACCTCCAGCAGAAACGCCTCGAACTCCACGTCGGCGCGGTCGATCTCGTCGATCAGCAGCACCGGCGGCGTCGCGCCGTTGCCTTGAATCGCTTCGAGCAGCGGCCGCTTGACCAGATATTCCTCGCTGAAGATCTCGGTCTCCACGGCGCCGCGGTCGCGCCGGCCGACCTCTTCGAGCTTGATGCGGAGCATCTGCTTGGGATAGTTCCACTCGTAGAGCGCCGTGTTGGCGTCCAGCCCTTCGTAGCATTGGAGACGGATGAGCTTGGTCTCCATGATCTCCGCCAAGACCTTGGCGACTTCTGTCTTGCCCACTCCGGCCTCGCCTTCGAGCAGCAGCGGCTTTCCCATGGAAATCGAGAGATAAACCACCGTCGCCAGCGAGCGGTCGCAAATGTATTTTTCCTTGCGCAGCGCTTCTTGAACCTTTTCTATCGTAAGTTTTTTTGGATTCACGTTGCCCTCACCCCCACCATCATAACAAACCGCCGACCGTTATGAAAACCTGTCCGATTTCAGCCGCGGCCCATATTTTTCCCAGCCGCTTTCGATTCGCGCGCGCGCCTCCTCGGTTGCGGCGTCGAAATCTTCTATCCGCGCCGCCAGCGCGACGAGAAAACCGACCGCTCCTTCCACGTCTCTCAAATGAACCGCCTCGGCGCCGATCTTCGTTTTTCCCTGGTTGTGATAGTTGTGCAGCGGGACTGCGATGCCGCCGGCCACGTAGCCGTTCAATTGATACGGCGTCGCCTCGCACGTCCCGCCGTCCATGACTCTTCGCTGATATCTAAACCGCCGGTCTTTTTTTTGTAGCTCGCGCGCGACGCGATCCATAAAAAAAACCATGCGATGATCGAACATGCTCGCGCGGTCGCCGAGACGGATCACCGGGCCGCCGCCTAAAACCACGCCCGGCAGCGCTTTGCTGGTTTCGACGGAAATAATTTTCGTCGAAGGCGGTAGAGAGCCCGAGCGGATCATCCCCAGCGTGCCGATAAAACCCTGCTCTTCGGCGCGCGTGAACACGGCGCGCGCGCCGGTTTTTACGCCGCGCTCTTTGAGCTGCTTGAGTAGCATCAAGATAGCGGCGCAGCCCACGAGGTCGTCCGCCCCTTTGGTGTGGATCAGTTTACCCTGGCGCCGAAAAGGCGCCAGGTTCCATGTCCCGAAGTCTCCAGGCTGAACGCTCCCGTCCAGCCGCAGCGACATTTTCTCGACCCGTCCCAGAATGTTCTTGCTAATCTTTCGGACGACGCCGCGGGCGCGCGGCGCGCCCGAGTCTCGCTCGTAGACGATCACGCGCGCGCCGGAAAAATATTTCGCGTCCACGCCGCCGAACCACAATGCCTCCGCCGTCGCGCCGGATGCCTCGGCGATCTCGAAGCCCGGATGGTCCATGTGCGCGACGCAGGCGAGCGACGGCTCGTCGCCATAGGCGGCGACGATATTACCGTGTTCATCGACGGTGAAATCGAGGCCGGCGTTTCTCAGCTCGTCGCAAAGAAAAGAACCGACAAAGCGCTCGTGAAACGGCGCGGTCGCGAGCGGGAGCAGCCGCTCAAGGAGACGCAGCAAATCGGATGAGGCCATAGAAAATGTTAGGCAGGTTCTACGGGATAAGAGAGATCCTTCACTTCGTTCAGGATGACAACTTCTTTCGTGTCATTCTGAGCGGAGCGAAGAATCTCTCTTCAGTTCAGGTGTCAGGAACAGAAAATCTCTCCCGGCTAGAAAAGTCCGAACGAGAGAAATTTCACCACGGTCTTCCACGCGCCCGGCGACGGCGGCGCTTCCACGTTGGCCGAGATCGGCGCGGCGGAGTTTCGCTCCGGGCCGCTCCCGCGCGGCGCGCTTGCGGCGCTGTTTTCCGGCGCGATTTCCGGAGTCGCTCTCGATTCCCTCTCAGGATCGACCAGTTTCGGCGGGGACATATCGTCTTTCGCCGCTCCGCGTCTCATTCTCTCGATCTCCCCGGCGACGGTCGAGAGCTTTCCTCTAAACTCATCCGTTACTCTTCGGGATTCTTCCAGGTTGCGAATGACATGAGGAGTGATGATAATAATCAGCTCCGTCCGTTCGCCCAACGTCTCCTTCGTGTTTCTAAAAAACCAGCCGAACACGGGGATGTCCATGAAAAATGGAATGCCGCTCCGGGTCCGGCTCCTGTCCTCGGAGAAGATACCGGCGATGATCAAACTCTCGCCGTCTTTGACTACGGCAGTCGTCTCGACGTCACGCGTGGCAAAAGAAGGGAAATTACCGCCATTTCCCACGGGGACTGGATCACCTTGTTTACTAATCTCGACTTTGATCTGGAGATTGACCAGTCCCTTGGCATTCACCTGCGGGATGATGGTCATGATTTTCCCCGTGTTGCGGGACTGAATCGTCGTGGCCGTCGCCAGGTCGGTCGTCGATCCGCCATTCAATGCCGTAAGCGAACCGGTGGCTATTGGGATCTCGTCGCCGACCTGGATGCGGGCCGGCTGGTTGTCCGTGGCGAGAATCGTCGGCGAGGCGAGGATCTTTGACCGGGTATCGCCTTGGAGCGCCTCGATCAGACCGCGAACTTTGTCGTTCCCAACGAGAGCGTTGATGCCTGCGGCTATAGCGTCCCCTTTCCCTCCCCCGACCGTGAAGGGAGTCCGCTTAAAGGCATCGGTGAAAGACTCATTTGCCCGACTGAGAATTTGGTAATTAAAGCCAAGACTGTTGCTGCCGGTCAACTGGACCTCCGCCACCAAACATTCGAGCACCACCTGGCGCGGCGGGATATCCAGCTCTCTAAGAATATTTTTGATGTTTTGAAACTCTTGCGACGTGCCGAAAATGATCAGCGTGTTGGTGGTTGCATCGGCGACGACGCGCAACTGCTCTTCCTGTCTCTGGTCAGGTTGGCCCCCCGGACCCCCTGGCCGTCCGGGCTGTTGCTGTCTTTGCTGCGCGGCCGTGGGTGGAGGCGCCGCTTGTTGCTGCGGCTGGGCGGGAGCAAGTGCCTGCAGACTACCCATGTTGGATGTCCCGCCGAACGTTCCTACGCCCGTTCCCGGACTCCGCTGCAAGCCCGGCGTCGTGGGCGCCGCACCCGAGGTTCCCCGGTGGAGCTGCTCCAGTGTCGGTCCCCGATCTCTTTTCTGGCCGCTGCTAATCCCCAGCACCTGCGTCAGCACGTCGGCCAGGTCCACCGCTTTGCCGTTTTCCACCGGGTAGAGAAAGATTTTTCTTCCCGGACCTTCGCCGATGGTATCGAGCCGTTCGAGCCAGCGCTTGACGTAAGTCCATGCCGACTCGCTGTCGGCCACGATCAAGAGCTGATTGATGCGCGGGATCGAGAGAAACTGCGCGGCGAATCCCTCCGCCTGCGATGCCGAGGAGGCATAAGCCTGCATGACCTTGGTCATTTCCGCTTGCAACTCGTCGGCGCTGGCGATCTTGGGCTGGTAGATCTCCGTGCGCGTGCCGACGAAAGTCTGCACGTCGATCATGTCCCGGATCTCCATCAGCCGCTGGATGTTCGCGGGAAGATCGACGATCATGAGAAAGTTCCCGCGCGGATAATCGAGCACGTCGCCTCCCGGAGTGACGAATGGGACAAGAAGCCTTTTCATCTCCGAGACGGAGAAAAATCTGACCGGGACGACCTGGATCGCGTACCCGCCTTCCATGTCTGCGCCCGCGGGCCGGGCGATGCCTTTGCCTTTTTCGATCGGAGCGATGCGGTAGATCGTGTCGCCCGTTTTTACCGCCACGGCGCCGTTCATCCTGAGGATCTGATGGAAGACGGGAAAAAGGTCCTCTTTTTTTAGCGGTTCGGCGCTGTTGATCGTGACGGTGCCTTTGACGTCGGGATCGATCGTGTAGGTGATCCTCAAGTGCTGCGCCAAAACGTGAATGACCTCGATCAGGTCGGCGCGATTGAAATTCAACGAAACCAACTCGCCTCTGGAAACCGCGGGCGGCGGCGCCAGGCGCTGCTCGGGAGTCGCCACGGGCGGGGGCGCGCGCCCCGCCGGCGGAGCCTGGGGCGCAACCTGTCCGGCCGCCGGGGGCGCCGGCTGAGCGGGCGGCGTTTGAGGAGCAGTCTGGTTAGCCGGAGCGGGCGCTTCTTGTTCGTCGGAATCTTTTCCCTCGGGAGGCTGAACTTCGTTCTCCGACGCGCCGCGCTGCCTCGTTTCCTGCGCGCGAACGGTCTTGCCCGCCGGGCCCGAAATCGTCAGGAACATGAACAACAGCGGGACCGCGATGAGAACGTTCTTGCGCAATATTCTCCCTGCCATGTTTCTCTCCTTTGACTCTCTAAGGGCTCTCGGCCGGAGCATTCTCCGTCTTGGCCGGCGGAATTCTCAGGAGCGGGCGCCCTACGGGCTGCTGCGGAGGTTGAAGCAGCCGCTCGCCCCTCAGCGCGCTGCGTCCGCCGACCGAGCCTTCCTGCTGGGCGGTATCTGGAGGCGCGCCGGCGCCTGCGGCGCGCGGCAGAATGCGCGGCCCTACCGGCTGCCGGGGAGGTGGCGGCGCTTTCGTCGCTGGCGGAGGCTCGCCGCCGGGCCGGAAGAAATCGATCGCCACCTCCACCCTGGAAGCGCCCTTGGTGAAGACCACATTCTTGTCACGGATCTCCGAAAGTTTGAAACCTTCTATCACGTCTCCTATTTTAAGGCGCGTCTGCCCCGAGACTCCGGGCTTGGCGGGAGCACGCGGTTCGGAAGGCTCCTGCATGATGGCGTAACGGCTGTTGCCCAAAATCGCGGTGCCCAGAAGCACCATGCTGCGAATCCGCTGCATCGCCGCCGCCGATGCTTCGGCTTCCTTGTCCTTGGTGCGGGTCGCGCCGCGCTCCGGATCGAAAAGATTTTTCTCGACAATGTTGCGCGTATTGGTCACCAGGAGCTGCGGCGGCTCCTCGTCGGTCTTCCGGGCGGGAGGCGTCTCTTTGGCTTTCCCCGCGGTAGGCAGGTCCCAGGGTCCCGCTTGCCAGTGCCGGTAAGTGCTCGCGCCCACAAACACGATCGAGGCCAGAAGCAGCAGGCTTAGCAGCGAAGAACGCTTAAGAATAACTCAACCTCCAATGGCCAAGCCAAATTTGTCTTATACTCCTACTCCGGAACCGGCGGCAGGTCAACGGACTTTTGAAACAGGCGGGCGCCTAAAGCGGTCGAGGTCTTTCATCGTCAGGGCCGATCTAAAAATACGCATTTCCGCGCTAATCGTTTTCATACCTTGGCTGTCTCGTCCGGGGGAGCTCGCTCTCCAGCGGCGCCCTGCTCCCACGGTCCGACGGCGCTTGCTTCGCCGCGTCCTTTGCCGGAGGTGAAGCAGGCAAGGGCTCGTTGCGCACGAAGCCGGAAACGGTTAGGCTCACGCGCATATTTTGCGGCGGGAGCGGCGCCGAAGTTCCGTCCGGCCGGCGCGGCGGCGCGCCGGCGATCGCGAACGAGCGCACGTTGATCTCGTTGATCACGAGAAGCTTGGGGGCCGATTCGATCCCCTGGATCAAACCGGCCACTTGCTCGATCAGCCCGCTGATCTCCAGTTGTATGGGAATCCGCGAGAACGGGCCCATCGCCTCGGGATTCAAGACTCGCGTGGAGACGACCTGCGTGCCTCCTCTGGTCGCCAGGCCCTGCACGGTCTGCTGGAGATCGGAGGCGCTCACCGAGGGAGTGTCGCCCGTAAGCAGAAAGGGCTCCAGCGTCTTGAGCTCGGCCCGGGCCTCTTCGAGACTCGCCATGATGTTCGCCTTGCGGTCGATGTAGCGAAGATTTTTTTCCAGCCGCTGGGGCTGGATTTCGAGCTGGCTTTGGACCCACTCGCGGCGCTCCGTGTACGGGACCAGCACAAAAGAGCGGCCCAAGATCAAGCCGAAGATCACGAGCGTCGCAATGACCAGACCCTTTTCACGCCCGGATAACCTTTGCCAGATGCGCCGAATACTATTCATGGTTTCGCCGCCGCGCTTGCTTTGGGCCGCTCGAGGTCGGCTTTGATGGAAAACGTCTCTCGCCCGTCGCGGCCTTTGCTCGAAGGGGCGTTGAAGGCCACGTTTTCAAATATGGGAGAGCGCTCCAGTAGAGGAATCAAATTGGACGCGCTCTCGGCGGCGCCCTGGAGTTCCAGATTATTTTCGCGCAGGCGCAGGTTGGCAACGTAAGCATTCGTGGGAACGATGCGGGAAAGCTCGTCCAGGACGCGCATGACGATGCCGCGGCGCTGCTTGAGATCGGAGAAGAAGGCGATCTCCTTGCGCAGGCGGTTGAGCTCGGTCTCTTCGCGGCGCAAAGCCTCCACTGACGGAGCGATCTTCTGGTTCTCTTTCTGCAATTGGCGCAACCGCATCTCGTCTTTGATCGCGTAACTGCCGCCCCATCCTATCAGCCCGAGCAAGAGCAAAGCGGCAAGGGACGCATTCACCCACGAAAGCGCCTTTCCCCGCCCTTCTTTTTTCGCCCCGGGCACAAGATTGACGTCGAAAGTCGCCTCGCGAAGCCCATGCAGCGCGGCGCCCGCCGCAGGGAGAAAAGCGGGCTCGGCGGCGATCTCCTCGCCTTGGTCGAGCTTGGCTTTTCCCAAGTCGATCAGGTCCTCGTACGGCAGGGCTTCCTGGGTCACCGAGCGCAAAAATTCCGCCGCGTTGCCCCAGCCGAAGAAACGCGGCGACCCGCGCAGAGAGCTGAAAAAAATCTCCCGGCCCGGCCCTTGAGCCCAATCGGAGTGAGGTAGCCTGTGGCTGAAGGAGAATACGGTTTCCCGTTTCCAGCCTTCGCCACGGGCGCTGAGACCGGTCAACTCCAAGTCGTGATCACGGCCCCCTAAAAGCAGCGCCGGCCCGCTGAGGCCGCCGGTGCAAAAAAGCAGATAATTCGACAGCGCCGTCGCCGAACTCTCGACGCCGCGCGGCTTGGCGCCGAAGCCGGCAAAGACTTCGAGCACGTCGTCGATGATCTTTTTTTGAATTGCGAACAGCAGCACCCCGACCCTATCGCCGTCGGCGCCTATAGGAAGAAAATCGTAGTAGACCTCGTCCCGGCGAAACGGAATATGCCTTTCGATTTCGTACTCCACCACCTGAGCGAGATTGTCTCCGGCGACTTGCGGAAAGGAAATCTCCATACTGATGACCTGGTCCGAGGAGAGACAGATATAGAGCGGGTCCTTCTTGGGATCGAAGTGCGCCAGGGATCTCAGCGCGTCGCCGAGCGCCTGCTTGCGCGCCGCCGAATCCGCCCCGGGAGCTATCTCGCGCGACTGCGTCTCGAGCACGGCCAGGTGCAGCAGGCTTTTGCGCATGCGCACGAGATAGAAGCGATCCGGCGTGACGTAGAGACCGACGCTCTTCACGAAATCGGCGCGGAAAAGATCTTTAAACCAGCGCGGGTTCATCATGGCTCAGCCGATATCATCCTTCCTGTCGCCCCAGGGCCCCTTCGACTCTTTGATCTCTTACCGAATCGCGATCCAGCCACCGAATCAGGTCATAGCCGCGATCGCCGCCGACCATGCGGATCACTCCTTTCACCTGCCGCTCCGTCGGTGAGTCCGCTTGATGGCCCTTGGCCTCGACCGTAATCACCGTGGGATTGGCGAACATCACCTGCCGGCGGATGAGCGAGTCGTCGGCGATGCCCAAAAGCCTCAACAGGTCGTTCAGGGTCTTCTCGGATAATTTAGCCCTCTGCGCGATAAACACCCGGCACTTCTCCAGAGGAATGCCTAAAAGCGCTACGCACACCGCCGCCGTCGTTGTGCGTAGATTGACCCCCGAGGGGCTGTCCACGGTAAAAATTTCCCGGAGCCCGACTCCCCCTTCCCTGCCGTAGAAAAGCTCCGCGGTCATGCCGCGCACCCAGAGGAGATCCTCGACGCTGTCGAAAGGACCGTTTTTCGCCGTGTACGGAGGCGAGAGGGTAAGATAGTAATCGCTCTCCGCGCCGTTGAGCCGATGGAGATCGTCTTCGTCGCGCCAATCCATGATAGAATCGACCAGAATATTTCTCTGCCGCTCCTCCACTCCCAGGTGGGCGAAGACGCTCCGCAGCGTGTCTTCGGTAATGCGATTCAAATTGATCTTCCCCGCCTCGTCCACGAAGCGCACCTCGTAGACTCCTTCTCCAAGCGTCCCTTTTTTCCAATTCCCCTCAAACAGATCTTCGCCCTGAGCGGGAACGGCCACCTGGCCGGTCTGCGCGGCCAGCTTGAGCAATTCATAGACGCCCTGCTGAAACCCCGCAAGCGCCAGATAATAGCCCTCGGTCTCTTGAGCGTAGCGATGCGTCGCCGTGCCCTCCTCGCGCACCGAGGCGGAAAAGTCGAAGGCTACGACGAAAAGCAAAATAAAAATCCATAGCACTATCACCAGCGCGACGCCGCGCTCGCTCGAAAGTGCTGAGTGCCGAGTGCCGGGTGCTGAGTGCCTGCTCATGACGCCAACATTTTTATCATGATAGGATACACCCGCCGCACTTCCCGTCCTCCTTCGTCATGATAGACGAGACGGATCGCCCGCGGGAGCGCGCGGAGCTGCCGCCCGTCCCATTCATCGACCCAGCTCTCGTTTTCCGACGCGGAATCCAGGTACTCGATGCGAAATCCTCTGAGGCCCTCGGCGATAACGAGGCTGTTGCTGTAGCCTCCGCCGCCTCCTTGATCTTTTTCACTCACCCGGACCGGCATTTCCTCCTCCAGCGTCACCGTCGCCCCTTGATTGCCAACAAGCTCGGAAGAAACGCGCACTTTGGCCATTCCCCGTCCGCCCAAGCCTACGGAGAGCGAGGAGACAAACTCGACGCTGCGGTCGTCGCCGATGAAATAGACCGCAAGATTGCGGACCGAAGCGTGATACGGATACGCCGAGTGGACGTATCCCGCCAGCAATTCCTCAAAGGTCCGGACCGCCTGGCTCTGGTCGGAGCGCGCTTGCGCCTTGGCCATGGCTCTCTCGCCGAGGTAAAAAGAGCCGTAGAGCATCACGACGAT
>JBGQBP010000036.1:0-20199 GCA_041494945.1 Binatia bacterium | reverse complement strand
GCCCAGCAGTCGTTGACCGTTATCGCCAAGCCGACACGTTTGAGAAGCGGCAGGTCCACAAGATCGTCGCCGACGTAGGCGACCTCCATGTCCGACAATCCCGTGGCGCGCTTGATTTTTTCGTAAGCGACAATCTTGTCATCGGCGCCCTGGTAAACAAGTTTGATTCCAAGCTCTTTGGCACGATGATTGACTGCGGCCGAGGAGCGGCCGGAAACGATGCCAATCTGGATTCCCGCGCGCTGGAGCAGGCGAATTCCTTGTCCATCGCGCACGTCGAAGGATTTGATCTCTCTCCCGCGGTGATCCACCACGATCCTGCCGTCGGTCAAGACTCCGTCCACGTCGAGCAAGAGGAGTTTTATTCTCCCGGCTTTTTTGCGGACTGCGGCCGTGATGCGCTGCACGGAGATTAGATACCGGCCTTGAGAAGGTCGTGAAGGTGGACGATGCCGATGGGTTGTTTGGCGCCCTCGTCCAGGACGAATAAGGAGGTAATCGAATGCTCTTCCATGAGCGCCATGGCCCGCGCCGCCAGCGCGTCGGCAGGCACGGTCTTAGGGTTGAGGCTCATGAGATCTTTTGCCTTGAAGCGGAAGATGTCTCCTTTGCTTTCCAATCCGCGTCGGAGATCTCCGTCGGTGATGATGCCGACGAGATGACCTTGACCGTTCAGCACTCCGGTCACTCCCAGGCGTTTGGAGGTGATGGCCAGGATGGCGTCTTTCATCGGAGTCTCTTCGCCGACCAGCGGCAACTCCGGGCCCCGATGCATCAATTCTTCGACGCTTAGCAGGAGCTTACGCCCGAGCGTTCCGCCGGGATGCCGCAGAGCGAAGTCTTCTTCCTTGAAGCCTTTTTTTTCAAGGAGGACGACCGCCAGGGCATCGCCCAACGCCAGGGCCGCGGTGGTGCTGGCCGTGGGCGAGAGTCCCATTGGGCAAGCTTCTTCTTTGACGCCGGCGTTGAGAACGACGTCGGCGATGCGCGACAAAGTGGAAGCATGGTTGCCGGTCATGGCGATCAGCTTGATGCCGAGCCGTTTGATGGCCGGCGCGAATTTGAGAATTTCTTCGGTCTCGCCGCTGTTCGAGACCGCGAGCACGACGTCTCCCTTGTTAATCATTCCCATGTCGCCGTGATTGGCATCGCCGGCATGGAGAAAAAGCGAAGGCGTGCCGGTGCTCGAGAGCGTGGCGGAGATCTTGCGGCAGATAAGGCCCGACTTTCCGAGTCCCGTGACGACGACTTTTCCCTTGCAGTGATGGAGGAGATCCACGGCGCGGAGGAAATTTTCATCGAGCCGGTCCACGAGAGACAAAATTCCCCGCGCCTCGATCTCCAGCACATCGCGCGCGCGTTTCAATGTTTTGCCGGTATCCATATTTAATTGTTCTTCAACAACGCGTCGATTTCCTTCACTCGCTTGAGCAGCTCTTCGAGCTCTCCCAGGGGCAGGGAGTTGGGCCCGTCGCTCGGCGCGCAGTCCGGATTTTCATGCACTTCCATAAACAGCGCGTCAATGCCGACGGCGACGGCGGCCCTGGCAAGCGCCGGGATGTAGCGGCGTTCTCCGCCCGACGCCTTGCCGAGCCCGCCGGGAAGCTGCAGGCTATGGGTGGCGTCAAAGACGACGGGATAGCCGAGCTCGCCCAACACCACGAGCGAGCGCATATCCGAAACCAGATTGTTATAGCCGAACGATGCGCCGCGCTCGGTGACCATGACCTGCTCGTTTCCCGTCGAGACGATTTTCTCGACGATGTTGCGCACGTCCCACGGCGCCAGGAATTGCCCTTTCTTCACATTGACGACTTTTCCCGAGCGCGCCACGGCCACGACGAAATCGGTCTGGCGGCAGAGAAAGGCGGGAATCTGCAACACGTCCGCGGAATCCTTCACGAGGGCTGCTTGCTCTTTCTCGTGCACGTCGGTCAACACCGGCACGCCAATCTCCCGCCGCACTTTGGCGAGAATGCGAAGCCCCTCGTCGATGCCGGGTCCGCGGAACGACGAGAGCGAGGTGCGGTTGGCTTTGTCGTAGGAAGATTTGAAGATGACGGGCATGCCGACTCGATCGGCGACGCTTTTGATGAAGGCCGCATGCCTCATTGCCGAATCGGCGCTCTCGATGACGCACGGACCGGCGATCAGCGCCAGCGGCCGTCCACCGCCGATTTCAAAGCCGCCGATCTTAATTTTTTTGGAAGCCATGATGCGTCGCTAAGTAGAACACTGCGAGCCGCGGAATGCAAATTTCCACCGCTTTACGGGAGATCGTGTTGCCTTCCTTCGAGACCTCCGTGTCCGTCGTGGTTAAAATCTTCTCACCACGAAGAGCACGAAGCACACGAAGTTTGGATCATTTGTCGCGCCAAGAGCGCAAAGCGTACTTTGGCCTGTCTCGGGCCTTTTTCACCGGCCGGCTAGGTCCGCGCGACTTTGATCCGAGGCACTTCTTTCAGCGCGAGCCGGTTCTGCAAAGCCGCCTTGATGAATCCCTTGAACAGCGGATGAGACTCCATCGGACGAGACTTGAACTCCGGATGGAACTGGCAGCCCAAGAACCACGGATGGTCTTTCAGCTCGACGATTTCTACCAGACTGGAGTCGGGCGACAGCCCGCTCAGTGTCATGCCCTTTTCGGCGAAGGCGGCGCGGTATTGGTTGTTGAATTCGTAGCGATGGCGATGGCGCTCGGAGATTTTTTTCTTCCCATAAACTTTTGCCGCCAGGGAATCGTCCTGGAGGACGCAAGGGTAGGCGCCGAGCCGCATCGTGGCGCCTTTTTTCTCGATGCCTTTTTGCGTCTCCATGAGATCGATCACCGGATGCGGGCTGTCGGCGTCGAACTCCGTCGAGTTGGCGCCGGAAAGGCCGCAGACGTTGCGCGCGAACTCCACGACCGCCATCTGCATGCCGAGGCAGATTCCAAAATAGGGGATGCGGTTCTCGCGCGCGTAACGCGCCGCCGTGATTTTTCCTTCGCTGCCGCGGTCGCCGAACCCGCCGGGGACCAGAATGCCTTCGGCCTGATCCAAGACTTTGGTGCCGGTCTCTTCGATGGCCTCTGCTTCGATACAGTCCAGCTCCACCCTCGCTTCGTTGGCGATGCCGCCGTGCACGAGCGATTCTATCAAGCTCTTGTAAGATTCCTTCAGCTCCATGTACTTGCCGACGACCGCGATGCGCACGGTTTCTTTGGGGTTCTTGAGCGTCTGGACGACTTTTTCCCATTTCTTGAGATTGGGCGCGGCGGTCCACATGTGGAGCTTCTCGACGATCCTCTCATCCAATCCTTCCTGGTGGAAAATCAGCGGCACCTCGTAAATCCACTCCACGTCCTTGGCGGTGATCACCGAACTTTCGTCCACGTTGCAGAAGCTGGCGATCTTGGCCTTGATCTTTTTGTCCAGCAGGCGATCGGTGCGGCAAAGCAGGATGTCCGGCTGGATGCCCAATCCGGTCAGCTCCTTCACGCTATGCTGCGTGGGCTTGGTCTTTAGCTCGCCGCCGGCGGCGATGTAGGGAACCAGCGTCAGGTGGAGGTAAAGAACGTTTTCCTTGCCCCAGTCCCAGCCGAACTCGCGCACGGCCTCCAAAAAAGGCAGACCCTCGATGTCTCCCACCGTCCCGCCGACTTCGCAGATCGCCATGTCGTAGCCTTCGGCCGCGGCCTGGATGCGCCGTTTGATCTCGTCGGTAATATGGGGGATCACCTGAACGGTGCCGCCGAGATAGTCGCCGCGCCGTTCTTTGCCGATGACGGTTTCGTAGACCTGGCCGGTGGTGAAATTGTTTTTCTTTCCCATCGGCGTCGAGACGTAGCGCTCGTAATGGCCGAGATCGAGATCGCTCTCGGTGCCGTCGTCGGTGACGAAGACCTCGCCGTGCTGAAACGGGCTCATCGTGCCGGGATCGACGTTGATGTACGGATCCATTTTGAGCAGCGTCACTCGGAGGCCGCGGCTCTCCATCAGCGCGCCGATCGATGCGGCGGCCAGTCCTTTACCCAGCGATGAGACGACGCCGCCGGTTACGAAAATGAATTTTGTTTTGACGCTTGCCATAGTCCGGTGTTTCTCCCGCTCTTATTGCTGTGCGCTGCGCAGGTATGCTTCCGCCTTTTGCAAATCGTCCGGCGTGTCGACCTCGACCGAAGGCTCCTCCACGTCGGCGACGCGAATGCGATAGCCGTTCGACAAGGCCCGAAGCTGCTCCAATTTTTCCGACTGCTCGAGCGCCGTGGGGCGCATGGCCGCGAACTTCAACAGAAAGTCGCGGCGGTAAACATAGATGCCGACGTGACGATAGCCGAGAACCTTGCCGGCCCCGTTGCCGGCCGGAATGCCGTCGTCCCGCGCGTACGGAATCGGCGCGCGGGAAAAATACAGCGCGAATCCCTGTCGATCGGTCACGACCTTGACGACGTTCGGGTTGAGCCATTCATCGCGCTCGACGATCGGCGTCCTCGCCGTACCCATCGGGATCGAACGGTTGCGCTTGAGAGGACTAAGCGTTCGAAGAATCGTTTGCGGCCGGATGAAAGGGAGATCTCCCTGGACGTTGATCATCCACTCGGCGCGGATTTTTCGCGCGACTTCGGCGAGACGGTCCGTGCCGCTTAAGTGTTTTGCCGAAGTCATCATCGCCTCGGCGCCGAAATTTTTCGCCGCCGCGAAAATCCGACGGTCGTCGGTGGCTACGATGACGCGATCCAAACCTGGAGTGCGGGAAGCGTTCTCATAGACGTGTTGGATCATCGGTTTGCCGCCGAGCAGGGCCAGGGGCTTTCCGGGAAAGCGGGTCGAATCGTAGCGGGCCGGGATGATCGCGACGACGGCCATGTCAAACCCAGAGCACAGAAGGGCCGGTTAAAGGGTTGTTGCTCAGAGTTTTGCCGCTAGAAATAAAAAGCCGCGATGGCCTTCTCGGAAAGCGCATCACGGAATTTAATTATATCCCTCGCGCCGAATCCTGTCAATGAGATTTTGGATTTCTACGTGTCCCAAAACGAGCGGCCGCCCCGTCCGTTCGCTCCAGCGTCTCGTCGGCGGGAACTCTTACTGCTCGCTTCGGGCAGTATCGAAACTCGCCCGCCGAAAAGCAAGGCGGTCTCAAACATCGATGCTGCTTGTCCTCAGCTTCGCAGAGAGTTCCATCGCCTCCGAGCCGATCTTCGCTCACGGACAGGACGGCCGCTCGCACTGATACGCGAGCGGGGTGGTTGTGGCCTGCCTCAATCTTCGCTTCGCTCGGAATCTCAGATCGTGGTTCGACACGCTCACCCCCCTAAGAACTCGAAGGGTAGATTTCAGATCTCAGATTTGCAATTTGAGATTTGCCATTTGAGATCCCGAGCGATGTCCGCGAGGGCATGGGTTGCAAACATTATCGGTGCGGAGGTAAATACAAGCGTTACGCGGGAGGCAGTGAAATGAAAATCACCCGGGTTCGCGCGGTCTCACATAAAGTTCAAAACACGATGACCGGCTGGAAAACGTCTCTCGGCGGTCACGACACGCATGAGCTGATCTTCGTGCGCATCGACACCGACGAGAAAATCTTCGGCGTCGGCATCGCGAGTCCGGGCGCGCTTTTCATCGCCGGCGATACCGGCGCCAATCATCTCGAGCTGCTCAACAACCGCTTCGGTCCGGCGATCGTCGGCGCCGATCCGTTCGACATCGAAGCCATCGTTCACAAGCTCGACTCGATCGTGCACGGCGCGGAGAGGGCCAAGGCCGGCATCGATCTGGCGCTCTACGATCTGGCCGGAAAGATTTTGCGAGTGCCGGCCAACCGGCTCTTCGGCGGCGTCATCCACCCGCGCGTGCGCGTCACGCGGCTCATGGGCATGTTCGCTCCGAAAGAGATGGCCGAGCGATCGTCCGATCTCGTCAAGCGCGGCTACACGGCGCTGAAGCTCAAAGTCGGAAACAACGTTAGAGACGACCTCGAGCGGGTCAAGCGCGTGCGCGACGCGGTCGGCCCGGATATTACGATCACGATCGACTTCAATCAGGCATGCTCTCCCAAAGAGGCGATCGGGAGCATCAACCGGATGGCGCCGTACGATGTGATGCTGGTCGAGCAGCCGGTCAAAGCAACGGATTTGAAAGGCATGGCTCTGGTCAGGCAATCGGTCGCGCCGCTGGTCATGGCGGACGAGGCGGTCAACTCGGCGACCGACGCGCTCAGAATCATCGAAGCCGGCGCTGCGGATGTCATCAGTCTAAAAATTCCTAAGATGGGGGGTATTTTCAAAGCGCGGAAGGCCGCCGCGGTGTGCGAAGCCGCCGGCATCGATTATCTTGTCGGCACGGCGCCCGGCAGCCGGCTGCTCGACGCCGCCAACGTTCACCTGGCGGCGAGTCTCAAAAATTTGAAACTGCCGTGCGAGATCGGTGAGTTCGAGCGCATGGCGAACGATCCCGCGAGCGGATTGGAAATCGTCGACGGCTTTTCTTCGCCGCCGGAAAAACCGGGACTCGGTGTGGAAGTGGATCTGGCGAAAATCGGCTTGGCGGAGTAGTAACGGGGAATCATGATTATCGACGCCGATGGACATCTTTTCGAGACCGAAGAGGTCTTCGAAAAATATATGGAGCCGCCGCTGCGCAACTATCGCCCGCGGCTCGTGGGCGACGAAGACGGCCATAATTTCTGGGTCGTGGACGGATCGACGCGCTACGAGCGGCCGAGCATTCTAGGCGCCGGCAATCCCGGCTCGGCGGCGCCGCCGGGAAAAAAGCTCCGGGAGGCGCGGCGCGCCTCGGTCGGCAGCCAAACTCTCTCAAGCGTGAAAGAACGGCTGGAAGATTTAGACAAAGAAGGAATCGACGTTCAGTATCTCTATCCGAGCTTTCTCTTGCACATCAATTCGTGGAAAGACGGCGTGCTCGGGAACGGCGTCTGCCGCGCCTACAACACCTGGCTCGCTAAAGTATGCGCCGAAGCGCCGGATCGTCTGAGAGGCGTCGGCTTGGTTTGCCTCAATGATCCCGCAAGCGCCGCCGCGGAAGTCGCGCGGATCAAAGAGCGCGGTCTCGCCGCCGTGATGGTAAGCGGAACGATCGGCGCCAATCGTCTCGATCATTCCGATCACGAGCCTTTCTTCGCCGAGGCGAACCGTCACAGTCTGCCGATCGCCGTCCATTTCAGTCTGGAATTTCCCGCGGTGAGCGAGCTGTTTCCCCATTTTTTCCCCAACCGCGTGCTGGCGGGTATTTTTCCGATCATGGCCGGATTCACCAGCGTGATGTGCTCGGGATTGATGGAGCGCCACCCGAAGCTGCGCTTTGCGTTTCTTGAAGGCGGCTGCAATTGGGTTGCGCCCTACGTCGAGCGCATGGACGATCACTTCGACAACCCGCGCTACAACGCGCGCCAGTTGATCAGCCGTCCGCCGAGCGAGTATTTAAATTCCGGCAGAATCTTTTTCGGCTGCGAAGGCAACGAAGGCGCGCTGCCTCGCATCGTGGAAGAACTTGGCGAAGACAAGCTGCTTTATTCTTCAGACTATCCCCACGCCGACCGCACCGAAGGAACCGCGCGCTATCTCCAAGAGCGCGCCGATCTTCCCGCCTCGGCCCGGAAAAAGCTCCTGGAAGAAAACGCCCGGCGCTTCTACGGTTCTTAGGGATGCCGCGCGCCGGAGAAGAAGGAAGACAAACGCCGCGACACGAAGATGTAGTCTCCACTCCTACCCATCGGAGAGCCCCCTCCTCAACTCCGGCCGACGGCGCGAAGGCTCTGCGATAAAATGTGCGGCGGTCTTGCTTGATTTGACCTTTTCCATTCTGTAAACTTTTGACAGCGTGTGGTTCCGAACTGTTTGATGAGCCCAAAGGAGGTGCGGAGATGGAACTGCCGAAATGCCAGAAGTGCAGTAACGGGTTGCTGATCCCATTATCGGACTACGGCCAGGAAGGCGCTTCGGTGATATTCAAGGCGTGGGCCTGCACCAACCCGGATTGCGGATTTTCTCTCAGAGTCGATAAAGGGGAGATCACCTACGGAAAAAGAATCGAGCCGAAGCACTGACGGCGGGAAAGAAAGCTCCCTGTTTTCGATGGGCCCGCCGTTCAAGTAGAATTGCCTCGGTTGAAGCTTTGAATCGCGCGGGCGAAGAGATCGCAGCCGCGCTCCAGCGCTTTGAGACATTTCTCTTGCGTTTCGCCGTCCAGGGCGTAGCGCTTCAGCGCCTCGGGCGCCAGCCACTCGTGTCCTTCCTCATCTCCCAGCAGCGTATCGCGATAGATCGAAGCGGTTTTCGGATCGATCGGCTCGACGCGCTCGATGAACGACTTCGACGTGCGCGGAAAAAACTCCTCGTGGCCGTACTGCACGCTGGCCAACAGTTCGCAAAAAGATCCCAGCGAAGCGTGATAGTCCCACAATTCCTTCAACTCGGGGAGCGGCGCGCTCCAGAGCGCGTCGGGATCTCCGTCGAGCTCCTTGATCCTCTCGCGCAGGATGCTGGCGTGCTTGAGCTCGTTGGCGACATAGTCGGAGAGCGGCCGCTGGATGTCCAGGTCGGGCACGTGGGCGACCCATCGCGCAGTGACCTCGCCGGCGCGCCGCTCCATCACCACGCCGAATTGCAGCCGGCGCAGGATGACCGCGCGCGTCAGCGGCTTTTCCGCGCCGTAACTTTTCCGGTCGGCGGTCATCCTCGTCCACGCGGCCTCTCGCCGCTCGTCCAGTGCTTTGAGAAAAGTTCCCGATTTTAGCGCTTCCATAAAATACTCCCACGAATTTGACAATCGGCGAAATCCGGCCTTATACAAAACAGAAAAGTTCTTTATTGTAAAGGCTCGCCCATGAGACCAAGAAATTCAACAGTGCTTTTTTCGATCGCTTTAATGATCCTGGCTTTGTCCGTCCAAGTCTTCGCTCAAGGGGGAGGTAAGTGGGCGACGAAAGCGCCTACGCCTTCGGCGCGAACCGAGGTTGCGGCCGTCGCGCTCGGCGGCAAGATTTACGTGATGGGCGGCTTCGGGAAAAATGGAGATCTGGTCGAAGAGTATAACCCGGCTACGGATCGCTGGCGTCGTCGCGCGCCTCTGCCGCGTCCGCTCCACCACGTTGGAGCGGACGCCGTGTCGGGAAAAATATACGTCCTGGGCGGGTACGCCTCCGGCGCATCGCTAAACACGGTTTATGAATACGATCCGGTTTCAGATCGCTGGCGCGCCGTGGCGCCGATGCCGACCGCGCGCGGCGCATTGGCGGTTGGGCTAATCGGCGAGAAGATCTACGCCGTCGGCGGCGTTGGAACGAATGGGCGCAACACTTCCGCCAACGAAGAGTACGATCCCGCGCAGAATCGCTGGACCCAACGCGCCGCCATGCCGTCTCCGAGAGACCATCATGCCGTCGGTGTCCTAGCCGGCAAGCTCTACGCCATCGGCGGAAGGCTCGACGGCTATCACGGACGCAACGTTACCGTAAACGAGGAATATGATCCCGCAACCGACAAGTGGCGCGCGCGCGCGCCACTGCCGACGGCGCGCAGCGGCATCGCCGCCGGTGTGCTGGGCGGGCGGATTTTCGTCTTCGGTGGCGAAACGCTTTCCCGTACCTTCAACGAGAACGAAGCCTACGATCCCGCGAAGAACACCTGGACGACGATGACGCCGATGCCCACCGCGCGGCACGGCCTGGGAGCGGTCGTGGTGGGAGAGACAATCTACGTAATTTCCGGCGGCCCGCAGCCCGGCGCGACCTATTCCTCGGTGAACGAAGCGTTCACTCCGTGAGGATTAACGCAGCTTAAATTTTTCGCGCAGGCTCTCCCACGAATCATACGCGCAAAGGTTCTGCAGCATGGTCGTCGTCGGCGGGAGCAGCGGCAGACTTCGATTGGCTTCTTTCAGGGCGTGCTGTGGGGTGGTCCAGAGACTATCGGCGACTTCTTCGGAGCGGGAGAGCGCTGTTTGACCGGCGGGAAGTGAAGCAAGATAAAAACGTGTATCGAAGCGCATCGGATAGAATTCCGGCGTGACGCGGTGAGAAAAGTAAACCGCGCGGGCGAGATCGCAGAATAGATTTTCCGCTTCGAGGAATGAGCCGAAGTCCAAAGTTCCCGCAACGAGTGCTTGGCGTTTTTCTTCCAACCGCTCGCCGTCCTCGACATCCGGCTCCGCGCCGCTCTCCGTGACGCAGAGGAGAATTCCGACTTCCTCGAACAGCTCCCGGATGACCGCGACCCAGTGCGCCAAAGAAAGCTCCGGGTTCAGATCATCTCCGAGTATTCTTCGCGCCTCTTTTGCCGAAAGCCCGCGGCAGCGCCGCAAGGTTTTCTCCGACCGATCTTCCGGTCCGACGCTGCCTCCCGGAAAGACGTAAAATCCTCCCAGAAATTTCATTTCATTCGGACGGCGGGTCAGCAGGATCTCGAATTTCCCGTCCGGATCGGGGCGAATCAGCAGCACCGTGGATGCATGTTTGGGGTTTCTGAGCGCCATTGAAATCCATCCTATTACGTTCTTGCATCGGATTCGAGTTTGAAACCGCCCGGCTTGATCCGAAAATCGAATTCCCATAGCTTAGTTGACCGTGGCGCCTGAACTGAGCGATATCTCCGTAGCCGGAATGCATCACGACGGCCGTCTGCTTTGGCTCGCCGTGCCGGAGCATCGTCTGGTGGCGACGCACGATCCGGCAACCGGAAAAACCGAGACGAAGCTCACTTACGAGCACGAAGTCTGGGACGTCTCGCCGGCCGAGACGGGCCTGTGGTTGTTGACCGCCGGAGGAAAGCTCGACCGGCAAATTGTCTTCTGGTCGTTTGAAGAGGACAAGGCGACACGCACCTTTGGCTGCCCCGAGGGCGCGGCGGCGGGCGCGACGCTCGTCGACGGCAAGCTCTGGATCACGCACCGCAACAACCGCAAGCTCTACTGCCTGGACCCGGAGACCGGCAAGACCAACTGGGTGATTAAAACGGAAAATGAAACCTTCAGCCCGGCGGCGTACCGGCATGAGTTGTGGCTGATCGAATTGGAACCGGGGCCGTTGGCCCATTGGGGCGAGAAGCGCCACGGAAAATATTTTTTTTCCCGCTACGATCCGGCGCGCGAGCTGGTGGTCGAGCGTCTTCCGGTCGATTTCATCCCGCAGTGCATGGCGTTCGACGGAGCGCGCTTCTGGTACGCGGAAGCCGAAAAGAACGGAATCGCTTCAACGGAAAAGGACCTTCGCCAGCTCTGAGCGGAACTTTCTTGTCGATTCATCATCGTCGCCGAGCACTTCAAAGATCTTGAGCATCGCTTTGCGCGCGCCGTCGTCGCGGAGGCTCCGGTCTTTCCTGACGATGAAGAGAAATTCGCGCAGAGCCTCTTCGTATTGCTCGTGCGCGGCCAGTGCTTGAGCCAGCTCGAACCGTTTCTCTAAATTATCAGGGTCGGATGCCAAAGCGGCGCGGAGCGCGGCCTCATTTTGACTGCCGGCGCTCTTGAGCGTCAGGCGCGCGATGAGCGGGTCGGCCTCTTTGCGCGCGGGATCGGTGACCGGCACTTTATCGAGCGCTTCGAGCGCTTTTTTTTCTTCGCCCGCGGCTGTGAGAATGCGCGCCAGGCCGAGAAGCGCCCTGGGATGATTCGGCGCCGATTGTAGGATCTTCTCATAGAGCGCCTTGGCCTCGTCCGTTTGCCCGGTTTTTTCCAACTGCTCCGCTTCCACGGCGTCGCGGTCCGACTCCGTCGGCAGAAAGCGGGACAACAAGTCGCGGACGGCGCTCTCAGGCAACGCGCCGGTAAATTCCCCCGCCATCCTGCCGTCCTTAAATACTTTGACCGCGGGGATTCCCTGGATGTGGAAGAGCGCCGCCAGCTCGGGATTTTCGTCCACGTTTACTTTGGCGAGGATGAAATCTCCTTGGTGCTCTTCTGCGAGACGCTCCAGGATCGGGCCGAGCACTTTGCAGGGGCCGCACCACGGCGCCCAAAAATCGACGACCACCGGGGCCTGTTGAGAGCGCTCCAGAACTTCCGTCTCAAAATCCTCTTCGCCGACTTCGACCGTCCACGGGTTCATGGAACTTTATTGACCTCCGCCGTACTTCGGTTCGTTGCTGATTATTTTCTTGGCGAAATTTTTTATCTGGGCGGCCACGGGACGAATCGCGTAAACGGTGGTCTCCCAGATTTCGTCTTCGGTTGCGCCGAGCTTGCGCGCTCTGTCGAGATGAAGCTTGGCGCCGTACTCGTGTCCGATGGCGAGGTTTACTGCAAGACGGATGAGCTGCGATACCTTGGGGTCCAGAGCGCCTTCTTTGTACTCGATGCCGAAAAATTCCATCTGCTTAGCCATGGTTCTTCTCCTCCTCATATTCGCTGGGATTGTTTTTCTAGTTTCAATATAGTGACTTCGTTTGATTTGTCCAACGCAGCGTGGTTTCAGCTCGCCGCAGAGTAACGATCCGGTTGACAGGGGCGGGGCTTCGCTCTAGGCTCGTCGCTTACGGTTCTCACAAGTCGAGTGTCCACGAGGTGTGCCATAGTTGAGGTGATTCTTTGACCGCGGATTGGGTTCGAAAGGAACTCGGCGTTGCTCTTCTATTGGTCTTGGCGCTGGCGGCGCTGGGTTATCTTTTTTATCTGGCGTCGCCGGGCTGGAGAGAAACTCCGGACTGGCGACCGGTCGCGACCGAGGGGTTGCTGCTCGTCTTTGTCTTTATTTGGAATCTGGCGATCCTACCCCAGTGGAAGTCCGCCAGGATTTTGTGCGTCGGATCGGCTCTCTTTCTGGTCGGGAGCTTGGCCGACGTCAGCGACAATTTCTTCATTCAACCGCGTTGGGGCGATTTGCTCGTTGAAGATCTCTCCGTCGCCTTGGGCGCGGGATTGATGGCGTTGGGAATACGGGCCTGGGTGAGAGAGAAAAACCGCCTCGTGGGCGAGCTCGAAAGGCAGCGCGATTTCGAGGCGTCGTTGATCCCCAAGCTCTCTCACGATCTCAGGGTGCCGGTCGGTAACTTGATCGGCATGACCGGGGTGGTGGAGGAGAATCCAAAAATCTTGGATGATTCCACCGGACGCCGCGAATACTTCGACCTCGTTTTGCGGGCGGCAAACGAAATGACGTTTCTCATCGACAATGTTCTCGAAACCTACCGCATCAAATCGGATACTCTGAGACTGAGCCCAAGCGCGACCTCTCTCACCGAGATGCTCGATGAATCGCTCAAGGCTTTCTCCTATCAGGCGAGAAGGAAGCAACTCGTCCTGGTCAAGGATTTCCCGGAAGAGGACGTGCCGCTGGTGGCGGACCGGATCAAAATAGTCCGGGTGATGCAAAATCTATTGGCCAACGCCGTCAAGTTTTCTCCCCGCGGAGGAAAGATCACGATACGGGCGCGGACTCAGGACGGCCGGATCACGATCCGGGTGGTGGACGAGGGCCCCGGCGTTCCGCAGGAGCTGCTCTCACCGCTTTTCGATAAAGGAGCAACGGCCCCGAGAATGGACTCCGAAGAAGCCGGCGAGAGTTTCGGCCTCGGGCTCAAAGTGGTGCGGGAATTCGTGCGCCTTCACGGCGGCCGCTTCTGGATCGAGGCCAACTCGCCCCAGGGCGCGCAGTTTTGCTTCTCGTTGCCGCAACGGCAATAAAAAATCAGGCAACAGGCATGAGGCAACAGGCAATAGGAAGAGAAGCCGAGAATCGGCTCGCAATGCGCGCGGCGAGCTAGAACCGCAATTCGACTCATGGCCAGCAAGATTCTGATCGTTGACGACGAGCCGTTCAACCTGGATCTTCTCGAACAGGAATTGACCGATCGCGGATATTCCATCGAAAGAGCGGGAAACGGCGCCGAGGCGCTTAAGAAATTCGAATCGTTCCGTCCCGATCTGATTCTGCTCGACTATCAGATGCCTGACATGAACGGGATCGACGTTTTGAAGGAGCTGCGCAGCAGGGGCCACGAAACGCCGATTGTTCTGGTCACAGCCTATGGAAGCATCGAGCGGGCCGTGCAGGCGATGAGAGAAGGGGCCTATGATTTTATTCCCAAGCCTTTCGAGCCGGACCATATGGCCCTGGTTGTCGAGAAGGCTTTGGACCGGGAGAAACTCAGGAGAGAAGTCGAAATCCTCTCGGAGGAAGTCAGCGAGCGGCACCACCTTGTTCTCGGGAAAAGCGCCAAGATGAATCAGGCGGTGGATGCGGCCAAAAAGGCGGCGGGCAGCAAAGCGACGGTATTGCTCTTGGGCGAGAGCGGCACGGGCAAGGAACTTCTCGCGCGCGCGATCCACAACTGGAGCGAGAGAAGCGACAAGCCGTTCGTTGCGATCAACTGCGTCGGTCTCTCCAGGGAACTCTTGGAAAGCGATTTGTTCGGCCACGAAAAAGGCGCGTTTACCGGCGCGCACCAATTGAAGAAAGGAAAGATGGAGCTGGCCGAGGGCGGCACGGTCTTTCTCGACGAAGTCGGCGACATCACCGCCGAGTTGCAGACCAAGCTGCTGCGATTTCTTCAAGAGCGTGAGTTCGAGCGCGTGGGAGGAACCACGCCCATCCCTGTCGACGTGAGAATCATCGCGGCGACGAATCGCGATCTGGACAGCGACGTTAAAGCAGGCCGCTTTCGGGAAGATCTCTACTATCGCCTGAACGTCGTGCCCGTGATCCTGCCGCCGCTCAGAGAAAGAAAGGAAGACATCCCCGAGCTGGCCAATTTTTTTCTCCAGCGGTTTTCCAAAGAGACGAAAAAGAATTTTACCGCGATAACTGAAGAAGCTTTGGAGAAGCTTCTGGCCTATCGCTGGCCGGGCAACGTGCGCGAGCTGGCCAATGTCATCGAGCGCAGCGTCGTCCTCAGTCAGGGGCCGAAGCTTGCTCCCAGCGATCTACCGCCGCCCATCGCCGGTGGCACACAAGCTGCTCCGCCCGGTGGCCTCTCGTATCATGAAGCGGTCGATGCCGCGCGCCGGGAGATGATTCGCAAGGCGCTTGCCCAGGCCGAGGGAAACCGCACTGAAGCGGCCAAGCTCCTGGGCCTTCACAAAACTCACCTGTTCCGGCTCATGAAATCCCTCAAGATCGACTGACCTAAGTCCAGTCTTCTTCTTTAATCTAAAATCTAAAATCCAAAATGGGCAGAAGCATTTCTGCTACTCGCGGTAGCAAAACTGCTATCCTTGCCACTGCTCTCGTAATTCTCCGATAGCTCACGCCCGAAAAAATCGTCCGCGATTCCAGCGTCTTGACTTTAGGAAGCCACCTGCGCGAGTCTGGCACGGCCCTTGCGCATGAAGTGAGGTGGAGAAACCTATGAGCAGAAGAATGATGGTCTTCGTCTTGTCCGTTGCGATCTTGGCTTGTACTCATCCCGCCGACGCGCAGCAGCCAACGAAACTCCCTCAGATAGGGTACCTAACTGGTGTCTCCCTTTCCACTCAATCGGCCCGCATCGAGGCGTTCCGCCAAGGCCTCCGCGAACTCCGGTACGTCGAGGGGAAAAACATTGTCATTGAGTGGCGATCTGCAGAGGGAAAACTCGATCGCCTCCCCGCGCTCGCGTCTGAGCTAGTGCGTCTCAAGGTAGACATCATCGTCACGGGTGGTCCGTCAGCAACCCGTCCTGCCAAGGAAGCAACTGTCACGATTCCCATTGTGATGGCGCAGGATAGTGATCCTGTTGCCAACGGGTTCGTCGCCAGTCTTGCTCGACCCGGGGGGAACATCACTGGATTGGCAACCCTTTCCCCAGAGATAAGCGGAAAACGACTGGAGCTTCTGAAGGAGACTGTTCCTAGGCTCTCGCGCGTGGCCGTTCTGGGGACTTCGACCGAGCCCGGCAACGTACAATCGTTAAAAGAGACGGAACTCGCCGCAGGGGCACTCGGGGTGAAGCTTCAATACCTAGACGTTCTAGCTCCCAAGGATATTAAGACCGCATTCCGAGCCGCAAGCAAGGGGCGGGCTGACGCAGTTCTCGTGCTGGCGAGCGCCATCTTCAATGCTCATCGAACACAGCTTGTAGAGCACGCGGTAAATAGCCGGCTCCCGGCGATATTCTGGCTCTCAGATTTTGTGGAAGACGGGGGGCTTATGAGCTACGGCGTGAGCTTCAACGACTTGGACCGGCGCGCAGCTACGTATGTGGACAAGATTTTGAAAGGCGGGAAGCCCGCGGACCTGCCTGTCGAGCAGCCGACGAAGTTCGAGCTGGTGATTAATTTAAAGACGGCGAAGCAGATCGGACTCACGATTCCGCCGAATGTGCTGGTGCGGGCGGACAAGGTGATCAAATGATTGACTGCGCATATAAATTCCCTCTCCCGCCGGGAGAGGGCAAGGGTGAGGGCGTCTAGGTTTGAATGCAGCACCCTCACCTCTATCCTCTCCTACGAGGAGAGGAAGGAGAGCGGAGAAACGCGATGAGAGAAAAAATACTTTACGTTGTGCTGGCTGTTTTGTCCCTGAGTTTAGTCCACCCCGCCGAGGCGCAGCAGGCGAAGCCCGCTCGTATCGGCGTGCTGCTCCAGGGTGGGCCTTGGTACGAGGCGATCGACGGGCTCAGGCAAGGAATGAAGGAGCTTGGATACGAAGAGGGGAAACAATATGTGCTTGACGTTCGGGATTCCAAAGGCGATCTCAAAGCTGTCGAAGAAGCGGCGCGGAGTCTCGAGCGGGAGAAAGTCAGACTCATCTATGCCGTCACGTCGTCTGTGGTCACTGCGGCGAAGAAAGCGACCGCGGAAGTTCCAATCGTATTCAACGTCGGCAGCGATCCGGTCGCGGGCGGACTTGTGGAAAGCTTCGTAATACCGGGAGGAAGGCTTACGGGCGTTCACTTCCTGGTGAAGGATCTCACCGGAAAACGTCTGGAGCTTCTGAAAGAGATCCTGCCAAAGCTCCGGACCGTGTTGACCATTTATAGTCCCGAGAACAAAGTCGCCAACGAGTCGGCGCAATTGGCGCGCGAAGAAGCGAAGCGCCTGGGACTTAAATTCATCGAGCGACACGTTTCGTCGGTCGATGAATTGCGAACCGCGTTGCAAGGACTCAAAGCCGGCGAGGCGGACGCTTTCTTCTACACGCCGGATGCGATGATCGGAAGCCAGTCTCAACTCATCATCGACACCGCCAAAGCGAAGAAGCTGGCGACGATGTTTCAGGAGCAAGGCCTGGTCACCCGAGGCGGCCTCGCCAGCTACGGCCAGAACTACTACGAGATCGGTCGGATTTCGGCGAAGTACGTGCAGAAGATTCTAAGCAGCGCGAAGCCGCGCGATCTTCGCATCGAGACGGTCGAGGACGTGGAGCTTGCGATCAATCTGAAGACCGCGAAAGAACTTGGGCTCACAATTCCGCCACAGATGCTGGCGCGGGCGAATAAGGTGATTAAATGATTTTGGATTTGCGATTTTGGATTTTGGATTAAAAATCAATGAATGAAGAAATCTTCAAGGACCGGACAAAAAAGCTGGCTCTACAAGTGATCGAGCTTGTGAACGAGTTGCCACCGGGGCAAACTGCATATGTGATATCCATCAACTCCTCCGCTCGGCCACTTCGATTGGAGCCAACTACCGAGCGGCGTGCCGCGGGAAATCCACAGCCGACGTTCTCGCAAAATTGGCCATCGTGGAAGAAGAAGCCGATGAGTCGATATATTGGCTTGAGTTGCTGAAAGACTCCAGGGTCGTTCCGGAGACACGCGTGAGTGAGATTATGAAGAAAGCTAATGAGATCACTGCTATGATAGTGGCCTCGATAAAGACCCTGAGGATGCGAAAATAATGGCCTCTGAAGCAATCCAAAAACCAAAATCCAAAATCCAAAATTTTGGAGGGTTCTTCCGCCGGCGCCCGCGCGGGCGGCTGGTGCGGGATTACTTTCTGATTTCCGTCGTGTTGGTCGGCGGCGGCTTGATTATGAGCGGCCTCGTCGAGATTTACTTCCGCTACCAGGAGAGCCGGGAGCAATTGGGTCTTTATCAGCGGGAAGTCGCGGCCGGCGCTGCCTTCAAGATCGAGCGGTTCGTTCAGGAGATTCACAACACATTGAAGGGGGCCACGCGCAGCCGCGAGATTGCGCCCAAGGGATTGACGCCGGACTTTCGCTTCGAGCTGGAAAAACTTCTCTTGATCGCTCCGGCGGTCACCGAAGCGCTGGCGCTCGACGAAAACGGCGCGATCCGCGTGCAGGCGTCGCGGCTGCGCACGGTTCTTCAGGAGGCGAAAAAAGATCCTTCCGTTGGGCCGGCCTTTCAGCAGGCCAAGCAGGGGAAATATTATTTCGGGCCGGTCCATTTCGTGCGCGGCTCGGAGCCCTACATGACGATCGCCGTGCCGATCGAGCGCTTCTCGGGGGACGTTATCGGCGTGCTTCAGGCCGAGGTGAATCTTAAATACATCGGCGACGTGGTCTCCGCCATTACTGTCGGCAAGGCAGGTTACGCCTACGCGGTCACGCGTAGCGGCGAGCTGATTGCGCATCCGGATATCAGCCTTGTCCTGCAGCGGCGCAACGTGGCCCAGCTCGAGCAAGTCAAAGCAGCTTTTCAATCCGGCTCCGGGACGCCCAGGCAAAACGCGATAGTCGCGCAAAACCTGCAAGGCAAAAAAGTTCTCGCCTCGTTTGCGGTCATTCCGACGCTCGACTGGGCGGTAATGCTCGAGCGGCCCATCGAAGAAGCCTACGAAACGCTCTACGCCTCGATGATTCGCACTTCGACTCTCCTCCTGATCGGACTCGGCATGGCGCTCTTCGCCAGCTTCTTCGTGGCGCGCCGCGTGATCCGCCCGCTCGGGACTCTGCGCGAAGGCGTCGAACGCATCGGCAGCGGCGAGTTGGGATATCGGCTCGATGTTAAAACCGGCGATGAAATCGAAGCGCTTGCCGACGAATTCAACAAGATGACCGCGCAGCTTCAGGAGTCTTACGCCGGGTTGGAGCAGAAAGTCGAAGAGCGCACGCGTGAACTCACCGAGTCTTTGGAGCAGCAGACGGCCACGGCTGAGATTCTCGGCGTCATCAGCGGCTCTCCAACGAACATTCAGCCTGTGCTTGACGCCGTAGCCGAGAGTGCTGCGCGGCTTTGTAACGCCACCGACGCGCAGATTTGGTTGGTGGAAGGCGAGAAGGTCCAGCAAGCCGCCGCACACGGGTCAATTTTGACTCCTAACCCTGGGGGAGGCAGACCCATCACCCCTACCGTGGCGGGATGCAGAGCTATTCTAGACCGAGACATCGTACATATTCCGGACATCTCCGCCCCCGAGGCACAGAGAGAGTTTCCTGACTCGTGGGTGCTTGCTCAAAAGAGCGGCGTTCGGACGATTCTGGCGACCCCCTTGATCCGTGAAGGGACGGCGATCGGGTTCATCCTGATTCGGCGCACCGAGGCGCTGCCTTTTTCCGACAAACAAATCGCTCTTCTCAAAACCTTCGCCGATCAAGCGGTGATCGCCATCGTGAACGTGCGGTTGTTCCAGGAGATCCAGGAGAAGAACCAGCAGCTTGAAGCCGCCAGTCGTCACAAGTCGCAGTTCTTGGCCAATATGAGCCACGAGCTGCGCACACCGCTCAACGCCATCATCGGTTTCACCCGTCTGGTGCTGCGCAAGACCGAAGGGCAGATCGCCGGCTTGCAGAAGGAGAATCTGCAAAAGGTCCTCGTCAGCTCGGAGCACCTGCTCAATCTCATCAACGGGGTACTCGACCTGTCCAAGGTCGAGTCGGGTAAAATGGAGGTTTTCGCCGAGACGTTCAAGCTGGACGAGGTTGTGCGCGTGGCGGTCTCCACCGTCGAGCCGATGCTCAAAGACGGCCGCGTGCGCCTGGTCACCGAAGTCGCGGCGGACATTCCGCCCCTCCACACGGACAAGGGCAAGCTCAAGCAGTCGCTGCTCAACTTGCTCAGCAACTCGGCCAAATTTACCGAGAAGGGCGAGATCAAGGTCGTGGCCCGGCCGGAAAACGGCTCGCTGAAGATCGTTGTTTCCGATACCGGCATTGGCATGAATTCCGAAGCGCTGAATTATATTTTCGAAGAATTTCGCCAGGCCGACATGTCCACGACGCGAAAATACGGCGGCACCGGCCTGGGGCTCGCGATCGTCAAGAAATTTATTAATCTCATGGGCGGCGAGATCGTGGCGGAAAGCGAAGCGGGCAAAGGATCGAAATTTACCATCACCTTGCCGATCACCTACAAGCAACCGTAAGGGGTGAGGGGTAAGG
>JBGQBP010000035.1:0-20348 GCA_041494945.1 Binatia bacterium | reverse complement strand
GATCTTGATAGTGGTCTGACCAGTAGACAGCTAGACCCATTTTATGCTTAAAGCCATCCGGAAAACCCGCATCTACGAGGAAGTCGTCAGCCAGGTTCACGAGATGGTGCGGGAAGGCAAATTCAAAGCGGGAGACCAGTTGCCCTCGGAGAGAGAGTTGGCAGAAACGTTTAAAGTGAGCCGGACTTCCGTGCGCGAGGCGCTACGCGCTTTGGAGACTCAAGGCCTGATCGTGAGCCGCACCGGCGCCGGAAACTTCGTCGCCGAACTCCCCATCGAGTCCTTGGTTGCGCCGCTCGCAGCGATGCTGATCGAAGAGAAGCACGCGCTGGCGGACATCTTTGAGATGCGCAAGTTGATCGAGCCGCACATCGCTTCGCTGGCCGCCGAGCGGGCGACGAAGAGAGACATCGATCGGATGAAAAAGATTTTGGACAAACAGAGAGACGCCGTCAGCCGCGGCGAGACCGGAGTGGAGGCCGACGCAGAGCTTCATTTTGCCATCGGCCGCGCGACCCAAAATCAGGCCCTTGAGAAGCTCGTTTCCGGCCTGATGGATATACTGAGCCACAGCCGCGAAGAGTCTCTTCAAACGAAGGATCGACGGAAAGCGTCGATAGAGTCCCACCGCAAAATTCTCTCAGCCATCGAAGCCCACGACCAGAAGAAGGCCCGCGAGACGATGCTGCTTCATATCGAACAAGTGGAAGAAAACGTGCTTTCATCTAAAAAACCCCAAACCGGTTACAGCGAAAGCCCTTTAGAAGAGAGGAGAATTTCATGATCAAGCGAGTAGAAGTCAACTATCGAGGTATCTTTCAGAAAAACCTCGGCAAAAAAATCGGCAGCGACATCGTCATGATCGCCAGCCGCATGGGCCAGAAGGCCTTTTCCAACGGCCGCTACAGCGATTCGCCGGAAAGAAACGGAATACCGTGCAAATATTTCGCCTTCGTTTCCCCGGATGTGCCCGAGGAAGAGCTGGAAGCCGAATGCGGCGCCAAGCTCGAGATCGACGAGGCGAATATCTCCGTCGTCCTGGACGACACGATGTGCAAGGGCGTCGAGCCCTGGGGATGGCATGGCATCCGTCCCATCAACGAACGGGTGGTCAAGGACGGCTGCCTCCTCGTGGTTTCCAAGAAAAAGCCGGAGGAACTGCTAAAGTTCATCGGCAAGAAGCCGTACAACTACCGCATCGCAATCCTCGACGGCGACGCCAGTCTCGCGGGCCTTTGGGTCAACAAGGACGATATGACCCACGAGCGGATCCTGGGCGGCATCGCCGCTATCGATCCCGCCGTAATCAGCATCGAGGCGGTGGAAGCCTACCTGATGGACAAGACCAAGCAAAAGCATCGGGCCGAAGCCGCGCGGGCCGCGTACGAGTCGCTGCGCGCAGAGGCCAAGCCGCCAAGGGTAAAGACCGTAACACCCAACGACGGAATCGTGTGGCCGCATAAAATCCCCGTGCTGCCCAAGTGGTTCGAGATGGCCGAAGGCGCCGTGGTCCCGGCGGTGAAGCGCGGCTTCGAGATGGGTCCCAGGGGGCAAAATAGAAATCCGGGCTTCAAGCGCGGCACCACCAAGACGCAGCGCCCTGCGGTCAGGTTCGATCTCTGCACCAAATGTACGCTCTGCTGGGCCGAGTGCCCGGACGAATGCTTCGATCCGACCACGGACGGCTTCTACGACATCGAGTATCAGTACTGCGTCGGCTGCGGCAAATGCGCCGAGATTTGTCCGGTCAAAGAATGCATCGTGATGGTCGACGAGCTGCAATTCGAGGACGACCACAGCCCGTGGGAACATTGGAAAAAAGATTCCAAAGAGTACATCGCGTGGGTCGAAGGAAAGAAAGGCAAAGACCGGGTTTCCTACCCCTTCGTAACCGGCAAGGGCATTACCGTCACTCAGGGAGAAGTGATGCCCGAGGGAAAGATCGTGCCCGTCAGAAAGACGGAGGAGGTTGAACTATGAGCGTCGCAGTCGCACAAGCAAAATCGGATCTATCGGGTGTCTACGAGCGGGAAGACCTTTTAAACGGCTGCCAGGCCGTCGCGCAAGGCGTGCGTCTGGCGGACGTGGACGTGATCGCGGCCTATCCGATCAGGCCTTATACCGAGGTCATGGACGCGCTCTCAAAATTGATCGCCGACGGTCAATTCGACGCCGAGTACATCATCGCGGACAGCGAGCACTCCCAATTTGAGATCGTCAAGCACGCCAGCTCGGTAAACGCGCGCGCCTTCGGCGGATCGAGCGGCACGGGTTGGATGTACGGTATGGAAGCGCTGGTCGTTACCGCGACCGACCGTCTCCCGCCTCTTTTCGTGGTGGGCAACCGCGCGCTGGACGATCCGGGCGCCTTCGGCGTCGAGCACAACGATGCGATGGCGATCCGCGACATGGGCTGGCTTCTGTGCTGGGTGACAACCCCGCAGGAAGCGCTCGAGCACGTGCTGATCGGCTACCGCATCGCTGAAGACAAGAAAGTCAGAATGCCGATGGCGTTGGCGATGGACGGCGCCTTTCTCACCCACTCGCAGCACATGGTGAAGATCCCTTCCGTAGCGGCGGCGAAAAAATTCCTGCCGCAGTACGATCTCGCCGAGCGCCGGCTCCATCCCGACAACCCGATCTCGGTCGCACCGCAGGTCAACGAGGATTGGGTCATGGAGATCAGACGGCAAAACTGGGAAGCCGCGAAGCGGGCGCGCGTCGTGATCAAGGATGCCTATAAGGAATTCAACAAAATCTTCGGCGAGCGCTATTCCGCGCCCTACTATTTCGAAGAGTTCATGACCGAGGACGCGGAGGTCGTCCTGATCGGCGTCGGCACGGTAGCCGCGCCGGCGCGCACGGCGGTGCGCCGGATGCGCGAGAAGGGACAGAAAGTCGGCTACGTGAACTTGCGCTGGTTCCGCCCGTTCCCCACCGTGGAACTGAGAGAAAGTCTCAGCCGCTTCAAAGCCGTCGGCGTGATCGATAGGGACTTCGCTCACGGCTCCCCGGACAATGGCGGTATTCTGATGCACGAGATCCGCTCGTGTCTGTATCCCGCGAAGAGCCGGCCCGCGATCGTGAACTTCATCGGCGGCCTGGGCGGGCGCGATCTGTCGATCGCCGACGCGCAGAAAATGTATCAGATCACTGAGCAGGCGGCGAAGAAGGATTACATGGACGACTTTGTAACCTGGATCGGCCTAAGAGAGTAAATAGGAGGAGAATATGTCAACGGTACCGACAATCGATTACGAAAAGATCAAAGGCGTTCACAAAGTCCCGCTGGAAGAGCTTTACACCTCCGGCCATCGCACCTGCCAGGGCTGCGAGTCCGCCACGACAATGCGCGGCTTCATCAAGGCCGCGGGTTCGCGCACGGTGGTCACGGGAGCGACCGGCTGCATGTACGTCGCCAACACTTCGTACATGACCACGCCGTGGATCGTGCCGTGGATGCACACGCAGTTGGGCGCCGGCGGCTCGTCCGCCGTGGGCATGGCCGCGGGTATCCGCGCGCTCAAGCGCAAGGGGAAGATCAAAGACGAGAAGATCAACGTCATCAATTTCTCCGGCGATCTCGGCGCCGGCGACATGGGCATCGGCGGCATCTCCGCCGCCCTGCAGAGCGATTACGATCTCTTGATCATCATGTACGACAACGAGTCCGCCGCCAATACCGATATTCAAGCAACAGGCTCGACGACCTACGGCGCGCAGACGACGTTTACGCCTCCGGGAACGAAGCATCCCATCATGCAGCGGCGCTGGAAAAAGAACGTCGCCGGCATGCTGGCCGTCGGCCATCCGACCTGCCGCTACGTCGCCACAGCGTGCGCAACCTATCCTCCGACGGATTATTTGAACAAGGTGCGTAAAGCGCTCAGCATCGGCGGGCCGACGTTCATTCACACCTACGATCCATGTCCCAAGGGCTGGGACTATCACCCGCGCTACTCGAACGAGCTGGGCGAGTTGGGAATCAAGTGCGGCATCTATCCGCTCTACGAAATCGTCGAGGGCAACATCATTTACACCTACGACGCGAGAAAGACCGGCAAGGGAAGAATTCCGGTAAAGGAATTTCTCACCAAGCAGGGCCGCTTCGATCATCTCCAGGAAGAGCACTTCGCCTACATACAGAAAATGGTCGACGAGATGTGGGAAGAATGGCAGTTTCCCGGCGTCGCGCCGATCAAGGGGATTCTAAAGGCGAGAATCTAAATCTCATCCTATCCAGTGAAAAAAAGAGGCTCCCAGGTCGGGGGCCTCTTTTTTTGTGTCCTGGCCAAAGAGCAAGCAAACGCATCCTCTCTTGGTTTGTCCCATCTTTTTTCGTAAGATAATCGCATGAAATCGTCTCCGGCAATCCAAGCCGGCCGTCTCCGGCTGGCGCAACTCATAGCCGCCGCGCTTTTCGCGGCCGCGCCGCTTCTTGTTGCGTCGGGGAACGGGTGGACGGCCTCTCAATATACTCCCAAGCAGATCGAGGTGTATGCGCAGTACGTTGGAAGGACTTACTGGGTCGTCGAGGAAGCAGGCACGCCGGCGTTTTACACGGCCCCGTCCTCCGCCGCGCCCTCTTTCCGCCCCGGACTCAAGGAGTCGTTTGCGATCAACGAGATCGTCGGCGGCACCGCGCAAATTCCCGCACACTACTACCGTGTTACTTTCGAGTCCGACAAGCAAGGATTCATACCGATCGGCTCATTCACGCAGCAGTTGAACGCAGCCTTCGTCACCGTGGACCCCGACCGCGCTGCGAAGGCCAAGCTGGCCAAGGAAACCGAAACCGAAAAGAAACGTCAGGAATGGATCCAGTCGCAGCGCTGGCCCGAGCACGTAAAACAGGCCGCGCTGAAAAAGCAGCCGGTCCTGGGAATGTCCACGAAGGAAGCGTCGGCAGTTCTCGGCAAGCCCCAAAGGGTCGTCGGGATAAAAAGCACCAACCTCTTGTTGGGGAGACAGGAACAATGGACCTACGAGGGCGGCTCGGTGCTGACATTTACGAACGGCTTCATCACCCGCATCCAACCGGCGGACACCCCAAGCCAGTAACTGCCCCCAACCTGATGAATGGTTATGGGTTGATTGGTTATTGGGCCGGACCTGTTCCAATTCAATAACCGGTTAACCCGTAAACCCATCAACCGTGCCCCGGAGTCGGAGTAGAAGTCGTTTGTCCGCGCAGACGCCGCCACCAGAGAACTGATGTATGTTTCATTGTAGTCTGAGATTTGCAAATCATCTTTTTTACCCTTTCATCTTCACAGATTTCTCTTTGTCTGGCTGACAGACAGGTCTTACCGAGAGCCTCAGTAGAAATCCGCCGATTCGAACGGAGCGGCTGCGTTGACGGTTTAGGCACCATCAACGCGAGCCGCTTCTCGTCTAATGATTATTTCAACGGATCAAGACCAGGACCCGTAAGTTGCAGTATATGCACGCCAGTGTCGGCGCGATCGGCGATGTAGATGTAACCGCGATCATCGGTCGCAAGGTTGTTCGTCTGGATGGCGATTTTGCAGGTCGTTGGGTCCGCGTCGTTCGTGCAACGATAGTCGGTGTTGGCCGTGGTGGCAGGAATGTAGAACGCCACCTCCTGCGGGTTAAAAGGATCTCGGACATCGACGGCCCGCACGCCCGCGTTGAAGTAGGCGACGAACACGACCTTCTGGTAGAAGGGCGGACCGAATTCCTCCTGGGTGGAATGGGGACCGAACCGTCCGCCGCGATCGCAGAACTCACCATCCGACTCCGGCACCTGGAAGTTGGCCTGGCTCTGGGGATGGGACACCGTGGCGCCGGTCGCTGTGATCGTGAACTCCGTAACGTCCACCATGTATGTCAGGTGGCGAGGCCCCCCGCACTGGTTAGACGTCTCCTCCGAGGTCACCACCACGAAATCGCGCACGGTACCCACTGCGTTGGGTTCGAAGTCGGGAATGGCGATCTTACCGATGGGATAGCTAGTGTGCGCGCCATTGATCGGGTTCATAACCCAGCGCCCGATCTCGGCTGTCGTGTAGCTAGTAGTAGGACTAGCACAGGAAGGGGCCGGAAGTGTGGACGACGCAGCCGAGCCGCACGTGACGCCCGTGCCCCAGGGCGGGGGCAGGAGCTTGGTGCGGTCGACGACCTGCATCACGCCGTTGGAGCCGGTGCCGTAGGCGAAGTAGACGCGGTCAAGCGTGGCGCCCGTCCCGGCGATGGGGTTGGGGCTGTTACCGGGGAGGACGTGAGTCGAGCTGGGGCCGGTCGAGATGGGGCCATGGATGGAGGGTATCGCGTTGAAGTTGGGTGGTATGACCCCGCCCGGCTGCTGCCCGTCGAGCGCCCAGTCCCGGAGGAACACTGGACTCGCCGGGTTGCTGAGATCCATGATGAACACGTGGTTGCCGGCTTTCCATCCCGGCGTGTCATTGCTGCGCCGGCCGACGATGTAAGCGATGCCCGTGTCGCACTCCCACCAGCTCTTGTGGGTCCCAGCTAGGCCCGTGATGACGTCGACGACCTTCGTCGGGCTGCCCGGGTTCGTCACGTTCCAGATCTCGTGCGCAGAGTTGGAGAAGGACCGCAGCAGATACACCTTGCTGTCGTGGATCGGCAATGTGCTTCCGTCGCATATGCGTTGATCATACTGGGCACCGCCGTTGGTGGGGAGCGCAGGTGGAGTCACAGGTGCGCCGACCGGGATGTGGAACAGGTACACCGGGTGCTTCGGATCGGTGACGTCGACGATCGACGTGCCGTTCGGTTCATTCTTGCCGGTGAGGGGATTGAACGACGGCAGTTGGTGCCCAGTCACCGGATTTGTCCCCAATGCGTGATGGCCGGCGAACAGGATATACCGACCGTCTGCGTAGTGGTGCACCGAGGGCTGGTACGTCGAGCGCGCCTGGAGGTCGTTGGTGCCGACCAACTGCATGTTCTGGTGCTCGGCCGCGTTGGCCAGTTTCTGTCCCTGCGATGGCTGCTGTCCTGCTCCCGCGGCTAGCACCGAGCTGACACCCCCAGCGAGCAAGGCAACGACCATCCATGTAACCATTGAAACGACACTGTTTAATAGCTTCTTCATGTTAGCCTTCCTCCGTTTTGTTGTTCGCCGATTTGCTCCTTCTCATCACCTTCCCTTGTCTCTCACACGATCGCCCTAATTCTGTGGGCCGTACGTCACCAGAACTCGGCTTTCAAGAAGACGTATTGAGTCAGATAAAATGTAACCCTGAGCGGCATCGTGGACTCATTTAAAAAATTTGAGAATTTGAGTGTCAGGGCTATTGATTCTTAATTTCTTGATCTGTCCCAGTGCTCAATGTTCTGTACACAAAAAGCCCGGCGCGGGCGACCCAGTCCGGGCGCTGCTGTGGGATCAAAGATGTGACGGGATCGAGAGAACCAGCCGAAGTTAGTTGTGCTAGAAATAGACCGGGTCCATGATTGGTGTCAAGCAAAAAAATGACGCAAAAAAATAACCATACCAGCGAGCCCAGAACTCAGGATGAGTGCACTGCGTCAGCGAAGAACTTTTTGAAAGATATCAGTCCTCTCTGGGTTGATTGGTTATTGGGCCGGACCTGTTCCAATTCAATAACCGGTTAACCCGTAAACCCATCAACCGTGCCCCGGAGTCGGAGTAGAAGTCGTTTGTCCGCGCAGACGCCGCCACCAGGGAGTGATGATCGGCATGGCGAAAAAGAAAATCGCCACCGCCGTGATCACTCCGGCGATCGGCCGGTTGAAGAAAATCGCGAGCGAACCCTGAGACATAATCAAGCTCTGGCGCAGCGCGTTCTCCGCCATATCGCCCAGGACCAGCGCCAGAACAAATGGCGCCAGCGGATAATCCAGCTTTTTGAAGACGTAACCCACCACGCCGAAGATCAGCATGTACCAGATGTCCAGCATGCTGTTGTGCACCGCGTAAGATCCGATCGCGCAGACCACGACGATGAGCGGCGTCAGGATCGCGAACGGGATGCGCAGGATCGCCGCGAACAAGGGCACGAAGGCCAGTACCATCAGCACGCCGATCACGTTGCCGGTGTACATGCTCGCGATCAGCCCCCAAACAAAATCCGGATTCTCTTTGAACAGCAGCGGGCCGGGCTGTAATCCCCATATGATGAGGCCGCCGAGCATGACCGCCGCCGTGGGAGAGCCGGGAATCCCGAGCGTGATCATCGGCAGCATCGCCGCGATGCCCGCGGCGTGCGCGGCGGTCTCCGGCGCCACCACCCCTTCGAGCTCGCCTTTGCCGAAGTTTTCGGCGTTTTTGGAGAAGCGCTTGGCAAAGGCATAGCTCATGAACGACGCAGGAGTCGCCCCGCCAGGTTTGAATCCCATCCAAAATCCGATGAAGCAGCTGCGAACGAAAGTGCGCCAGTAGCGCGGCAAAATTTTCCAGGTGTCGAGCACCACGCGCAGGTTCATGCCGGTCCGCGTGCCCTTGAAGCTGAGCCCCTCTTCGACGGAGAGCAAGATCTCGCCGATGCCGAACAGGCCGATGACGGCGATGATGAAATCAAAGCCTCTCATCAGCTCGGTAATGCCGAAGGTCAGGCGCAACTGGCCGGTTACGATGTCGAGCCCGACGGTCGCGAGGATAAACCCGATTAGAATGGAGACCAGCGACTTGAGCGGGTTGCCGCCGCCGAGCCCCACGAAACTGGAGAAAGTGAGAAATTGAATCGCAAAGATTTCCGGCGGGCCGAACCTGAGAGCGATCTGGGCCAGGAGGGGCGCAAAGAACGTAATCAATGCGATCGAGAAGAACGCGCCGACAAAGGAGGAAGTAAACGCGGCGGTCAGCGCCTGGCCGCCTTGACCTTGCCGCGCCATCGGGTAGCCGTCGAAAGTCGTGGCGACCGACCACGGCTCGCCGGGGATGTTGAAAAGTATGGACGTGATGGCTCCCCCGAAAAGCGCGCCCCAGTAGATGGAAGTGAGAAGAATGATGGCGGAGGTCGGCGGCATGGTAAAGGTCACGGGAAGCAGAATGGCCACCCCGTTCGCCCCGCCCAACCCTGGAAGCACGCCGACGATCGTGCCGAGCAGGATGCCGACTACGGCCATCCATAAATTGAATGGCGTGATCGCGATGTGAAAGCCGAGTAAAAGATTCTCGATGCCCATCGGTCAGTAACCCAACCACTCTTCGAGCGGCCCTTTGGGCATTGGAACCAGAAACCATTTTTCAAAAACCAGGAAGGCGCCGATCGAGACGCCGAGGGCGATGAGGACAACCGTCGCCCACGAGTGGCGGCCGACCCATCGCATATAGAAGCCCATGTAGAGGGCGGCAGAGACGTAGAGGCCGACAAAACGTATCAGAGCGACGAAGGCAAGGGCGGGCCAGAGCACCTTGAGAACCGAGCCTAGCTGCTCGCGGCTGACGAAGCTCTTATTCTCCGCTCTCCGCACCGCCTGCGCGATGATCGCGACGCACACAACGACCATGATGAGAGCCAGCCAGAAGGGAAAAAAGCCGCTCCTCGGCCCGTCCGGCCCCCATCCAAACCCGAGGCGTACGGCATCGAAAAGGACGATGCCGCCGAGAAGAATCAACACCGATGCCGTAACGAGTTCTGCGGCGCGCATCCTATTTCTTGAGCAGCCCGCCTTTAGCCATCAGGTCACGATGGAGCTGCTCGTTCTCCTCCACCCATTTGACGTACTCCGGGCCCGATACAAAGGCCGGCTTGAGAGCGTTATCCTCCATGTATTTTTGGAAGTCGGGCGTGTCGTAAACTTTTTTGAGAAAGCCCACGTACCACTCCACGGCGTCTTTCGGCATATCGGGAGCGCCGAAAATACCCCTGAGCATCAGGTAGTGGATATCCGAACCAAGTGCTTCCTTGATGGTCGGAATGGTCTTCCAATCGCCGACCGGAATACGCGACGTGTCGAAGACGCCGAGCGGGCGCACGGTGCCGTTCTTCCAGTGGCTCACGCATTCCGCCGGGTTATTGACCGTCGAGTCGATATGCTTGCCGACGAGATTGACGCAGACTTCACCGCCGCCTTTGAACGGCACGTACGTGAATTTCACGCCCAGCGCCTGCTCGAGCTGGACCGTGATGATCTGGTCTTCTTGGGCCGACCCCGTGCCGCCCATCTTCATCCGGTTGTCGCCGCCGGAGCGCTCCTTGACCGCCGCGATATATTCCTTGGCGGTCTTATAGGGCGTCTCGGCGTTGACCCACAGGATGAACTGGTCGAGCGCCATGCGCGCGATGGGAGTCAGGTCTTTCCAGTTGAAGGGAACGCCGGTGGCAAGCGGCGTGGTGAAGAGATTGGAGAGAGTGATGATGATGGTGTGGGCGTCGCCTTTTTTGCCCTTCACCTCCAGGAAGCCCTCGGCGCCGGCGCCGCCGGATTTATTCACGGCGATCAGAGGGCGGGGTGAGAGCTTGTGCTTTTCCGCGATGCCGGAGATGAGCCGGGCCATCTGGTCGGCGCCGCCGCCGGTGCCGGCGGGAATCACAAACTCGATCGGCTTGGTGGGCTCCCAGGCCCATGCACTCACCGAGAACGAGACCATCACTAGGAACGCAAAGCCAAAAACCGTTTTAGTCATGGGCTTACCTCCTTGTTCGACGAGCTATGGCCGCTTCTAACACCCTGAGAGAAAGGAAGTCAATGGCCTGTTGAGTGCCTCGATCGGGGCCGAAAAGTTTTCCCCCAATGCGCTCGATCAATCCTAATAGGAGGTGGATTTTCCGGAGTGAGAACCGCGGATCGAACTTAGCGGATCAAACTTAATGGCCGCTTCTATAAGCCACACAAAATCAAAGTAGTTGTCAAAACTAAAGAAACCAGATAGAAAGGTCCCATTTTGCGTTTGAAGGAGAGTTAGGGAAGTTGGGCATCACGATTAAAAAAGCGAAACGAATCAACGAGTTGCCGCCGTATCTTTTCGCCGAGATCGACCGGCGCAAGCGCGAGGCGCTGGCGCGCGGCGTCGATTTGATCGATCTGGGCATCGGCGATCCGGATATTCCGACCCCGGCGCCGATCGTCGAGAAGCTGGTCGAGGGCGCGAGAAAGCCGGTCAACCATCGCTACCCGAACAGCGCCGGTATGAAAGAGTACCGCCAGGCGGTCGCGAGCTGGTACCAGAGCCGCTTCGGCGTCACGCTCGATCCGGAAAAAGAAGTCGTCTCGCTGATCGGCTCCAAAGAAGGCATCGCCAACATGGCCACGGCCTTCGTCGATCCGGGAGACACCGTCCTGGTCTCGAGCCCCTGTTATCCCGTCTACCACATCGGCACCGCATTCAACGGCGGAAAGAATTATTTTCTGCCGCTGACGAAGCAAAATCATTTTTTGCCGGACCTGGACGCCATTCCCGCCGAGGTCGCGCGCCAGGCGAAGATGCTGTGGATCAATTATCCCAACAATCCGACGGCAGCGGTGGCGGAAAAAGATTTTTTCGCCCGCGTGGTGGAATTCGCGCGGCGCAACAACGTCATCGTCTGCCACGATGCGGCCTACACCGAGATGGGCTTCGACGGCTATCGGCCGATGAGTTTTCTCGAGGTCGAGGGCGCGAAAGAAGTCGGCATCGAATTTCATTCGCTGTCGAAATCATTCAACATGACCGGCTGGCGCGTCGGCATGGCGGTCGGAAATCCGGAGCTTGTCGCCGGACTGGCGCAGGTCAAATCGAACGTGGACTCGGGAATCTTCCAGGCGGTTCAAGAAGCGGCGATCGAGGCGCTGCGCCTCGGCGATAAGATCATCGAGCCGTCGAGAAAAGTTTTTCAGGAACGACGCGACATTCTCGTGGACGGGCTCCGCGCCGCGGGATTTGAGTGCGAAAAGCCGCGCGCGACGTTCTACGTTTGGGTTTCGGTTCCGAAAGGATTTACCTCGACGGATTTCACCGCCAGGCTGCTCGATCAGGCCGGCGTGGTCACGACTCCCGGCAACGGCTTCGGCGCTCCCGGCGAGGGCTACGTCCGCTTCACTCTTTGTGTGGACAAATCACGCTTGAAGGAGGTCACGGAGAGAATCCGGCAGGTAAGAATTTAGCACCACACCTGGAGGATCTATCCTGAACAGACTGTGCCCCATCAGGTATATATAGGTATCGGCTCCAATCTCGGAAACAAGCGGGAGAATTACCTCGAGGCGCTGGAGCGGATCGCCAAGCTCCCCAAGACTCGCATCATCAAAGAGTCCTCGGTCTATGAAAGCCAGCCGCACGGCGACTCGAAGGAATGGTACATCAACGGCGTCATCGAGATCGAAACCGAGCTCAAGCCCGAGCTGCTGCTGGGTAAATTCAAGAACATCGAGCGCGCGATGGGGCGGAAAAAAGTGCGCAAGAAATGGGGCGCGCGCATCATCGATATCGACATCCTGCTTTACGATTCGCTCGTCATGAACAAGAAGAGCCTCAAGATACCTCACCCCGAAATGCACCAGCGCAAGTTTGTGTTGATTCCGTTGAGCGAGCTCGCCCCGCAGGTGATCCACCCGGTATTGAGCGCCTCGATCTCCGAGCTGCTGTTCGGCGTGAAGGACGACAAGAAGGTCAGCCTGGCGAGACTCTAGGCGGCCTTGCGCGGGGCCCGGACAGAGTGATAAAAATAACTCAGCGCCATCCAAAGAGCCTCCTGTGATACTCCGGTTCTTACTCCTGTTCGGGCTTTTATACCTCTTTTTCACCCTGCTCAACTTCTATCTCTTCAGGCGCAAACGGACGCCTAGTCCGCGCCGGGGCGGCGGCGCGACTCAGGCGGAAGAGATGGTCCTCGACCCCCAGTGCAAGAGCTATTTGCCGAAGAGCGCGGCGATTCTCCGCGGCGACGAATATTTTTGCAGCGATGAATGCGCGCGCCTTTATCTTGCCGGCCGGGCCTCTTGAGTTCCGAAAGCGATCACCCGATTGCCTGAAACGTGATTCTCGAAGGAAAAATAGACGTTGCAGTTCCAGCCTCCTCGGTCTGGAATTTTCTTATGGACGTCAACCGCTTCGCATCGTGCGTGCCGGGCCTGGAGCAAGTCACACAAATCGACGAGCGCACTTTCGACGGCGTCGTCAGCGCGGCTGTCGGCCCGATCTCCGGCAAATTCACCTTCCGCTCGACCATTCTCGACAGCACTCCGCAGAGCGAAATGGTGGTTCAGACCGACGGCACCGACTCCGTAACGCGGAGCGCCGTCGGCGTAAAGCTTACGGTCACGCTCAGCGAAGCGATTGAAAACCGGACCGAGCTCAGCTATCACGCGGATATCACGGTCAAAGGCCGGCTCGCGATTCTCGGCGACATGGTCCTGCGCGCGACCGGCGCGCTGATGCTGGAAGAATTCGCGAAGCGGCTAAGAGAGAAGCTGGAAGACGCTTCAGGATTGAGCAACGAGGACTGAGTAGGGGCGGTTCGCGAACCGCCCCTACAATTGCCAATAGCACTCAGACCTCAGCACCCAGCACTCAGTCCTTTCAAACCTGCACTAACAAAGCGCGCTTCGATTGAACGAAGGAAACAATATGGCAAGTAATTTCTATGATGTCATAATCGTCGGCGGAGGCTCCGCCGGCTGCGCCGCCGCGGCGCGGCTGTCCGAAGATGTCGGGCGCAAAGTGTTGGTGCTCGAAGCCGGACCCGATCCGCAGCCGATTCCGGATATCGTCGCCGACGCCTCTAAACAGGTGCAACTGCTGCTCGAGTCTCCTTACGTGGCGATGTATCCGACGGAGAGAAGCCTGGACAAGAGCGTCTTCTACTCTCTGGCGGGCCGCATCATGGGCGGAGGCTCTTCCGTGAACGTGATGTCCGTCTTGCGCCCGACTAAATTCGACCTCGATACCTGGGCGCGGCTCGGCAATTCCGGCTGGTCGTACGAGAACATGCTCCCCGTGCTCAAACGAATCGAATCGGACCAGGATTATCCGGACAGCCCGCTGCACGGGAACGACGGCCCGCTCTACGTTCACCGGCCCTTCAAGTTCGGCGATCCTATTTCCCCTCCCGCGCAGGCGTTCATCGACGGCGCAATCGGAATGGGACTGCCGCTTTGCCCCGACATCAATGCCCCCGACGCGCTGGGCGTCTCTCTCGCGCCGTACAATATCAAAGACGGCAAGCGGCAATCCACGACGGTGGCCTATTTGAATCCGGCGCGGGCGCGGCCGAACCTGACTATCGTCGCCGAGGCTGAAGTCTTGGCGTTGAAGCTGGCCGGAACAAAGGCCGAAGGTGTCGTCTACGAGAAAGACGGCAAGACTCAAACGGTTCTGGCGGATCAGATCGTGCTTGCCGCCGGCGTCTTCCACTCGCCGCAAATATTGATGCTCTCCGGCATCGGCCCGGCGGCCGAACTCAAGCGCCACGGCATCCGCGTCGCGCTCGCTCTCGAAGGCGTGGGCGAAAACTATCAGGACCACGCCGTCGTCTACATGACCTTCGAGGCCGCCAAAGATTTCCAGGAAGATTGGGTCGTGCCGCGCTTCCGCCTCGTCATCAAGAGCGATCCGGGCGCCGGCTGCGGAAATTTTCACATCGTCATGCGGCCGCCGACGGTGATTCAAGGCATCAAGCGCATGCTTCCGGTGTCTGCTCACCTTTTGGAGCAGCGGAACCGCGGCCGGCTCAGGCTCAACAGCCCCGATCCGCACGAGCTGCCGGCGATCGAAGCCCGCATGCTGGAACATTCCGACGACGTCCGCGCCATGCTCTCTGCGATGGAGTTCATCTCGCGTCTGGTTCAAAGCGGCCCGGCGAAAGAATTTTATGGGCCGCTGCTGCAACCCTCCCCCGGGGACGATTGGGCCAAGTTCGCCCGCTCGACCTACGACAGTTATCACCACGGCGTCGGCACCTGCATGATGGGGCCCGCGTCGAACAAATTGTCCGTCGTGGACGATCGGCTGCGCGTGCATGGGATTTCGAATCTCTGGATCGGCGACGCTTCGATCATGCCCACGGTCACTCATGCCAACACCAATCTCACTTCGATCATGATCGGCGAGCGGCTCTCCGACTTCATCAAGGAGCTGAACTGATTCGCGTTTTGCTGTCCACTCATTTCTACCGTCCGACCGATTGCAATTTGAGATCTGCAATTTGAGATCTGAGATTCCTCGCGGAGCGAGGATAGCATGACGCCCCAACTGCTCGCTCTGTTGACCTCTTTCTTTTACGCCTCGACGCTGGTCTCGGCGCGGTGCGGACTTCGGTATTCGACTCCCATCACCGTGACCTGCGTCTCGGTCATCACGCAGAATGTTCTCCTCTGGAGCGCGGTCTTCCTGACCGGAGGAATTCCCAGCGTCTCACCGACGGCCCTGCTGCTGTTCCTGCTGGTTGGAGTCACTCAATTCGGCGTGCGGATGTTCTCGTACACCGGCGTGCACAAGATCGGCGCGTCGCGCAGCAGCGCGCTCCAGTCGGTGAGCCCGCTTATCAGCACGCTGATCGCCGTCGTCGCTCTTCACGAACGGCCGCATCCCGGAGTGATCGCCGGCACGCTGCTCGTCGTCGGCGGCATCGTGCTCCTCTCGCGCAGAGGAAAAAAACAAATCGCGAGTTTCCGCTGGTGGCATCTGCTTCTTCCTCTCGCCGCCGCCTGCCTCACGGGAACGAACCAGCCGATCCGGCGTTATGCCCTTTCCCTCTCCAAGGAGCCGCTGTTTTTCGCCGCCGTCATGGGCGGCGTTTCGCTGCTTTGCCTTATTGCTTATCTCGCCTTTTTTCCGACGAACGACCGGCTGGTCTGGGACCGCAAAGCGGCGTGGCCGTTTCTGATTACGGGCTTGGCGGAAACAGTGTCGATCGTGCTCATCACCAACGCGCTCAGCGTCGGAACGGTATCCGTCGTCGCGCCGATCGCGACGACGTATCCGCTCTGGGCGATGATCGGCGCGGCGATTTTTTTGCGCGACTCGGAGCGGATTAATCTTTCGATCGTCCTTGGCACGTTAAGCGTGGTCGCCGGAACCGTCGCGATCATCTTGAGCCCTCACGCCTGACTCAGCCGAAACTTTGCGGCCGATCAGCGTGACGGCGATGGCGAGAGCAGCCAAGGGAACCAACGAGAAGAATGCAAAGCTCTGCGCCGCGGCGAACGCCGCCGGCGCCTCGGCATTGCCGCGCGATATGACCGTCTCGATGAGCGCCACCGTCAGGGTCGTCCCTAAAGTCCCGGCGGCGGTGCCGAAGGACGCCAGCATGGCGGAGAGAATCCCGTAGTCTTCCACCGCGACCGTAGCGAAGGCGGCTTTCTGGTTCGCCGGAATGAAAAATCCGGTGCCCGTTCCGATCAGCATCAAAGCGAGCGCGACGGACAACGCCGTCGCGTCGAGGCCGAGCCGGGCATAGACGAAGATTCCGGCCAGGATAAAACCCAGTCCGAGCCCGGCCAGCGATCTCGGCTCGAGACGGTCGGCGAGCCGCCCGCTGATGGGCGAAGCGCAGGCGGCGCAAACCGGCAGTGCCGCCATGACGAAACCGATCGCGAGCGGCGAGAGCGCGAGGACCTGTTGCATAAATAACGGCGCAGCGAGGTTGATCGGGCTGAAAGCCGCGGTGCCGAGCGCGAGCGAGAGCAGCGCCGCGATGAGGGGCGGACTTTTGAATAGCGCGACGTCGATCAACGGCTTTTTCGCGTGGCGCTCGATGTAAAAGAACGCCGGCAGACCGCACGCGGCAAGGGCCAGCCAAAAAAGCGTTTGACGCGAAGTCCAGCCCGAATTGGCGCCGAGACTGAGCGCGATGAGAAGCGCCGGATAGCCGACGATCAACGCGAGCGAGCCGGCGAGATCGAACGATCCGTGTTTACGCTCCTCCCGTCCTTTGAAAACGCTGAAGACCACCGCGGTCACGAGCAGACCGATGGCGAAATTGAGCGCGAAAATAGAGCGCCAACCCCAGAGGTGAACGAGAAAGCCGCCGACCGTCGGACCAGTCGTCCTGCCGACGGCGATGGCGGAAGCGAACAACCCGAGCGCCCAGCCGCGCCGCTCCGGAGGATAGACGGCGGCGAGAATCGCCGCGGAGACCGGCAGCGCCATCGCCAGACCCACGCTCATCACGCCCCGGAAAATCAGCAATTGCGGAAACGACGTCGAGAGAGCCGCCAGGCCCGCGCCCAACGCATAGAGGAGAACCCCCGCGCGATGGAGCGTCCTCTGCCCCAACAAATCGCCGGCTCGTCCGAAGCAGAACGACAAACTTGAGAGCATCACCAGGCCCATCATCGAGACCCATTGAATCGCCGCGAGGCTGCTGCCGAAATGTTTCTGGATCTCCGGCAGAGCGACGTTGATGCTGCCGAAGCTGTTGAAGAAAAGAAACGCGCCGAGGCAAATGACGGCAAGCTGCTTCCATTCCTGTTTTGATTCGTGTTCCGTCATTTTCTTTAGCCTGTTTTTCCCATATGATCCGTTGCGCTTTTTATTTGCAAGGAGGAGAACATGCCCAGGAAGAAAATACGACAGGCAAAAGACAAGATCGAGGAAAAATTAACAGAACTTGGCCTGGAACTGCCCCGGCCTCCGACGCCGGCCGCGACCTACATCGCCTCCGTTAGAGTCGGCGATCTTCTCTTCGTCGGAGGAAACATCGGCCGTCTGAACGGCCAGCCGCCGAAGCACGCCGGAAAAGTCGGCGGCGGCGTTACGCTCGAACAAGCGTACGAGATGGCGCGCCACTGCGCGCTCAATCATCTCGCGATCATCAAGGCGGCGCTGGGAAGCCTCGATCGCGTGAAGCGGATCGTCAAAGTGCTTGGCTACGTCAACGTCGCGCCGGGGTTTACGGACATGCCACAGGTTGTAAACGGCGAGTCCGATCTTCTGGTTCAACTATGGGGCGCACGCGGCGAGCACGCCCGCGCCGCCGTCGGCGTTGCGTCGCTCAGCAAAGACGCACCGGTCGAGACGGAGATCATCGTGCAGGTGCGGTAGGACCCTTTCACGGTTCACGTTCACGAATCGCCTGGTCTCATCGGAGCTAGGAGAATTTTAAAAATGGAGGGAGACTTTTGGCTCTTACAATTAAGAGGATATTTTTGGGGCTGGTAATTGCTTTCGTACTGCTATGGATAATATTCAACAAATGGAGAAATCGAAATTAGGACACTTGTCTGTTGCCTATCGAATCGGCCCGCTACTCCCCCTCGTCGCCAAATTCGTAGTAAAGGTAAGGGAACACCCTCTTTGCGATCGGCTGGAAGAGCTTGGAGCGGAGTGTATAATTCACCCGGATAAATCTGTCTTCAACCGTTCCCGTATTGAAGTGCTGGTGTATGGTCTGCGGTCCCGGAACATGAAGCAACGTTCCTTTTTTCCATTCGATCCGTTCATTTTCCACCATGGAATAGCCTTCGCCCGCCAGGCAATAAAGAACCGCCTCCATATGCGCGTGTTTGCCTGAATTGGCTCCGGGGCTGTCATACATGATGGCGGAAATCTCAACCTCCTTGGCTTTAAAGCCGCTATCCTGCCACCTCATCAGACGCACCATCTTCGACCGATGGCCTTTTGCGCCGGGAGTTCTCATCTCCTTGGCGAGGCTCTGGGAGTATTCATCCGTCTGCTTGGACCACACCTCCGCCATTTTATTGCCGGCGACAAGGGGAGCATCTTCTTTCCTCATGATGATCCTTCCAAGCTCGGGGTGTATAGGGGAATCGGCATTGGGGATATCATCGAAGGCGTGAAGGTGGGTCTCGGCTGCTTCCTCGAACTGAAAAAACTTGGCGACCCCGGTGAAGTCCTCCAGGGCGATGGCCATGACCGAAAAGTAGCGGGCCGTATCTTCCCCCAGATTAAAATGCTGGTGGACGACGCCGAAAGGGATGAACAAGCAGCTGTCTTCCTCCCAGTCATATCTGACGCCGTCGATCACGCTGCACCCCTTTCCCTTGGTAATATAAATCGCTTCCTCCCCGTGGTAATGTTTCCCCGTGTTCCATCGGGGCGGGATCTCTCCGAGCATGATATCCCCCGAGGTAAGAAATCCGTTTTCACGGGAACAGAGCAGGGCGGCCCGATAGTCCTGTTTCGTCCTTACCCACTGAAGTTCCTCTTCGTGAATATACTTTTTCGCGCGGGCGGACTGTTCTCTCCTGTTATCCGCCAATTGCAGCCATCCGTCGTAAAAATTCGTCATCTTTAACCTCCTTCAGTGGCACGACCTTACTTAAGGAGTCCTTCCTGCTCCAGCTTCCTTACAATTCTGTCGTCGACAATATCTTCCGCCCTGAGCCGCGCGATCTTTTCATTGGTGGACGCCAAAAGTCGAATGACGTTGCGAATCCCCGTAACATTAGGATAGATCCTTCGTTCATAGAGCGTTCTCATCACCTCATAGCCTTCCGCCGTGTCCTCGACCTTTTCGAGACGAAGACCTTTGGCCAGGCTTCTCATGACCGCACTTTTATTGCCAGGATTCTGAATGAACGCGATGGCCCCGATCAATCCTCTCAGAACCTTCTCGACCACATCAGGCGAGGACTGGACAAAGCTGCGCCGCGCCAATAGACCCGTGCTCTGATAGGAGATATCGAGCTGGGCCAGATCGGCAAGGATCCTGTAACCCTGGCGTCTTAGAACGGAAGCAAAGGTGTAGCTCAGGTAAGCTCCGTCTATAATCCCGCTGGCGATGGACTGCGCTAGAACAGGCTCATCTCCTATAATCCTGAAACTGATGCCATCGCGCTTGGGATCGAGCCCCCAATGATCGAGGGTCAGCATGGTATTCATCCAGATCCCGCCTCCGATGCTCTGGACGCCAAGCCTCTTGCCCTTCAGGTCGGAAGGGGTTTTGATCGTAGGGACCACCACGAATGTTCCGGTCAGTCGGTTGACCAAACCGGCGACAAATACCACATCGAGTCCTCCGGCAACGGCGCCGAGCGTAGAGCCCGTGCTTGAACCCGTGTGAAATTGGGATTCACCCGCCGCCAGGGCCGCCAAGGCCACAGGTCCGCTGCGCACGTTAATGAGTTTGACATCCAGATTTTGCTTGCCGAAGAAACCCTGATTTTCCGCGACGAGCAGAGCTCCGACGGTTCGCTCATTGACGCTCGCATAAGTGATAACGGCCTTGATAGGTGCGGAGAACGAAGCCGAGGCTGGAAAGCAGATCCAACCGAGAAGAACGAAGGCAATGGTGAATAGAGGCATATTTTTACCCTCACTCAAGAGACGCCGAAATTTTTTTTCCAAAGCTTGATTAGTCTTTCCAATATTGGTCCAAGCTCAGAGGGAGAAAAAGGGGTTGGGAGTCTTTTCAGACCGGTTGATTTAGCCCTCCATACTCCAGAGCTGAGGAAATGTCCAGCCCCAGCTCTTGTCGAGTCCGAACCGTCTTCGGGGGCGTTCGTCGCGCCGG
>JBGQBP010000034.1:0-20539 GCA_041494945.1 Binatia bacterium | reverse complement strand
TACTCGCCCGAGAAGCCATGGCTGTTGGCATAGAGCACCCGGCTGATCCCGGCCGAAAACTCGCCTCCCTCGGAATTGGTGATGCGCGCATCGAAATCCAGCGCCGCCTTCTCCGCGTCGAGCGCCACGCGGCTTTTTTCCTCGATGGATAGCGACCGGCCGCGCTCGTCGAGCAAATCCAAATCGGGAATCGTCCGGGCGAGATCCTCCGGAGCAGGGAGACCGCTGTAGGTGTCCTGGGCGGTCGCGCGGGCCAGCGCGCACGTGTCGTCCACCAGCCGCTCGATCGCGCTCTTCGAAATATCCGAAGTGGAGGCGCTGGCCGAGCTGGCGCCGAAAAACAATCTGAGGCCGAGCCGCTTCTCCCGCGCCTGGCTGACTTTGTCGATCTCCCCGAGACGCACGGCCACGAACGAGCTGTCGCTCTCCGCCATGACCAGGTCGCCCTGCGTGGCCCCTTTTCTCTTCGACTGCTCGATAATGTCGCTCGCCAGCTCTTGATTTAATTCTAAGCGTTCCATGTTTGGTTGATCGGTTTATTTGTCTATTGGTTGATTGGCATTTCGCCGCACCTGCCGTTAACCATTCAACCCATAATCATTTAACCAGCCGCCGTGCCGCCGACGGTCAGTCCGTCGATGCGGATCGTCGGCAGCCCCACGCCGACGGGGACCGACTGCCCGTCTTTGCCGCAAGTTCCCACTCCCTCATCCAGCTTGAGGTCGTTGCCTACCATGGATACGCGCGTCAGCACGTCCGGGCCGTTGCCGATCAGCGTCGCGCCTTTGACCGGCCGCGTGACCTTGCCGTCTTCGATCAGATAGGCCTCGCTCGTGGAAAAAACGAATTTGCCGCTGGTGATGTCCACCTGGCCGCCGCCGAAAGAAACCGCGTAGAGACCTTTTTTAACCGAGCAGATGATATCGGCGGGATCGCTGGCGCCGGCCAGCATGAAAGTATTGGTCATCCGCGGCATGGGAATACACGCGTAGCTTTCGCGCCGGCCGTTTCCGGTGGGAGACATTTTCATCAGCGACGCGTTCAACCGATCCTGAAGATAGCCGCGCAGCACGCCTTTGTCGATCAACACCGTGCGCCGCGTCGGCGTTCCCTCGTCGTCGATGTTAAGCGAGCCGCGGCGCGACGGAATCGTGCCGTCATCGACCACCGTACAAAGATCCGAGGCGACTTTCTGGCCGATGCGGCCGCTGAACGCCGATACCTTTTTGCGGTTGAAGTCCCCTTCCAAGCCGTGGCCGATCGCCTCGTGAAGCAAGATACCCGGCCAGCCGGGCCCCAGCACTACGTCCATCGTTCCCGCCGGCGCGTCCTCGGCCCTGAGGTTGAGCAGCGCCTGGCGCACCGCCTCGCGCGTGTAGCGCTCGTAATTTTCTTTCTCCGTAAAAAATTCGAAGTCTACTCTACCGCCGCCGCCGTAGCTGCCGACCTGCCGGTTGCCGCGCTCTTCGGCGATGCAGGTGACGTTGAGACGCGCGAGCGGCTGGATGTCGCCGGCGACCCATCCTTTTGAAGATGCGACCAACACAATCTTTTGCTCGCACGCGAAAGAGACGAAAACATTCTTGATCCGCGGATCGATGGAGCGGGCCAGCCGGTCCATTTCGTAGAGCAGCGCGGTCTTTCTTTCCAGCGCCGCGTCCGTGGGCGCGGCCTGCACCGGATAAAGATCGTGCGCTTCTATTTTCTCTTTTCCCACTTTCGCCGGCGTCTGCGACTCGCGGTTGTGCGCGATGTACTCGGCCGCGCGCGCCGCCACCGCAAGATTCTCGATCGTGATGTCGTCGGTGTAAGCGTATCCGGTCTTGGCCTCCGCCAATACCCGGACGCCGACCCCGTTGGCGGTCGAGCGCGAGCCTTGCTTGACCAGCCCCTCCTCCAGACCGACCGCTTCGTTGACGCGGTACTCGAAATAGAGATCCGCGTAGTCCGCCTTTCCTTCCAGCGCCTGTCCCAGGATTTTGTCCAAATCCCGCGACGTCACGCCGAATTGACGGTCGAAAAAAGATTCCGCTCGAATAACCTCTTGTGCCATGGTGTGCCTCTTTGAACTCCTAGCACCTTTTCCCGGCAGTGAAAAGGCGGTTTCCGCCGAATCTCTCTTTTCCTCCGCTCAAATCTGTAGTATAAATAACGGGTATAAAAAATCCGCGATTTAATTTTAATTCTGGCCAAATACCGAGGGACAAATGGCGAACGCGCGGGCAAAAAAAGTCGTTCATGTAGTCGGAACGGGAACCATCGGCGAGCCGTTGATCGGAATTCTCACCACGTTTCGCGAAGCCTTCGGCATCGATGAAGTAACCTTCCATAAGCGCACGCCCCTTTTGACGGACCGCTCGAAGGTGACCGTCCTCACCCAGAAAGGCGCCAAACTGTGCGTCGATAAGGACCGTTGGGAAAGTTTCAAGCAGATGGGGATGGCGCCTTCTTACGATGCGGAGGAGGCGCTCGACCGGTCCAGCGTCGTGATCGACTGCACCCCGGTCGGTAACGAGAACAAAGAGAAATTGTACAAGCGCTTCACCGATAACGGCCGGGGATTTATCGCTCAGGGGAGCGAATACGGCTTCGGCAAAATGTACGCGCGCGGCATCAACGACCGGGCGCTCGATCGAAACACCGACCAGTTCCTTCAGGTCGTGAGCTGCAATACGCACAACCTTGCGGTTCTCATCGACACGATCGCGCTCGGACCGGAAAAAGAAAACAACCTTGAGGAGGGCCGCTTCGTGTGCATGCGGCGGGCCAACGACTTGAGCCAGGAGGGAGACTTCATTCCCGCGCCGGAAGTGGTCAAGCACGACGACCCGCGCTTCGGCACGCACCAGGGAAGGGACGCGCACTACGTATTTAAAACTCTCGGGCTCGACCTGGACATCTACTCCTCCGCCCTCAAGCTCAACACGCAATACATGCACACGATCTATTTCAATCTGTCGCTCAACCGGCCGGTGAAAATGGAAGAAGTGATGCGCCGGATCAAAGGCAATCCCCGGATCGCGCTCACGAACAAAAAATCATCGGCGTCGGTCTTTTCTTTCGGCCGCGACCACGGGATTTTCGGGCGCATACTCAACCAGACCGTGCTCGCCTCGAATACGCTCACGATGAAGGGCGACCGCGAGCTGGTCGGGATGTGCTTCACGCCGCAGGACGGCAACTCGCTCCTCAGCAGCCTCGCAGCGACGCTCTGGTTTCTCTATCCGGATTCCTACGAGAAGCCGCTCGAAGTCCTGCGGCCGTACTTCTTCAGCGAAATATAAGTCTCCCCTCACCCCTAACCCTTCACCCCTCACGTCAGGGGTTAGGCGTTAGGCGAATTACTCTTTCACGCCGTCCAGCGAGACCCCTTCGAAGCGGACCCCAGCGCCGACTTCGATTCCTTTTTGTTTGGCCAGTCCGCCTTTGATCTCCAGCACGAACCGGCTCGGCACGCCGACCGATCGGGTGGTCGTCGAGAACGGGACCGCATCGCGGACGATCCCGACGATTTTCAAATCGCTCCCGATAAAAATCATGTCGAGAGGGATGGGTGTGTTCTTCATCCAGAAGGTGAGCACTTCTTCGGCGGGAAACAAAAACAGCATGCCCTGATCGTCGGCCAGCTCGCGGCGGTATTGCAGCCCCATCTCCCTCTTGGCCGGCGTATCGGCGATCTCGACGCGCGCCGCGTATTCCTTGCCGCTCTTGGTCGAGACGATCGCTCTGGGATCGGACCGGCAGGCAGGAACGCCGGTGGCAAGCATCAGAAGACAAAAAATCGCGGGCGACGCAATAACGAGAGCCGCCTTGGAACGGACTGGGAGCGGGCGTAACGACGTAGCGATCGGCTTATCTCCGAAGGTTATTGGCCACGATCTCGGCGATGTCTAAAATCTCGGGGGCGGCCTGTTCGTCTTGCGCCGCCTCTTCGGTGAACATGCGCATGCAGAAAGGACAACCGGTGGCCACGGTTTGAGCGCCCGTCGCTTTCAGCTCGCGGTAGCGATTGGCGGCCACTCGCTCCCGCCCGGGCTCTTCTCCCTTCCAGAACTGAGCGCCTCCGGCGCCGCAGCAAAAACTATTTCTTCGGTTTCGATCCGGCTCGGAGAGCTTCGCGCCGGCGGATTCGATCACCCGGCGCGGCTCAGCGAAAATCTCGTTGTGCCTCCCCAGGTAGCACGGGTCATGGTAGGTGGCGGCGCCATTGGTGTTGGATTGGACATTCAGCTTTCCGGCCTTGATCAACTCGTCGATGAATTCGCTGTGATGCTTGACGGCGTAGTTGCCGCCGAACTGAGGATACTCGTTCTTGATGGTGTGAAGACAGTGCGGGCAGGTCGTGACGATAAGACCGGGCTTGAGCGCATTCAAGGTCTCCGCATTTTCCGCGGCGAGTTGAGAAAAAAGATATTCATTGCCGGCCCGGCGCGCCGCATCGCCGGTGCATTTCTCTTTAAGACCGAGCACTGCCCAGTTGACGCCCGCCGCGTTGAGGATCTCGGCCATGCTGCGCGCGATCTTCTGCGCCCGAGGATCGAAAGCGGCCGCGCATCCTACCCAGTAGAGAACGTCGGGTTCGGGGTTCTGCTCGAGAGTGGGAACCGGAAATCGAAGCGCCCGGGTCCATTCCAAACGGCTCTCGGGGGCCATCGCCCACGGGTTCCCCACTTGCTCCATGCCGTTGAAGGCTTTTTTAAGGTTGTTCGGGAACTCGGTCGCCGTCAGGACGCGCTCGCGGCGGACGTCTATAATATGGAGCATCTGCTCGTTACCGACCGGACACACTTCAATGCAAGCGTTGCAGGTCGTGCAGGCCCAGGCCGCTTCGGCATTCAGCGCAAAATCCAGCAGCGGCCGCGGGCTCTCTTTACCGTCGCTGAAGTCCCGGCGGATGCGGTTCAGCTCGAAGCGCTCGTTAATGAGAATCGCCGCCGGACTGAGCGCCTTGCCGGTAGCGTATGCGGGGCAAACATCCTGGCATCGATTGCACATGATGCAGCTATACGCGTCCAAGAGGCGCGGCCAGGGAAAATCCTCGAGCTTGGCCGCTCCGAAAGTTTCCTCGTTTTCGAAATCCATCGGCGCGAGGGCGCCGGGATTTTTTTTCTTGAGCGCGAGATTGATCGGCGCCAGGAGAATGTGGATGTGCTTGGAACGGGGAAAATAAGGCAGGAAAAGCATGATGGAACCTAACGCGCCCCACCAGAAGAGATGCTCGAATACCGTGACGGCGCCCGGATCGACGCCGGCAAAGACGCCGGCAAAGGCGGAGCCGACGGGCTGAAAAGGATCGCCGGCTTCCCGCGAGAGCTCGGCCGCCTTGGAAAGAAGGCGGCTGCCGACGTGAAGGAAAATAAAAACCGTCACGATCGACGAGTCTCTACGGATACCCGGCTTTACATCCTCATGCAGCGGCACATTGGGAGCAAAGGAAAAATCGCGGGGCCGAACCAGGAAGCGCCGCAGCGCAAGCCCCACGATCCCGACAAGCACTCCCGCGGTGAGGAGATCGGCGATGAGATTGAAAGGATTCCATACGGTCCCGCGCGCGCGGAACGGAAAGAATCCTTCCAGGGCATCGACGACGTTGACCAGGAAGTAATAGACAAATCCATAAAAGACGAACGCGTGCAACAGGGAGACGAGCGGCCGTTTTTTGAAAACCGTTTGTTGCGTGAGAACCTTCCATAGAGCGTCGAAGATACGTTTCGGCAGATTGTCGAAGCGGTCTTCCGGCTTTCCGCGCCGGATTGTCTTGTAAACTTGATAGAAGCCGGTGCCCGCAAAATAGAGCGCGCCGAAGGTAAGAAGAAGAAACAGAACCTTTTCTATCGTCGTAAGCATAGCCGGAAATTGGCAGTTCCCCTGTTTCCCAGGCTGCTCAGAAAGAACTCAGAGGCGAGGCGCGCGAAGAACCGCGAGCGGAGGCGTACTTATTTCAGTACGTTGACGCGACGCGGGCCGAGCGCAACCGTCGTAACGCCTGCCATAGGCAGTCTGTGGCATATGAGTCTTTATCAGCAGCCTGCTAGCGTTGGTAGCCGAGGCGGCTGGATAGCTGTTTTCCCGCGTTGGTAATCAAAGGCACGATATCCTTTTCGACGCGCTCGGGCGTCAGCCTGTGGACCGGCCCGGAAATCGTGAGGCTCCCGACCAGGCTCCGCGTGTGGTCGCGGACCGGCACGGCGACCGACATCACTTCCTCGATAAACTCGCAGTCATCGACGGCGTACCCGGCGCTGCCGACTTCCTTCAACTGGCGCAGAAGCGTCTGCCGATCGACCACCGTCTTGTCGGTATAACGCTGCAGCTTTTCCGGCAGCGAGTGTATCAAAGCCTCGCCCGACTCGAATGCCAGGTGCACCTTGCCGGCGGCGGTGCAATGCAGCGGCAGAGTTCTCCCGATCAACGACACCACCCTCACGAGATTTTCCGGTTCGATGAAATCGAGCGGCACGATCGCCTGGCCTTTCTTCACCGCCACGTAACAACTTTCATTGGCCGACTTCGCCAGTTCCTGCAGCATCGACTTGGCCTGCACCAGAAAGTCCATCTGTTTGATATAGATCTGGCCGAGCTGAAGACACTTGAGCCCGAGGCGATAATTTTCAGTCGCTTTGTTTTGTTGGATGTAACCGCGCGCCTCCAGCGTGGCGAGCAGCCGAAAAATATTATTCTTGTGGAGCTTTAACCGCTTGCTCAACTCGGTCACGCCGATTTCATCGGCGTTGCCGTTGAATTGCTCGATGACATCGAGGGCGTGCGACACCGATTGAATCGCGTAATTGGCCTTTTCTCGCCGCACCGTTTTTCCTCCGGAAAAAATAAAAATGCTTTGAATGAACCGCCGGCAAAAAACCGTTTTAACTTAGTCCCGAAGCGCGAGATTGTCAAACTTGCGAAGCCGCAGAGAATTTTACGGGCGCTGGTCGCAAAACGCCGGCTCAAATGGGCCGGCGCACGGGTCGCTTCTACTCTCCTTGACGTTCTCGGGCCGGAATGTGTAAACATGTTTACCATGAAAGTCGGCTCCAAGGGTTATTACGGATTGCTCGCGCTGGCCGATTTGGCACAATATTCCAAGGGACGACAGCTCGCGCAGGTAAAGGAGATCGCGCGCCGGCAAAAAATCCCGGAGGAGTACCTCGGACAAATCATGGTGCTGCTCAAGCGCGCCAATCTGGTGCACGGCGCGAGAGGCCCCGGAGGCGGCTACCGTTTGGCCCGCCCCGCCGAGAGCATCAGCGTCGCAGCCGTCTTGAAGGTCTTGGAAGGGCCGCTCATGGAAGTCGATTTGAGAAACACGCGCGACCGCCTGCCGGTCTCTACGCCCGCGCGAAGACTCATCGAAGCATGGACCCAGGCGGTGGAAACCGCGGAAAAAATGCTCGACGAACTCACCGTCGCCGACCTCTGCAAGCCCGAAGACCCCGCGCAGATGTACAACATCTAACAGGACGCTGAAAAAGGCTCATCTACTTCGTTGCCCTTCGAACCGCCTCGCTCGACGTACTGAAAATAGTACGCCTGCGCCTAGCCTGTCCTAGCAAAGTCGAAGGGTCCTTTCGGACCCGATTGTAGAGGGCAAAGGCTGACAATAGTGCGGTGTTTGTCGGGTCAGGTTTTTTGTTGTTAAGCGCCGAAAACAATTATAAAATTCCGGGTAATTATGAATTCCTCGACCGGGATAGATTGACCTACTCACTTATTAGTAAGCCACGGCAGATTTGAGAATTACCCAATTCGAGATGGACGAATGAACACCACAAGAGAAGAGAATCTGAGCAAGGTTCCAGAGGTCGCGCTGATCTTCTGGATCATCAAAATCGCAGCTACCACACTTGGGGAAACCGGCGGCGATGCGGCGTCGATGTCGATGAATCTAGGTTATCTCGTTGGCACTGGAATTTTTGCTGCGATTTTTACCGTCGCTGTAATCGCCCAGATTTCCGCGAAACGGCTTCACCCGCTTATGTATTGGACAACGATTATTGCCACAACGACGATGGGTACGACGTTGGCCGATTTTGCCGACCGTTCTTTGGGTATTGGTTATCTCGGTGGGACGGCACTTCTGCTCACACTTCTGATGGCGTCCTTGCTCATTTGGTATCGCTCCCTCGGCTCGGTATCGGTTGATGCCGTGAGCTCTGCAAAGGCCGAGATGTTCTATTGGGTGACGATCATGTTTTCCCAGACCTTGGGCACCGCACTCGGCGATTGGACGGCCGATACGGCTGGCCTTGGCTATCGGGTAGGGGCGCTAGTATTTAGCGCTATGCTGGCACTCGTTGTTGCAGCGTACTACTGGACAAACATATCTCGCACCCTGCTTTTCTGGACGGCATTCATTCTCACGCGACCGCTTGGCGCTGTGGTCGGTGATTTCCTTGACAAGCCCCTCAATGCCGGTGGGCTGGCACTAAGCCGCTATTCAGCATCGGCAGCTCTTCTCGCGTTTATTGTGGCCTGCATTTTGATTTTCCCTCAAAGAGCTGCAAGACGGGGGCATTGATGAAGTTAAAGGCCGCGGCTAACAACCGCATGCAGCTGACGGCGCTCCGCGCCGCAGCTGATGCTGAGCGTTATTAGAAAAATCACCAGGCCGAAAAACAACGCAAGTGACCGTCCCTTGACCCCAACCGCCAATTGGGTTACAAATTGGCCATGACTCGGGTGGAGAAAAACCTGAATGGCTCGACGTGGTGGCGCGGGAGATTTTTGCCGCGTCTGCCGCTTGGCTAGCTCCGACTCTCCATTGTGATTTGAGAAAGGCCATAGGCGGACTGTCTATGGCCTTTTTGTTTTTCTGAGGATTTGAGAATGTTTCATCCCTCTTTCGAAGAATTCTCGCGCCTGGCCAAACAGGGGAACTTGATCCCGGTTTACCAGGAGCTGCTCATGGACCTCGAGACGCCGCTCTCGTTTTTCAAGCGTCTCGAGCGCGACCGCTACTCTTTTCTGCTTGAGAGCGTCGAGGGCAGCGAGCGCTGGGCGCGTTATTCCTTTCTCGGGACGCGGCCCTATCTGGTCTTTAAGTCGCGGGGAAAGAAGGTCGAAATCGTCGAAGAAGGAAAGAAGAGAAATCTCACGGCGGATGAGCCGCTGCGGCTCTTGGAGGAAATGCTTAAAGAATACCGTCCGGTCGCCGTGGACGGAGTGCCGCCGTTCTTCGGCGGCGCGCTGGGCTACGTCGCGTACGATGCGGTGGAGCAATTGCATGAGATCGCAAACAGCAAGAGGGACGCTCATGGAATGCCCGAGATCTTTTTTATCTTCGTCCAGACCTTGGTCGCGTTCGACAATCTCAAGCACACGATCAAAGTGATCGACAACTCGCGGATCGACGGCAAGAAGAATCTCCGCCAAACCTACGACGCGGCCGTCGCCCGAATCCGCCGGCTGATTTCTTCGCTGGAGCGCAAGGCGAGGAAGGCAGAGTCCAGAGAGATGGGCGTTGGAGGACGGGAGAAAAAATTCCGCTCCAACGTAACGCCACAAGCGTTCAAGACCTCGGTGCGCAAGGCCAAAAGCTATATCGAAGCCGGCGACATCATCCAGGCGGTGCTCTGCCAGAGGCTGGAGACGCGAACCGAGGCGGACCCGTTCGAGATTTACCGGGCGCTCCGGCTCATCAACCCCTCTCCTTATATGTACTACCTGGAGCTGGAAGGGCTGAGAGTGATCGGCTCCTCGCCCGAAACGATGGTGCGGCTCACCGGCGACACGATCGAGCTGCGCCCCATCGCCGGAACGCGCCGCCGCGGCGGCACGCCGGCCGAAGAGCGGGCGCTCGAAGCCGACCTGCTTTCGGACCCGAAAGAAAGAGCGGAACACATCATGCTGGTGGATCTGGGGCGCAACGACGTGGGCCGCGTCGCCGAGGTCGGCACGGTGGAGGTCAACGAGTTGATGGTGATCGAGCGCTATTCTCACGTCATTCATCTGGTCTCCAACGTGCGCGGAAAATTGGCGCCGGGAAAAACCGCCTTCGATCTCTTCGTATCGAGCTTTCCTGCCGGCACCGTCTCTGGGGCGCCGAAGATCCGGGCGATGCAGATCATCGCCGAGCTGGAGCCCCAGAAGCGCGGCCTTTACGCCGGCGCGATCGGCTACTTCAGCTTCAACGGCAATTTGGATACTTGCATCGTCATCCGCACGATCCTGATGCAGGGCAAGAAGGCCTTCATTCACGCCGGCGCGGGCATCGTGGCGGACTCGGACCCCGAGTTGGAATATCAGGAGACGCTCAACAAGGCGCGCGCGATGCTCAAAGCAATCGAACTAGCGGAGAGCTGGAAACGATCTGGCCGCCGATAATGGGCGCCTGCGGCGTTGGAACTTCAGGCCCGCATCCTCACGTACTAAACGATGTACGCTCCGGTGCGAGCCCTCGTTCCGCCTTGCATCCGCCTCCTTCTCGACGGCCAGCAGTTTAATTTGTTAGAACGCTAAAGAGAGACTGTAGACATGATACTCCTGATCGACAATTACGATTCGTTCACCTACAACCTCTACCACTATCTTGGAGAGCTTGGCGCCGATGTTAAGGTTTACCTGAACGACAAGATTACTCTGGAAGAGATCGAGAAGCTGCGGCCGGAAAAAATCGTCATCTCCCCCGGACCGTGCACGCCCAAAGAGGCGGGAATTTCCTGCGACGTGATACGGCGCTTCGGCGCGAAGACTCCGATCCTGGGAGTCTGCCTCGGTCACCAGTCGATCGGCGCGGCCTTCGGCGGCGAGATCGTCCGCGCGCCGTCGCTCATGCACGGCAAGTTGTCCGAGGTATTCCACGATTCCAAGACCATCTTTCAATCGATAAAGAATCCTTTTTCCGCCATGCGCTACCATTCACTCGTGATCGATCCGAAAACCTGTCCGCCCGAGCTCACCGTCAGCGCCCGCACTTCCGACGGCGTCATCATGGGCGTGCGGCACCGGAGCTACCCGATCGAAGGCGTGCAGTTCCATCCGGAGTCGATCCTCACCGAGGAGGGGAAAAAACTCCTCAAAAGCTTCCTGACCTCTTACTGACTTCGTAAAAAAACAGCTTTTCACGGCTGACGCGACAGTTTTTGCAGCACAGCCAAAAAAGTTCTTGCCAGAGAAAACCCCGTCGCATAGAATCGCCTCCTGGTTACCAACTTGGTGGACGCACCAATAAACTAGACCATTTTGAATTAGAGTCCTTGTGAGGTAAACCCCGTACCACGGACTTACCTACGTGGCTTTGGGGCGTTGCCCTTCGGGGGAGTTGAGAACATTCATCCCCGCACTTACGTGCGGGGCGTTCGGTGGTACGGGGTAAAGGCAGGACTAGCGCAAGACAGAGGTCCGGCAACTGAGAACCAACAACGTCCTGGCTGAAACAGAAAGGCTCCATGGTAGATGGAATAAAAGAGGTTGGCGTGGTCGGACTGGGTGTTATGGGATTTGATATTGCCTTTCTTTATGCCATGAGAGGTTACCGGACGGTAGGCTATGATGCCTCGAATACGGTCATGGAATCACTTGCTGATCGGAGGGAGAAGACCATTGAAAGGTTGAAGAGGAGAGGAAGGATTTCCGACAGTGAAGCGGAAAACGTACGGAACGGGTTTAGCGCAGCTCCTGAGTTCCAGAGTATTGCAAGGTTGGATTTAGTTACGGAGGCCGTTTCCGAAGTCACCAAAATCAAGCGGTCCGTCTATCAGGCGTTTCGTGAGACCGGGTTTACGGGCATTCTGACAACCAACACCTCCTCGCTTTGCCGCGAACTATTGCTCACCGATGGCAGTTACGATCGGCGGAAATTCGCCGCCACGCATTTCTTTAACCCGGTTCTCTACACCCAGATGGTCGAAGTGGTCAAAGGGGATATGGACGAAAGCCATTTCAACGGGACCCTATCCTTTCTCAAGAGTCCGGGTAGAAATCCCGTCGAAACCAGGGACATCTCCGGGTTCGTTTCGAATAGTATTCTTATGTACTATGCCGTCATGGCTCTCCATCTGCTGCAGTGCGGCGCTCGAATAGAGGCGATCGACCAGGCCGCAAAGCAGATGGGCCTGCTGCCTCCATTTATCAGCTTCGATAGCTGGAAGCCCTCGATCGTGGAGGATGTGACACGAGTGATGTTTGAGATCAGGGGCGATCGCTACCTGAGGTCTTCAAAGCTCCTCTCTCTATTGGCGCAAAAAAATCCCAGTTTTTACATTGAACAAAAACCCAACCAGGAAATCTACCAATGGGTCGGGGAGCGCCGTCGCGCCCTCAACGAGGAAACCATCAAGACGGGTTTAAAGACATCGATCCGTATGTCAGCGGCCAGAATCGTCGAATTGGGAGAGGATCCCGCCAAAGTGGACTTCATTTCCGTGGAAGGAATAAAGATACCTGAGCCCCCACTCAAAGAAATCGACAAGCTCGGGGCTGCGGTCGTGTTGGAGGAGCTGAGCCGAATCAACGACGCGATGCCGGATAATAAATTGACCCCGCCTCAGATTGTTGTCGCTATGGCCGCCGAAGGACAAACATTTTACAAGAATGGCCAAACTAATCCCTGGATCTTTTCTTTCATAGAACGGCAGAGGACCCATGCCCGCCATTGATGTTCATGTGCATCCGGCGACGCGCGGTCTTGACCGCGACGCCTACCTCTATTTCAAGAGAGAATTGGATGCGCTGCCCAAGACGGATGAGGCATTCGCCGCTCTGTTCGCAAAGCAACAGGTCAAGGCGCTGCTCATCGGCTGGCACCCCTCCACAGTGAAGGAGGGAGCTCGCGTCTCCAACGAATTCGTGCTGGAGCTGGCGGTGAAATATCCCGGTTCCTTTGCGGGAGTCTTGGCTTCCATCGACATGGCAGGAAAGAGACTGGAAGAACGAATCCAGCAGGGTCGGGAGCTGGCAGGAATAGCGCTGGTCAAGGGCTTCAAGTTCCATCCTCCGGACCAGGGCTTTTATCCCAACGACCGGAAGCACTATGATCTGTGGGAGGTCCTGGCAGCGTCCGGCAAGCCCGTCATGTTTCACACCGGCTTTACCGTCCTGGGAGCGGACAGCGAGGGAGGCAAGGGCATCGCTTTGGATCACGGCCGCCCGATTCATCTTGATACCCTCGCCAGAGATTTTCCCCGGCTGAAAATTATCGCCGCTCATCCGGGCTGGCCGTGGCAGGAAGAGTTGCTTGGCGTCCTGGCGCATAAAAAGAATATCTACGTGGACACTTCCGGTTATCTGGCGGAGCACCTTCCGGAGCTTTTTCAGAAGGCGATTCGAGGCCGGCTCCAAGACAAGACGCTCTTCGGCACCGATTTCCCCTACGTCGATTTGGAAACAGCGCTGAGCAGCTTTGAAAAACTGGGCCTGAAAGACGCCATAAAGGAAAAAATTCTTTTTTCCAACGCGAAAGCTCTCTTCGGCCTCTAGGCGGGAGGAACCTTTTCGATGAAAGAAATCAGCTTGCTTCCGCTCCTGTTGTCGGTTTTTTTCTTCTTCGGTTCGATCCGGGGCGAAAGCGCGGAACTTACCCGAATACGAGTCGGATATCCTTCACCCAGCGCCAGCTTTTCACCTCTGTTCGTCGCCAAAGAAGCAGGCCTCTTCGAGAAATATGGGCTTGGCGCCGAGCTCTTGTACCTTCAGGGAGTTCTGATCACCCAGGTCCATATAGCCAATCAGGTCGATTTCACGGTCACCGGATCGCCGTTGCCCCTTCAAGCTTCGGTGGAAGGCGCGGACTTGATCTTGGTCGCCAGCTCCATCGACAAATTTATCTACAAGCTGATTGTCGATCCCGCCATCACGGCTCCCGCCGATCTCAAGGGAAAGACGATAGGGATAACCCGCTTTGGCTCGCTGCCGGACGTCGCTATCCGCCTGGTCCTGGAGAAGTGGGGCTTGAATGCCAATAAGGACGTGAGCCTGATCCAGGTCGGCAGGATGACCGATATGGTGATCGCCCTGTCGGAGAAAAGAATCCACGCCGGGGTCATCTCCGATCCGACTTCGTTTCAGGCGGAAAAGTTGGGCATGAGAAGGCTGCTCGACATGGCGGATACAGGATTCGAGTTTGCCAACGTGGCGGTCGTCGCCAGCCGGGCCTATGCAAAAACGCACCGGGACGTGGTGTCGAGGTTTCTCAAGGCCTACGTCGAAGGGACGCGGCGATTTTTAATGGACAGAGGACTGGGAATCAAGGCGCTCCGAAAGTACACGGGGATTGAAGACCAGGAGATACTCGGCAAGACCTACGATCTTTTTGCCGCCAAATATATCAAAAAGAACCCGTCGCTATCTCTCAAGGGAGTGGAAAGCGCCCTGGCGATGATTGCGGAAAGAAATCCCAAGGCCAAAGGCCGCAGAGCGGAAGAGTTTGTCGATATGAGCTTTATGGAGGAGTTGGAGAAGAGCGGTTTTATAAAGTCCGTTTGGCCGTAAGCGTAAGTCAGAGTGAGCAGATTCTCTTGGAATTGTAGGACAACCGTTAGCCATTCTATACCGCAGGGGGGGAATGAGCCATGAAGACGCTTTGCAGCCTTTGCTTGATTCTTTGTATTTCTTTGATTTCTACTCGCGCACCTGACGTGGAAGGGGCGAGTGCAACCCGTATCCGAGTGGGCTACCCATCACCCAGCGCCAGCTTCTACCCGCTCTTCGCCACCAAGGAGGCGGGCTTGTTTGAAAAATACGGCTTCGAGACCGAGATGGTCTACGTCCAGGGCGTCCAGCTGGTCCAGGTTCATGTGTCGGGCCAGCTCGACTTCTCAACCATTTCTTCGGTGGTCTATCTTCAGGCGTCGGTGGAGGGGGCCGATCTCATTCAAGTGGCGAGCTCGATCGATAATCAGCTGATGAAGCTGATGGTTCACCCTTCTATCTCAAGCCCCGCAGAGCTCAAGGGCAAGACGCTTGCCGTCACGCGCTTCGGCTCCTTGACGGACCTGCTGGTTCGGCCTGCGCTGAAAAATTGGGGATTGGAGCCTCAGAAGGACGTGAAGCTGATTCAGATCGGCAGAATGCCCGACATTGCGACCGCCATTTCCCAGAAAATCGTGGACGGCGGAGTCATCTCTTTCCCCACCTCGGTACAAGCGGAGAAGATGGGGATCAAGACCCTCTTGGACTTCGCGAACTCAGGCTTTGATATCCCCGCCACTACGGTCGTGGTCAGCCGCCGATACAGCAAGGCCAATAGAGATGTGGTCCTGAGATTTCTCAAAGCCTACATTGAGGGGACGCGCCGTCTCTTTACGGACCGGGAGCTGGGCATCAGAGCGCTCAGAAAGTACGGCGGCATCAGCGATCGCGAGCTTCTGGCCAGCACCTACGACCTTTTCACCACCCGTTATATAAAAAAGGTTCCGAAGATAAATATTAAAGGGATTGAGAACTCACTCAGTCTGATTGCGGAGAACAACCCGAAAGCAAAAGGCCGCAAGGCGGAGGAGTTCATGGACGCAAGCTTCATGGATGAGCTGGAGAAGAGCGGCTTTATCAAGTCGGTTTGGCCATAAGTTGGAGGGCAGATTTTGAACTTGAAAGACAAACAAAGCGCTCGGCACTCGGCGAAATGCTTCGCGACCGTTGGACTCAGCGCAGTGATTTTATTCTTCTCGGTCATCTCTCCGATTTTTGCTCAGCCACTGGAAAAAATGCACGTGGGCTACAGCGCTCAGGCCGGCGCCTTCGCCCCGATCTGGATTACCAAGGAAGCTGGCCTGTTCAAAAAGCACGGCCTGGATGTCAATCTAGTATTCATCGCCGGAGGGCCGATTGCCGCCGCGGCCCTGATGGCCGGGGAGATGCAGGTTGTTGCCATGGCCGGACCCGCGATCGTGACGAGCAACCTCGCCGGCTCGGATCTGGTAATGATCGCGAGCATCGTCAACACCTTCGCCTTCCAGTTCGTGACCATAAAAGGTATCACCTCCCCGAGCCAGCTTAAGGGAAAAAGAATCGGGGTGAATCGCTTCGGCGCCGCGCCGGATGTCGCCGCCCGCTTCGCCTTAGGGCAGATGGGCATCGATCTCCGGGAAGTAATTATTCTCCAGTTGGGCGAACAGGCGACCCGGCTCGCCGCCATGAAGGCGGGACAGCTTGAAGCCGCGATTCTGCTCCCCCCGATAACCACGCTGGCACAGAAAGAGGGGATGAATGTGCTTCTGGACATGTCGGAATTGGGCGCCGAGTTTCAGATCACCGGCCTTGCCAGCAGCCAAAGCTTTCTCACGCAGAAGAGACCGTCGGCGCTGAAATTCATGCGGGCCTTTGTTGAAGGGATTCACTTTTACAAAACTCGCAAAAAAGAGAGCATGGATGTTATCTCCAGGTACATGCGCACGAACGACATGGAAGCGGTCGAGGCAACCTACGACTATTTCGCCAACAAGATCGTTTCCAAGAAGCCCTATCCGTCAATCAAGGGAATCAAAGCGCTGCTCGACCTGGCGGCCAAGGAGAGGCCCGAGGCGGCAAAAGTTTCGCCCGAACGCTTTGTGAATCTGACGCTCCTCAAGGAGCTCGATGAGAATGGTTTCATCGACCGCCTGTATCGATAACGGATGGACAACGATGACAAGAGAGGAGAGTTCTCGACATGGCTGATCCCGCGGGTAAGGAACGAACCGCATCGCAAGCCTATCTGGAAGTGGCGGCGGCGCACGGCGTCGAGTACGTTTTTGGTCTGCCTGGAACGAGCGGCCAGGAGTTTATTGGAACGATTGCGGACCAGGAGAGGGTCCGCTTCATCCTGGCGCTCCACGAGACCTGCGTCGTCTCCATGGCTGATGGACACGCGCGCGTGACCGGACGGCCGTCTTTGGCTCAGGTGAGCACGCTTCCGGGCACAGCCAATTCCGTGGGCGCTCTTTACGACGCCTACCGGGACCGCTCTCCAGTCGTGGTGACCTCCACGAACGTCGACACCAGAATCGTGGGACGGGATTCTCACACGGAAGGCCGCGACCTCGTCGAGCTGACGAAGCAGTTCACCAAGTGGAGTTACGAGGCGCACAGGTCCGACCGCATTCCGGAAATATTGAACCGGGCGTTCAAAGTGGCATCGACTCCGCCCAAGGGGCCGGTCTATCTCTCGCTGCCCAGCAATCTTTTGGGCGAGCCGATTACCGTCAAGAATCCCGAGACCGGGCGTTTCCTGATCGTTCCTCGAATGGCCGGAGACCCGGAGGCTCTTGAAGATGCCGCCCGATTGCTGGCCGAGGCCAAAAGGCCGTTGATCATCGCCGGAAGCGGCGTGGCGACAGCGGGCGCGACTGAAGAGCTGATCAAGCTGGCGGAGATGGCGGCGGCGCCGGTCGTCATGGAACCGCGCTATTCATTTCTCAGCTTTCCAACAACTCACCCTTACAGTTTTCAGATCCCGGAGCGACAGGTAACTTTTAATCTTCCCGTATGGGGGGATCCGGATTTGATTTTAGCCGTCGGCTGCCGTCTGATCCGCGAATACCGTTACTTGACCGAGCCGGCCATCAAACCGGAGACCCGCTGCATTCACATCGAAGAAGACCCTTGGGAAATCGGCAAAGTCTTCCCTGTCGACCTGGGAATCGTCGCCGACGCCAAGAGCGCGCTGCGCGCTCTCGTCGAAATCTTCCCGAAGTTTTCCGACCGCTCCAACGGCAGCCGCAGAACGGAACGGCTCGAATGCCTCAAGAAAGCCAAACAAGAGGTCAAGGCGGATTTGGAAAGTAGAGTGAAGGTTGGCTGGGACGCAACTCCGATCAATGCGGCGCGGCTGGTTCGGACCATGGACAAACTCCTGGAGCGCGACACCTTGATCGTCAATGAAAGTCCGACGAGCAAGGATATCCTCATGGCGAACTTCGGGTTCACGCCCGGCAGATCTTATTTTTCCAATTCTTCCGGAGGATATCTTGGATGGGGCCTGGGCGCCGCTATCGGGGCCAAGCTTGGTTCTCCGAACCGCCGGGTTGTTGCCTGTCTCGGCGACGGCAGCATTATGTTCGGCCTTCAGGGGATGTGGACGCTCGCCAAGTATCGCGTCCCGCTCATCGTAGTCGTTTTCAATAACCGTGCCTACATGGCGGTGAAAAATCAGTTTCGCGGCTCCGAGGAAAGAATCAGGCTCGCTGCGGAGTTGGGCGCGGAGCTGGTGGGCCCGGATCTCAACTTTGCGAGACTGGCCGAAACGTTCGGCATTTTCGGTCAACGAGTGGAACAGCCGGAAGCGATTGAACCCGCCATCAAAAAGGCCATGGAACAATCCGGGCCGGCGCTCGTGGATGTGGTCATCAGTCAGAACACCAGAAAGGACTAGCAGACGCTGCAAGACGAGGCATTCAAGAACTGTCGGCTCCTAGATGCGTACGACGTTAGGTTTTATACGTCATTCTCGTGCAAACGGGAATCCGGAGTTCTTCGCATACCTGGACTCCCTGCTTCCGCGGGAGTGACGACTTCTCTTTTCGGCTGAAGACGAAGGGTTTAGACCACTAAGGAGATACAAATGAAAGAGGAAGCTAAGGCAGCATTTGAAAAGACCTCGCTCGGCGCCGAGAACAGCGCCTACGAAGTCATTGCCAAGCTGGACCCGGAATACTTCGAAAAACTCAAAGGGCTTTACGTCGATGGCACTTTTGGGCGCGAAGGAGCTTTGCCGCGAAGGACCAAGGAGTTGATCATGGTCGGGATCTGCTGCGCCCTGCTTCGTCCGAGAGGCATTCGGGTTCATAGCGAGCGGGCGTTGAAGTTGGGGGCAAGCCCGAAGGAGGTGCTCGAAGCGATGGAGGTGGCGGCCATTCCCGGCGGGATGCCGGGGCTGTGGGCCGGCGTGGAAACCCTTCAGGAAATTCTCAAAGCCAGCGGTCAGGAATTCAAATGATCTGTAGCGACTGTGAACAATTTCCCGTGATTCACAAAGTCATTCGTACACGTCCGATTTCCCCTCTCCCGCTTGCGGGAGAGGGCGAGGAGGATAACGGAATAGAACTCCCGTCTTTCAAATGAGCGACCTAAATAAAGGCCCCCTTGATGGCGTCAAAGTCCTGGATCTCACGCGTGTGCTGGCGGGTCCCTACTGCACGATGTTCCTCGGCGACCTCGGCGCGGAGGTCGTCAAAGTGGAACAGCCCGGGGTTGGAGATGACACGCGCGGTTGGGGTCCGCCGTTCGTCGGCGGCGAGAGCGCCTACTATCTTTGCGTCAACCGCAACAAGAAAAGTCTCACCCTTGATCTCAAGTCTAATCAGGGTATTGAGTTGCTGCGGCGACTCGCCAAGTGTGCGGACGTTGTGATTGAAAATTTTCGGCCGGGGACGATGGCGCGGCTGGGATTGGGAGAAAAAGATTTGCGCGCGGTTAATCCCCGCCTGATTTATGCTTCGCTATCGGGGTTCGGAGCCGACGGCCCGATGAGCGACTGGCCGGGATATGATCTTATTGTTCAGGCGTGGGGGGGGCTGATGAGCATTACGGGCACACCGGACGGCGAACCCACAAAGGTAGGAGTCGCCATCGTCGACATCGTCGCGGGTTTAATGCTGGGCAAAGCGATTACGGCAGCGCTCTTCGCTCGTGAAAAACTTGGGGTTGGGCAGAGGATCGACACCTCTCTGCTCGAGGCCGAGGTCGCCTGCCTGATCAACGTGGGAAGCAACTATCTTGTCGAGGGAAAGATCCCGAGTCGGTGGGGCAACGCCCATCCAAATATCGTGCCCTATCAGAGCTTCAAGACCGCCGACGGCTATCTGGTTCTCGGCGTCGCAAGCGAGGCAATCTGGCGCCGTTTTTGTCAGGCCATCGGTAAAGTTGACTTAGCTGACGATCCCCGCTTTGCCAAAAATTCGAACCGAGTCGAGAACAGAACGGAGTTGATCAAAATTCTGTCTCAGATATTCCTCAGTCGCACCACTGAAGCGTGGCTGAGCCTCTTGAACGAAGCCGGGGTTCCGTGCGCGCCGGTTCAAACCGTCGATCAGGTTTTCAGCGCCCCGCAAGTTTTACATCGAGAGATGCTGGTCGAAGTCGAGCATCCCACAGCAGGAACCGTGCGCATGGCCGGAATCCCGGTGAAGTTTTCGAGCACACCGGCGTCGATTCGTCTCCCTCCGCCGCTGCTCGGGCAGCATACGAAAGAGATTTTAGAAACGTGGCTTGGAATAGGCCGTGAAGAGATTGCCGAGCTGAAAAGAAAGAGCGTTATATGAAGGGCATCACTTTTGAGGGCTTCCATCTGGGGGACCGTTTCGTCACTGACCGGCGCACGGTGACCGAGCACGATGTCATGCAATTCGTCGGGCTGGTCGGCCTCTTTGAGCCGCTTTTCATCGACGAAGAGTACATCCGAAAAGAGAGCATCTTCGGTGAGCGCATCGCTCCCGGAAGTCTGACCTTCGGCATGGCCGAGGGATTGACCGTCCAGACCGGGATTATACACGGAACCGGATTGGCGTTTGTTGGAATCGACAAAATGCGGCTGCACGGCCCGGTCAAGGTGGGCGATACGATTCAGGTTGAGATCGAGGTTCTTGAAACCAAAGAGGTTCCATCCCGCGGCGGAGGCATCGTTCGT
>JBGQBP010000033.1:0-21035 GCA_041494945.1 Binatia bacterium | reverse complement strand
CGACCGCAGCTCAAGCGTTTTCCCTGCACGATTGATTTCCCGCCATCGTTCAACTAGCTTGAAACGAATTCAGCGCGGAGGTGGACCTTTCATGATCATCGAATACAAAGGATGCAGGCCGAAGATTTCTCCCAAAGCGTTTATCGCGCCGACCGCGGTTCTTATCGGCGACGTGACCGTCGGCGACGACTCGAGCATCTGGTTCGGCGCGGTCCTCAGATCCGACCAGAACACTAATCCGATCGTCGTCGGCGCGCGCACCAGCATTCAAGACAATTGCGTCATTCACCAGGGTGAAGCGCCCACCATTATCGAAGACGACGTGACCGTCGGCCACGGCGCGATCATGGAAGGCTGCGTCATTCGCCGCGGCGCCATCATCGGCATGAACGCGACGATTCTTGAAAACTCCGAGATCGGCGAAGAGTCGCTCATCGCCGCGGGAAGCGTCGTCGTCCCGCACACCAAGATCCCTCCAAGAGTTCTCGCCGCAGGCAGCCCGGCCCAGGTGAAAAAAGAGCTTGCCGGAGAAGCACTCAACTGGATCAAGATGGGCTCGTCCACTTATATGAACCTGTGCCGCAGTTATCTGGGCGGGGATTACAAGGTCGTTGGGTAGCTAACGATACTGGTATTCTTTTATACACGATGGTACGCTTGAACCGATCCGGAGGGTGATATGACTATAACCGTCACGATCCCAGATGACCGCCTTTCAAAACTCCGAGAGATTGCAGAGCGTTTCAAAATAACTCCTGAAGATCTCGTGCGCGTGACCATTGAAGAGATCCTTACCCGCCCGGATGAGGCTTTCCAGCAGGCCGCTCGACACGTTCTGGATAAGAACTCCGAGCTTTATCGCCGATTAGCTTAGTGCGTTATCTGGCCCTTCACGAGGTGCTGGAGCTTTATCGCCGCATCATGGAACGGACCGGCGGCGCCGTCGGTGTTCGAGATCTCAACGCCCTCGAATCGGCTCTAGCCCAACCCCGCATGACGTTCAGTGGCGAGGACCTTTACCCGACATTACCGGATAAAGCCTGCGCATTGGGATTTAGCCTGATTCAAAACCATCCCTTCCTGGACGGCAACAAGCGCATCGGCCATGCAGCAATGGAGACTTTTCTTGTATTGAATGGTTTTGAGATAGCCGCTTCCATGGACGAGCAAGAGAAGGTTGTTCTCCAAATTGCCTCCGGCAAGTTGAGCCGCGAGGAACTCGCCACGTGGCTACACGCTCACCTTATTCAAAAGTCCGCGTAAATCGACTGGAGCGCTGGAAGCAGCGAGCCGCGCAACTCCACGCGCTCACCCTCGCGTGCATGGATCAGTTGACAAGATTTCTGAAAATGAGGGATATTGCGTGCAGTTCCGGTTTACACGGATTATAGAGCTGTTTGAGATAGACCGTCAGCGATGGCTCTGCGTCGCGCGGCTCATTTAATAGCTAGATGGCTTTTAAGCGACTTATGCAGCGAATCCCTTTTCGGGATTTAGTCTATGGTTTGGTTGGTGCGCTTTTGGCGGCGGTTAACTGCTACATTGCGGCAATCATTTATCCTCAGATGCCGGAAATTGTTTTCTTTATCGTGATAGCCCTTGGTTTCCTTGCAGGTTTCTTTTTTGGAAGCACAGCCGTCTTGGTACTCTTAACCTTTCTCGGCGCGGTCTGACAGGGGCCTGAAGAATTTTACTTGCAACGATTACCATCTAACTCCCGGCTTAAGACGGATGTCGAAAACGCTCGCCCTTGAGGCTCGCTTTCTTCACCACGGCTTAGCCGCATAGCGTTAGGCCGCTCGCGCCCACAGGAGCGACCGACGTGACCTCACACGTCCTCCTATTCGACCTCGACGGCACGCTGACCGATCCGAAACTCGGCATCGTGCGCTGCATGAGGCACGCGCTCGACCGGCTCGCGCTGTTGTCGATCGAGAACGGATCAGGTAGAATTTTGTCGTTACGGAGATTCAGCGCTTAGGCGAAATCCAAGCCAGCTACGATGTAGAGATGGAATCTCATCGGAGATCCAGTATTGCATGAGTCGTTATCTGTCGTTCAGGGATGACGTTTATCGCTAAGCTCTGAGCGGAGGCCTTATGGCAAGATCAAAGTTTCTAAACAGAATCACTTCAGACCACCAGATTTGCCATGGAAAGCCGTGCATACGAGGGACGCGCATCATGGTATCGGTTATCCTGGACAATCTGGCTGAAGGCAGAACACCGGAACAGATTGTTCGAGATTATCCACCTTTGAAGATCGAGGACGTAAAGGCAGCTATTGCGTATGCAGCAGAATTAACCAGCGAGGAGGAAATGTTGCCCTTGAGAGCCTCTGGGAAGTGAAAATTAAACTCGACGAGAACCTGGGTCGACCCCCACGTTGCGCTTTTGAAAACATATGGATACGAAGCCGATCGGTTGTTTGATGAGGGCTTATCAGGAATTGGGGACCCGGAACTTTGGCGCCATGTTAGACAAGAGAAGAGATTCTTGATCACTCTTGACCTCGGATTCTCGGATGTCCGTCGCCATGCGCCGGGCACACACCCTGGAATACTGCTTGTGCGCACGCGAAGCAAAGGACGTGGCCCCGTGTTACGAATCCTCAGGCGGGTTTTATCTGAACGACGCCTTGAATCGCTGGAAGGGTGTCTTGCGGTCGCAGACGACGCAAAGACTCGAGTCCGTCGACCAAAGCGTCCCTAAAATGAATGAGACCGGGCAATTTCCGAAATTCACATCTATCAAAGCCCAGCGGTGTTTCTGGGATACTCACGACGCGATCGAAGTACTTAGCGAACACAGCTGGAAAATTTCTAAGGCAGGCGCGACAAGCGTTAAATCGGCTTACATCGCGAAAGTCGGCGCTAAGGGCGCCTTCATCCGCGTTCCTAGAGAGTGGCTGGCCTCTATAGGCGCCAGGAAGGGCCGAAAGATCAAAGCACACGTGAGGGGAAAGCGTCTCGTGATGGAGTTAGCCTAGTTGACTCCCGGAAAGTTTGCTTCACCCAAGCAGTATCCAGCTCGCCATCGCTCCAAAAATACCAGCGCGTCACAGAAAGTAAGCCTCATGCTCTGCCGGAAACGATACTCATTTTTACTTCTCACCCTGTTTGCCTTTTTAGTCGTCTGCTTGGTTTCGTCTCCCGCTTTGGCCGACCTGGAAGAGTACGTCCGGAAGCCCGAGCCTGCGTTCGGTTGGAAGCTAAACGAGAAGATCGAGCAGGCCTGTGGCCGCATCTTCGATCTCCATTTTGTCTCGCAGACCTGGCAAGGAAATACTTGGGAGCATCAGCTACAAGTCTATCAACCGGCAAACACGGCGCCGAACGCGACGATGCTCCTGTGGGTCACGGGCGGCTCCTCGAACCCGACCAATATTTCTTTAGGTCTGGAGCTCGCGCGGAAAATCGGCGCGCCGGTTGCGTTTCTCTATCACATTCCGAACCAACCGCTTCTCGAAGGCAAACTTCGCGAAGATGATTTGATCGCGGAGACTTTTGTCCGCTATCTCAAGACCAGGGATGAGAACTGGCCGCTTCTTTTTCCGATGGTGAAGAGCGTCGTCAAGGCAATGGACGTGTTGCAGGTGTTCGGCGGGAAAGAATGGAACCGGCCGATCGAGAGCTTCATCGTCTCCGGCGCGTCCAAGCGCGGCTGGACGACGTGGCTCACCGCCGCCGTGGATCAGCGCGTGCGGGCGATCGCTCCGATGGTAATCGACACGCTCAACATGCGCGCGCAGATGCCGCGGCAACTGGAAGCATTCGGCGCCTACAGCGCGAGACTCGCTCCCTATACAAGCCGCGGTTTGGTGCCGATCCCCGAAACTCCCGAGGGCAACCGCTTGGTCAGCATGATCGATCCCTGGGTTTATCGGGAGAAATTCAAGTTGCCCAAGCTGATCATCAACGGCACGAACGATTTTTACTGGGCGACCGATGCACTCAATCTCTACTGGAACGATCTGCCGGAAAAAAAATGGGCGCTTTACGTGCCGAATGCCGGGCACGACCTAAGGAGACAGGACGGAACCGACTCGAATCCGTCGGCATACGTCATCAATGCACTTGCGGCGTTCGTCCGCCATCAAATCAGCGGCGCGTCCATGCCGAGCTTGACGTGGAAACACGATAAGGAGAAAAATAAACATCGCTTGACGATCCAGGCAACGCCCGCGCCTTTAGGCGCGCGGCTGTGGGTCGCACAATCGCCGACTCCGGACTTCCGCATAGCCGAGTGGAAAGAACAGGCTGTGACCGTTTCCAAGGACGCGTTGAACGGCGAAGTTGCTTCGCCGGAAGGAGGCTTCCTCGCCTTTTTCGGCGAGCTCGATTACGAGATCGAAGGCTTGAAATATCATCTCTCGACCCAGCTCCAGATGACGGGCAAACCCACGGTAAAAACAGAGTAGGAAAATATCCGGATGCCACGAATCCTCGTCTGCCAGCATGTCCCGTATGAGATTCTGGGGACTCTGAACCCGCTGCTCAAAAGCGCCGGCTTTCGGATTCACTATGTGAATTTCGGCCGCCATCCCGACGCGCAGCCGAGCCTCGAAGGCTACAATGGGTTGGTCGTGCTGGGCGGGCCGATGAGCGTCAATCATGCTGAACGTCATCCTCAACTGGCCACGGAAATGCATTTGATCGAGCAGGCGATGGGAAAAAACCTGCCGGTTTTGGGAATCTGCCTGGGCGCACAGTTAATCGCCAAAGTTCTCGGAGCCCGGGTGTACCCGAACAAAGAAAAGGAAATCGGTTGGTATGAGGTTTCACCTACGGGGATAGCGAGCAGCGATCCCCTCGTCGCCCACTTTCAGGAGACAGAGAAGATATTCCAGTGGCACGGGGACACGTTCGACATTCCCGGAGGAGCGGTGCATTTGGCGACCTCGGAGCTGTGCAGCAACCAGGCGTTTCGTTATCGCAGCGATGTCTACGGGCTTCAGTTCCACCTCGAAGTCGACGAACCCATGATTCAGCGCTGGCTTGGTGTGGCCGAAAACAGAGCGGAGATTGAGTCTCTCCACAGCAAAATCGATCCCGAAACAATCCGAGCGGAGACGCCCAGTTATATCCAACGCCTTCACCAGCTGAGCGATCAAGTTTTCGGCGAATTCATCAAGCTCTTCGGCTTCGTGAAAACCCGGCGCAGCCTGGGTTCGAGATAAAGCGCTCGGCTACATCTGGCAAGCGGGGCAGTAAAAAACCGAGCGGTTCCCCAGCGGGAGTCTCTTGATGACACTCGGGCAGCTCCGGCATTTCTCTCCTTCGCGATCGTAGACCCGCAAGCGCTTCTGAAACTCGCCGAAGTTATCGTCCGCGTCGCGATAATCGGAAAACGAGGTTCCGCACCAGCGGATCGCATCGCGCAAAACTTTCGGAATCATCGTCGCGATTTGCTCGACCTTGCCTCGCGGCAACCGGCAGGCCCGGTGGGTGGGTCTCACGCCGACGCGAAAAAGGATTTCATTCGCATAGATGTTGCCGACTCCGGCCACGACCTGCTGGTCGAGCAACAGATCGCGAATTCGCCGGGCCGATCGCTTGGTGAACGCGTGGAGATACGGCCCGTCGAAACGGGAATCGAAGGGGTCCAATCCGAGGTGCCGCAATTGCGGCAGTTCATGGAGCCGCGCTTCGGCTACAACCACGGACAATCCGAAACGACGCGGATCGTGATAACGCAACTCACGGCCGTTGTCGAGGGTGGCGACCATATGATCGTGCTTCTGCAGGGGTGTCGCGGCATCGACGTGAATGAGCTTGCCCGACATCCCGAGATGGAAAACCCAAACCGTCTTGTTGGCCAAAAAAATCAGAATGTATTTCGCCCTGCGCCCGACGCGGACGATGGTCTCGTTCTGCAACCGGCCCGGCAGCGCCGGTTCGACAAGAGACCGCAACCGCGGTTGCAAAACATCGACGCGAACGATGGTGCGTCCCTGAAGATGGGGCTGGAGCCCCCGGCAGATCGTCTCGACTTCGGGAAGTTCGGGCATACAAAATTAGCTTTCAGCGATCAGGCCATGACTCTTGATCGCGCGGGCAAGACCGATGAATTCGTCGATGCCGAGCGTCTCGCCGCGGCGGCGCGGATCGATATTCTGCGGGCGGAGCAGGAGGCCGACTTCTTCCCGCCCAACCTTCAGCCAACCGGCGAGATTATTTTCCAGTGTCTTTCTTCTCTGGCCGAAGGCCGCGCGCACCAGGCCCCGTAGAACGGGAGTTTCCTCCATGGAGACCAGAGGCTCGGGATGGAGCTCTATTTTCAGAACCATCGATCTCACTTTGGGCCGGGGAAAAAACGCCTCGGGTGCGACGGGAACCTTCGCCGTAATCCGTCCATACACCTGGCACCAAACCGACAGCGAGCCGTAGGACTTCGTTCCCGGCGCGCTCGCCATGCGCTCGGCAACCTCGCGTTGGACCATCAGGACGAAAAAGGAAAAATGCTCGCGCAGCTCGAAGAGGCGAAACAGAACGGGGGTGGAGATGCTGTAAGGGAGATTCGCCACGAGCTTGATCTTTCGGTCGGGCAGAATTTTTTCCAGCGGAAATTCGAGAATATCACCGTGGATCAACTCCAGCGCGGGATGAGATCCCAACGCGCCGCCGCGCAGCTTCTCGACCAAAAACCGGTCGATCTCGACGGCCCAGACGCGGCGCGCGCGCTCGACCAGACGCCGGGTCAACGAACCGAGACCGGGTCCGATCTCGAGGACTTCATCGTCCGGCGATAAATCGACGAGCCGGAGAATGGATTCGAGCACGCGGTCGTGGACGAGAAAATTCTGGCCCAGGCTTTTCTTTGGGGCGAAGGCGGCGTCTCTGAGCGCGGCGCGCGCTTCCTGGTAAAGCGTTGTCATCGCTTATCGTTTATAGCGTGAGATCGGCGTCGGCGTTGAGGCTAAGATCGTCTTTCCGTCCGCGCTTGAGCGAGTGATAGCCGGCCAGCGCAATCATCGCGCCGTTGTCCGTGCAGAGAGACGGCGGCGGAAAATGGACCTCCGCGCCCTCGGCGCGCGCCGACTCCGCCATCTTTTGGCGCAGCCGGCTGTTGGCCGCGACGCCTCCGGCGAGAACGATGCGCTTGACGTCGAGCTCCGCGGCCGCGCGCAGCGTCGTCGCCACGAGCATGTCCACGACCGCCTCCTGAAAGCTCGCCGCGATATCGGCTTTCTCGGCTTCCCACGCGCTTTTGTCCCGTTCCTTAAGAAAATGCCACACCGCGGTTTTGAGTCCGCTGAAGCTGAAATCGAACGAGCCTTTTTTCAGGCGCGCGCGCGGGAACGAGACCGCCCGCGGGTTGCCGCTCTTGGCCAATTGATCGATCGCTCTGCCGCCCGGATAGCCGAGCCCCATCATCTTGGCGACTTTGTCGTAAGCTTCTCCGGCCGCGTCGTCGCGCGTGCCGCCGAGATACCGGTAGTCGCCGAAATCGCGCACCAGGTAAAGCAGCGTGTGCCCTCCGGACGCGAGCAATGAAAGATACGGAAACGAAATCTCGCGATCGAGAAAAATCGCCAGCAGGTGCGCCTCGAGGTGGTTCACGCCGATATAGGGAATGCGCCAGCGATACGATATTCCCTTGACGACCGACAAACCGACGAGCAGCGAGCCCACGAGGCCGGGGCCGCGCGTGACCGCGATGCCGTCGAGATCGTTGAGACTGGCGCCTGCCTGGCTCAACGCGCCGTCGATGATCGGCAAAATATTCCGCACGTGCTGCCGCGAGGCAAGCTCCGGAACCACGCCGCCGTAGGGACTATGGATTTCGTCCTGCGACGAGACCACGTTGGCGGCCACGCGGCGACCGTCGACGAGCACCGCCGCCGCCGTATCGTCGCACGACGTCTCTACACCCAGCACGAGCATCGAATCTCCATCTCCTCAGCGCAAACCCGGTTGGCCCTCTTCCTGGATGCGGCCGAGACCGTCGGCCGCCAGACGGTTTCCCGGATTCAATCGCAAGGCCTGCGAATAGTTTATGACGGCGCGGTCGAGAGAGCCGAGAGCCCGGTAGTTTTCCCCTCTCAAGGTAAACACCTCCGATAACCAATAGGGATCTGCGCCGAACAACGGCTCCGCGACGTCGAGGAACTTGAGTGATTCCTGCTGGCGGCCCAGGGCCGCGTGAGCGCTGGCCAGAAAGAAAAAACCATAAGGACTCGTGGAATCGACCGCGATCGCTTTTTCGAGTCGAGACAGCGCCTTTGCATGGTCGCCGGATTCCAGAAGTTTCCTGCCTTCTTCCGTGAGGCGAATGGATGCTGCGCGTTGGGGCAGAGTCGTTGGAGTGATCTTCGCCAGGAGGGAAGTCTCCTCCGGCAGAGGCGCGGGAGCCCGCGGAGGCGGCGCGAGCGGCGGCGGCGAAGGCGCCTGCGGCGGCAACGTCCGCGCGGATGACTCCGGCTGAGATCTCGGCGGAGGAGTAACGCGCCTTTCTTTCAGATCTTCTTCGCGGATTGGGCCCGACTCGATCGGCGCTCTCGCCTGGGGCGCGGGCGGCGGATAATCGCGCGGCGGATTATATGGAGGCAGCGGACGTTGTTGTGAAGACGAAGCGACGGGAGGCGGCGGCGAAGGGCGCCGATAAACGGTCTGGGTTGGACACCCCTCTACCGCTAACATGACAACCGCCGTTGCAAGGCAGCCGGCAACACGATGACGCAGCATCTGTTTTTTGAACCCGCGCCGGTTTCGCTCCACGCTCATAAATTATCTGCCGAAGACCGGCGCCACCATCTTGGAGATAAAATCGGCCGGCGCTGAGAAGAATCCGGCCAGCGGCGCCGGATGGAGCGGGCAGTACCCGGTCGGCTCCTCCCCTTCGAGAAATGCTTCTTTAATAACCGTCGGGCAGTTCGGCGTCGCGCGATAACCGCTCAGCGGATCGATATCCACCATCTTGATGCCCGCGGGCGGTACGAAGTCGGTCGCCGGCATGCCCGCGGTCGCCTTCTTCATAAAATCGGTCCAGATCGGCACCGCCGCTTGCGCGCCCGACAGGCCGAGCTTGGTCCCGTTATCGAATCCGACCCATACGACCGCGAGCAGGTCGGGAGTGTAGCCCACGAACCAAGCGTCCTTGGTATCGTTGGTCGTGCCTGTCTTTCCCGCCGCGGGGCGGGTAAAACCCAACTGCCGCGCCGAGCGGGCCGTGCCGCGGTCCAGAACCCCCTTCATTAAATAGTTCATCATGAAAGCGATCTGCGGGGTGATTACTTTTTCCACCTGGATGTCTCTCTTCTCCAAGACCCGGCTTTCCTGATCGATGACCTGTTTTACCGCTAGCGGCTGCGTGCGCACGCCGCCGTTGGCCAAGCTGCCAAAGGCGACCGCAACTTCCAGCGGCGTCACTTCCGCCGAGCCGAGCGCGAGAGAAGGATAAACCGGCAGCGGGCTTTGAATGCCGAGGCGATAGGCGATATCGCGCACGCGCCGGATGCCCACGTCGCGCGCGACCCGCGCCGTCGCGGAGTTGAGCGACCGCTCCAGCGCCGTCCGTAAAGTCACGGTCCCGAAATATTCGTCTTTGTAATTGGCCGGCTGCCACTCCTGTCCTTCGTAGCTCCAGGTGAACGAGGAATCTTCCACCATGCTCACCGGCGTAAATCTTTTGCCGTTGTCCGCGCCGTACATGAGCGCGGCAAGATAGACGAACGGCTTGAAGACCGAGCCGGGCTGGCGCCGCGCCTGGAAGATGCGGTTGAATTGAGATTTTTGATAATCCCGGCCGCCGACCATCGCCTTGATCTCTCCGGTCTGCGGCTTGATGACGATGATCGCGCCTTCGAGACGATCGTCTTCTCCGCGCTTGCGGAGATACGAGTAGGTCTCCTCCAGGTGTTTCAGGCCGTCGGCCAGAGATTTTTCCGCCATCTTCTGCATTTGAAGATCGAGGCTGGTGAAAATGCGCAAGCCTTCGTCGGTGAGCACCTCACGCGCATAGCTCTCCGCCAGCTCACGCTGCTTCAGAAAGTCCACGTAATAGGGGGCGTCGTTGATCACTTTGATGAGATCGCGCCGGGGAATCACTTCCTTCTGCGCCGCGTCGTGCTGGCGCCGGGTGATGAGTTTGTCTTCCAACATCTTGCCCAGCACGACGTTTCTTCGCTGCGCCGCCGCCTCGACGCTCCGGTACGGAGAGTACCGTCCGGGGGACCGGATCAGGCCGGCCATGAGGGCGGTTTCCCCGACCGTCAACTGGGCAAGGTCTTTGGTAAAATAGAATTGCGCCGCCTCGGAAACGCCGAAAACCCCCTGGGAGCCCTTTTGTCCCAGATAGATTTCATTGAGATAGTTCTCGAGGATCTCCTCCTTGGAATATTTTCTCTCGACGATGAGCGCCATGATGGCCTCTTTAATCTTGCGGCGCAGGCTGCGCTCGTCGCTCAGGAAAAAATTCTTCATCAACTGCTGCGTCAAGGTGCTGCCGCCCTGGACGACGCCGCCGCTGCGCAAGTTGGTCCAGGAGGCGCGCAGGATCGCGATGGGATCGATCCCCCGATGGCGGTAGAATCTCTCGTCCTCGATCGCCAGGATCGCGCGCGCAAGCAGCGGCGGGACTTCGGCCAGACTCACCACCCTTCGCTCTTGCCAGATGCGGTCGTAGAGTCCGGCGATCAGCTCGGGCTCGAGCTCGAGCGAAAACAGATCCTGACCGCTTTCGAGGTTTTCCATCCTTGTAACAGCGGCCCCCTGCAGGCCGATGCGGACCGGAAATCCCTTGAAGCTCTCCATCGGATACGCGAAATCGTGAAGGTAAATTTCCGCGCCTTCCTTGGAAAAATAATACTCTCCCTTGCCCTTGAGCGCGCTCTTGGTCTCCCTGTAGCCCAAGCGGCGGAGTTTTTCCGACAAGTCCTCTTTGCGGAGATTCATCCCGACGTAGATGAGATGGCTGTCCGAGTAGATCTTGGAAGGTTTAGGCCACTTAGAGCCTTCGAACTTTGTCGTGACGACGCCTTCAAGGCGCTTCACATACCAGGCGCCGAAAACCGCGACGACGGCGACAAAGACGAGAGAAGAGAGAACGATGATTTTGCGGGACGGAATGCGGGACTTTTTCAAAACATGAACCCCGGCGTCGAAGTTAGCATTGAGTGTAACGCCTTTCAAAAACAATAAAAAGAGGGCCGAGTAAACCTACTCGACCCTCTTGGTAAGCGCGCGGCATCTGCCGAGCTACCGCGGCGGCTTGAGCGCTAAAAACAGCGTGCTTTCTCCGCGCCGCACTAAGAAAAGAACTCCCTTGCCTTTTTTCACCTCGCCCACGGCTTTGCGAAAATCGGCGACCTTGCGGACCGGCTTGCGGTCCACTTCCATGATAATATCCCCGCGGCGCAGTCCCGCGTCGTCCGCCGGGCTTCCGGGCTCCAACGCGGTGATGACGACGCCGTCGGCGCGCTCCAGGCCAAGGCTCTCCGCGATCTGCGGCGTCACCTGCTGAACCGTCAAGCCGAGCTCGCCTTTTTCCCCGGCTGAGGCGACCACTTCCTCCTCTTTCATCTCGCCGACCGGGATCGTGAGCGTGAGCTCTTTTTTATCCCGCACGACTTTCACGCGGACTTTTTTATCCACGGAGGTGCGCGCCACGACGATCGGGAGCTCATTGGAATCTCTGATTTCTTTCCCGTCGAACTCCGTGATGACATCGCCGACCTTGATTCCCGCGGCCTCGGCGGGCCCGCCTTTGGTCACGTCGGCCACCAGCGCGCCCTTGGGTTTATCCATTCCAAGAGATTCGGCGATCTCCGGCGTGACTTTCTGGATGAGCACGCCGAGATAACCGCGCGTCACCTTCCCCTTGCCCTTGAGCTGCGGCAGCAGTTCCTTGACGAGATTGATGGGAATCGCAAAACCGATCCCGATGTTTCCGCCCGACCGGCTGTAAATCGCCGAGTTGATCCCGACAACTTCGCCGCGGAGATTGATCAGCGGGCCGCCGGAATTTCCCGGATTGATGGAGGCGTCGGTCTGGATGAAATTGTCGTAGGGCCCGCCGATGTGCCGTCCCTTCGCGCTCACGATGCCGGAGGTCACCGTGTTGTCCAGGCCGAACGGGTTGCCGATCGCCATCACCCACTCGCCGACCTCCAGCCGGTCCGAATCTCCCAGCGGGGCGACGGGAAAGTTATCCTTCGCGTTGATCTTGATCACGGCGACGTCGGTCTTCGCGTCCTTGCCGATGACCTTCGCTTCGAATTCCCGTTCATCCGCGAGCTTCACGACGATTTTTTGGGCGTTCTCCACCACGTGATTGTTGGTCAGGATAGAGCCGTCGCGGTCGATGATGAAGCCCGAGCCGAGACTCTTCTGCCGAAACGGGCCGCGCGGACCCGGACCGCCGAAAAATCGCCGCCAAAAATCGCCGAACGGGTCTTGTTCTTCGCCGCCGCCGAATGGACTCTCGAATCCCTGGCTACCGCCTCCTTGACTCACCTGAGTGGTGGAGACATTGACTACGATCGGACTGAGTTGCTTGGCCAGATTGACGAAGTCGGGCAAGCCCTGCGGCGTGACGATGGGCCGGGATAGCTCCGGAACCGCAGTGCCTCCCCATAGATTGACCAGCCGCGTGCCCGCGAACCAATCCAGACCTCCGCTCACTCCCAATCCGGCCAACAACGAGACCGCCGCCACAATGAGCAGAACTTTGACTTTTACTTGCCGGTTCCAGATTTTCTTCTCTTCCATCAGAAGCTCCTATCTCTTCTTCACCGCTTCCACGTAGCGCATCCGGAGATCGTAGAGAACGTCTTCCATGAGCTGCTGTTCTCCGGGATCGAGATTGCCGCGGGTTTTTTCCCCGAGCATGCCGATAATGTCGATCATCTGCTTCGCCACCGGAAAATCGCTCGCGACTTTTCCCGTTATTGGGTCCGGGATCTCGCCGAGATGCATCAATGCCTGCGTGCTGAGACTGATGACAAACGTCGAAAAATTCAGCCCGGGGAGGTCGTCGCTGGATTCGTTTTGGGCTTCGCCGCGCTTTTCCACTGCCGTCGGCAGCTCTTCGGCCTCCGGCCGCGCTGCGGCCGCCGGCGCCGCCTCGCGCGCCTCACCTGTCTCAGGCGAAAACCTGCGCCGGTCCGCGACCTTAAAACCTTTGCCTTCGCCTTTTTCTCCCTCTTCAGCCATAAAACCTCCCGCGTACCGATTTTGGGAAAAAAAGAACCTGCCGAAACGTTGCCACGAGCGTGGGCGGCGGCACTATCGACCTCACCGGTTCCTAATGAGCCATAGCGCGGAGCCGCGCGATCCTTTCCTCTATCGGTGGGTGGGTGCTGAAGAGGCTGAGTAACGAACCGCCCGAAAGAGGATTCACGATAAACATGTGGGCAGTCTCGGGCCGCGCTTCCATCGGAACCATTTCGTTGGCGCGCGCCAGCTTCGCCAGGGCGGAGGCCAGGCCGAGAGGATTCCCCACGATCTTTGCGCCGGTGGCATCGGCGAGAAATTCTCTCGAGCGGGAGATGGCCATTTGAATGATCATGGCCGCTATGGGGGCCAGAACCGCCATCAAAAGCAGCCCCACGATTCCGCCGCCGCCTTCATTGTCTCGGTCCCTTCCTACGCCGCCGAAAAACGCCGCCCATCGGGCCATGTGCGCGAGCATCATGATGACGCCGGCCAGCGCGGCGGCGATGCTGCCGATCAGGATGTCGCGGTTTCTCACGTGCGAGAGCTCATGAGCGAGCACGCCCTCCAGCTCCTCGCGATTCATGATCTTCAAAATGCCTTCCGTGACCGCGACCACCGCGTGCTCGGGATTTCTTCCCGTTGCAAAGGCGTTGGGAGACTCGGAGGGAATGATATACAAACGAGGCATCGGAAGATGGGCGCGGAGAGCGATATCGTGCACGATCGAGTAGAGCTCAGGCGCTTCGGCTTCCTTCACCTCGCGCGCCCGATACATCGCGAGGACGATCTTATCCGAAAACCAGTAGCTGCCGAAATTCATCAGCAGGGAGAACGCAAAGGCGATCACCATTCCCTGCGAGCCGCCGAAGAGCTGCCCGATCCATAGAACGATTCCGGTCATCAGACCTAAAAGCAGCGCTGTTTTTAAGGAGTTCGACATCTTTTTAACTCTCGGCGATCGAACAATTTCCGCCGCAGCAACACAGCAATTACAAATGAACTTTAATGCCTGCCTACCCCCTTGTCAAGGAGCGTGCCGCGCGGCGGAATTTCCGCGTCTCGGCGCAGAAAATGCCCTAGAATATCGATCGCCGCTTCGGGCGTTATCGTCGTCAGACACCGGCGGTGCGGGCAACTTTTCATCCTCTCGCGCTCGCAGGGAGCGCACGCGACGTTTCGACTCACGACCGTGACTCGCCGGCCGCGCGGCGCCCATGCTCCCGGATCGGTCGGACCGAAAAGCGCAACGGTCTCGACTCCAACCGACGCCGCCAAATGGGTCAACCCGCTGTCGTTGCCGAGAAAGACATCGCACAAAGACAGCAGCGCGGCGACATTTTTGAGCTCCATGCCGCGGGCGACAGTCGCCCCGCTCCAATCACGGTTCTTCTCGAACCGCTCTTCTTCGGCCGGGCCGAAGATCACGAAACTCATGCCGCCTTTATCCTGCCACCATCGTTCGACTTGGCGGAAATATTGCGCGGGCCAATTTTTCTCTCGCGCGCCGCTGCCCGGAGCGAGCGCGAGAATTTTTTCGCGTTCAAAGCCGCGCTCGCCGAGCCAATTCCGGGCCCAGAAAAGCGCGTCGCGCCGCAATGGAATAGTTGGATATGTTTCAACCCCCAGCTTTCCTCCGACGCAATCGAGATAATAGCTCGAAATATGCACGGCGGGATCGAGCGGCCGGAAAGGAAACAGCTTCGCTCTGCCGCCGGCGAGCAGAGCGAGATTGCTCACGAAGCTTCGATCGCCGCTTCCCGTCCAGGAATAAATCGAGAAGTAAGGAGCGAAGAACCGTCTGAGCGCTTCGTCGCGCCCGGCGTGGGCGACAAAAAGCCTGCCGATCTCGCGGCGTTCGATCGAGCTCGCGTGAATCGCCGGCGCTACAAGATCCGCATATTCCGTACGGGCGAGAAGGTCCACGCTGCGATTCCGCGCCAGAAGCTCCAGCGCCGGAAGAAAACAGATGAAGTCTCCCAGAGCTCCCGGAAAAAGAACCAGAATTTTCTCACGAGAGTCTCCGCGACCGGTATTCAATTGACTTTCCACGGGTCAGAATATAGCATACACGAACGTTCAGTCGAATCTTCTCCGAGAGGAAACAAGAGCACACGTTGTGGCAAGCTTAAACGGCGCCCGCTCGATTCTCGACCTCATCGGCTCCACCCCGGTTGTCAAACTAAGAAATATTTCCGGCAAAGACGACGCCGAGATTTGGGCCAAGCTCGAGTCGTTCAATCCCGGCGGCTCGGTCAAAGACCGGATCTGCCTCAGCATGATCGAGACGGCGGAGCGCGAACAGAAGCTCAAGCCCGGCGCCACGATCGTCGAGCCGACGAGCGGCAACACCGGCATCGGGCTCGCGCTGGTCGCCGCAGTCAAAGGTTACCGGCTGATCCTCACGATGCCCGACACGATGAGCGAAGAGAGACGCAGCCTCTTGGCGGCTTACGGCGCGAGAATCATTTTGACGCCGGACACCAAAGGGATGGGCGGCGCGATCCGCAAAGCCGAGGAGCTGCTCCTCGAGCACCCGGACTATTTTATGCCGCAGCAATTCAACAACCCGGCGAACCCCGAAGCCCATCGGCGCACGACCGCGGTCGAGCTGCTCGAACAATTCAAACAGATCGACGCGTTTGTCTCGGGAGTCGGCACCGGCGGAACCATCACGGGAGTCGGCGAGGTGCTCAAAGATAAAAGGAAGGGCGTTAAGATTTATGCGGTCGAGCCGGCCGCGTCTCCCGTCATTTCGGGAGGAGAGCCGGGATATCATAAAATCCAGGGAATCGGCGCCGGCTTTGTTCCGGCCGTCTTGAACCGCCAGGTCATCGACGAAATCATCGCGGTCAGCGACGAAGACGCGATTTCATTCACGCGCAAGCTCGCGCAGGAGGAAGGAATCCTCGTGGGAATTTCTTCCGGCGCCGCTTGCGCCGCCGCGCTAAAAGTCGCAAAGACACTGGGGAAAGGACGCGTCGTAGTCACCGTGTTCGCCGACAAAGGCGAGCACTACCTGAGCACGGACATCTTCAGCGAGCGCCCATGGACGCCAAGCTCGAAGGATTGAAAGAAATTTTGCGCGGGGCGGACGGGCTCCTCGTGGCCTTCTCTGGCGGCGTCGATTCGACTTTTCTTCTCAAGGTGGCTCACACGGTGTTGGGAGAGCGCGCGGTCGGCATCACCGCGTCGTCTCCGACGGCGCCTCCGGGAGAGATGGAAGCCGCGCGCGAGCTCGCGGGTCTCATCGGCTGTCGCCACATCGTCGTCGATTCGCACGAGCTGGATAACCCGTCTTTTTCTCAGAACCCCGCCAACCGCTGTTACTTCTGCAAAGATGAGCTCTATCGGATTTGCCGGCGGCAAGCGGATCAGTTAGGAATCGCCACGGTCGTGGATGGAACGAATCTTGACGACCTCAAAGATCATCGTCCCGGACTCAAAGCGGCTAAAGAATGGCGCATCGGCCATCCTTTGGTCGAAGCGGGCATGACCAAAGAAGAGATTCGCCGATCAAGCCGCGATCTCGGACTTCCGTCGTGGAACAAACCGGCCATCGCCTGTCTCTCCTCCCGTTTTCCCTACGGCACCGAGATCAACGTGGAGCGGCTCGGGAAGATTGGCGCCTGCGAGCAAGCGCTCAAGGATCTCCGCTTCCGGGAGTTTCGCGTGCGCTATCACGGCGAGCTCGTGCGAATCGAAGTCGCGGCCGAAGAGATCGACCGGCTCTTCGAGAGAGAGATCCGGGAGCAGATCGTCCAACGATTCAAGGAAATCGGCTTTATCTTTGTGAGCCTCGATCTTGAAGGCTACCGGACCGGCAGCATGAACGAGTCCCTGGCTAAGAAGACCGCTTAGACGATCCGCCCTTCGCGAATCATCGCTTCAGCAAACAAAAAATCTTCCGGCGTCGTAATCTTCAAGTTGGTCCGCTCGCCTTCGAGCACGGCGACGGTTTTTCCCAGACGTTCCACCAGCATCGCGTCGTCGGTCGCTTCGATTCCTTCCTGCTCGGCCCGCAGGTGCGCTTCGCGTAGGATCTCGACGCGAAATGCCTGGGGAGTGTGAATCTCCCACAAAGAATCTCTCGGTGGAGTCGAATCGATTTTGCGTGACCGAGAGACGGCTTTGATCGTATCCCGGACCGGCACGCCGACCACGGCGGCGCCCTCCTTGAACGCGAGCTCGACGCAGCGATCGATGAGTTCCGGCGAAACGAGAGGACGCGCGCCGTCATGAATGACCGCCACCTCGCAATCCTTATCCAACCGGCTTAAGCCGCGCCGGACCGAGTCCTGGCGCCTGGCGCCGCCGGACTCCAGGACGCATTCGAGCCCGCTCAGTTCGCGATCGGATCGAATAATCTGCTCGAACTTTTGCTTCTGCTTTTCCGGCACGACCAGGATCGCCCTTCGTATTTGAGACGCCGCGAAACGATCAAGGGTGCGGAGAATCAGCGGGCGACCCGCCAGATTCATGAGAGTTTTGGGAAGATCGCCGCCCATTCTCTTGCTTTCACCGGCGGCGACGATGACCGCGTTCACGCGCATGTGATCCTCGGAAAAACAAAGGGCCGAGAGATTCTTTCTCTCGGCCCTTGCAAGTTCCTTCCGCCCACGTGAAATCAATGAGTGAAGATATGGCGGAGCTCTTCCATTATCTTGTCCTCGGAATGGGAGCGGGCGATCGAGAGCTCTTTGACCAGGAGGTTCTTCGCCGTATCGAGCATCTTGCGCTCGCCGAAGGACAGTTCCTTGCCGCCTTTCAAAACAAACAGGTCGCGCAACACCTTGGCAATCTCCAGAATCGATCCGGTCTTGATCTTTTCCGTGTACTCGCGATAGCGGCGGTTCCACGTCTGCTGGTCGGCCTCGACCTTCTTCGCGCGCAGGACTTTGTAGACTTGCGAGACCATATTTTTGTCGATCACTTTTCTTAAGCCCACCGATTCCACGTTGTCCACCGGGATCATGATCTTCATGTCGCTGTCGAGAATGCGCAGCATGTAAAATCTCTTTTCCGTTCCGGAAATGACCTGGGAGCGGATCGCTTCGATCTGTCCGACCCCATGAGCGGGGTAAACGACTTTCTCGCCGACTCTAAACATGGTTCCCTCCTAAAATTAGATTACCGCACATCCGACGCTGTCGAGGGCTAAGAACTGCGTGGCTAAGATGCGTTGCGGAGAAAAGGATATATAGCAGTTGGGATAGTCGGCGGGTGAGCATCAACGGTTTGCATGTCAGCTCTAGCGCAACCACAATCCGGTCCTAAACCCGGGAAGATGTGCAAAAAAATTAGCGGTCCGGACTTCAGACCGCTAGTGAACTACACCTGAACCATACACCGGTTTCACCGGCGCAGTCAAGGGCACATGATTTAAAACAATACCGGTAGAAAACTAAGCATTTATAAACAGAATCTCAGGCAAGAGATGATATCCAATTCCGGCGTCGCTCTCTTAAACCGTTGTTTCCAGTTCCAAAGCCATGATGACGGCATCCTCGCCATCGTCCGAATAGTAGCCCTTGCGAACGCCTTTGGCCGAAAATCCAAGCGCGTGATAGAGTTTTTGCGCGGTTTCGTTGGATTTTCTTACCTCCAAAGTCACCCGGCTTACGCCCTGGCGCCGCGCCTCCTCGACCACCGTTTCCAGCAGCGCTCCTCCGATCCCCCGCCGGCGGTAAGCGGGATGCACCGCCAGGTTATGAATATCGATCTCGCGCGGCAACAGCCAGTAGATTACATATCCGACCGATTTTTCGCCGATCGTCGCGAGGAGCGAATGCGCATAACTGACCTGGAGCTCCTGAAGAAAAAAATTATTGCTCCATGGATAGGTAAACGAGGCGCGCTCGATTTCCAGCACGTTCGTCAGGTCCGACGTGTTCATCGGCCTGAACCGGAGTCCGGCCACGGAAAGAGGACACTCCGAAGTCTCGGCGCCCTCTCTCGTTTTTTCGGCGAGACGTTCCACGTTCAATTTAATTCTTTACGGAAATGGGATTCCCTGGACGGCACGCGCCGGCTGTTTGAGCAGCAAAATCTCCAAGAGCTTGTTGGCGAAGCGATGGGAGAAACCTTCAATCCTTTCCTGCAGCGCGATGACGGCGGTGAATTCCGGCGGGAAGGCTCCGACACTGCTGGAAATCTTTCGGATCCTTTCGTCCGTGATTCTTCCTTTGATGATGAAATGACCGTCTTTCAAGACCAGGTCGTAGTCATAATCCGGCATAACGTCCGGAAGCGCGGACCTTGCCGGAATACCGATGTCAGGCACCTTGGTGGGAAATTCCATCCGGAGAAAATAGGCGCTGCCCCAGTCTTGCAGCGTGTACGCGTTGCCGTAGCGCCTCTCGCGCTCCAACTTTTCGACAAATCCCCTCTCGTAAAATCCGTCGACCGGAGTCGGCAAGCTGCGCACCATGCCGGCCTGGCGCTCCAGAAGAGGGCGTAGCGCGATGGCGAGCGGTATTCCATAGAAGGCGGCCCTGTACACCAGTTCGTCCGCCGGCTTCGCGTGGAAGATACCCTCTCTTATCCGATACGCCCCTTCGATAAATCCAAACAAGACGCCTGTGAGAATGTAACCGTTGATGCTTTGACTGAAGATGACATCCGGCCCTGCCGCTGCCGCGCCGATCGCCATCAGAATAAGGGGATACATCACCAGGTTCATCAAGATGTTGAGAGCCGTGGCCCCGGCCGCGCTGAACGCAATCGGTTTGGCGACAGCCTTTTCCAACTCCATTTTAGTCGGGTGCGGCATAGCCCCGAGCAGAGGCTGCAAGATACACAAGATCAGCCGCGGCAACGTTTTCGTGAGCGGCCCTTGATTCTGAAACCTGGAAAAAACTTCGTTGAAGCCTTCGGGCAACTCCCCGGGAAAATGTTTCGCCGGTTTGGGCGGCTCGGGAGCTAGAGGCGCAGGCTTCGCGGCGGCCGGACGCGGCGGTGGCTTGGGCGCGGCAGTGGTCTGGGCCGGCAACGGCGCTTTCTCCGGAGCCTTTGGCTGCGCCGGAGTCGGAACGGCAGGTTGTTCGGTCGCTCCCGCCGCCGGCACCCCGGCATCTTTGCGGAAGCGAGATTCGAAATTGTCTGCGAAGGCGACGTCCTTATGGATCTCTTTCGCGCGCGCGATTAAAGCTTCCTCGCTCTCGACGTTGTTAGGGTCGGTAACGCAGCAGTCCACCGGGCATACGGCGGCACAGGCTTCATAGTCATGAAAGCCGACGCACTCGGTGCACAACAGAGGATCGATGACGTAGATTTCTTCGGCTTGACTGATCGCGTTGTTGGGGCACTCCGGCTCGCATGCCCCACAGTTGATGCACTCGCTCGTGATCATCGTCGCCATTTGAGCTAACTCCTGATTCTTGGTGAGTAATTACTTGTTTCACCCGGCGTTGTCAATCATTTCAGCGAAAGCTTGAAAGAAAATGAAAGTGTATGTTAACCTAAGTCAGGGCGGCGTACCCAAGTGGTTAAGGGAGAGGTCTGCAAAACCTCGATGCAGCGGTTCGAATCCGCTCGCCGCCTCCATTTTCCCGCCCGTTACATCCACGGTTCAAGGCAACGGCAAGCGAGTCGCGAGCTATCGCCAGCCGTCTCAGTCCTCGCTTTCCGGATTTTGAACACCCAAGAGAGGATCAAGCTGCTCCGCTTCATCCAGCTCTCTCAGCTCGTCATATCCGCCAACGGACTTTTCATCGATGAAAATCTGCGGGACGGTTCTGCGGCCCGAGCGTTGCCGCACCTCGTCTTGCAGGAGCGGATCGCGGCTGACATCGATCTCTTCGAAATCGACGCGTTTGGAGCGGAGCAGGGCCTTGGCCCAAATGCAGTACGGACAAATCGGCGTGGTGTAAATGACAACTTT
>JBGQBP010000032.1:0-21333 GCA_041494945.1 Binatia bacterium | reverse complement strand
GACCCAGTAGTGTCCCCATAGAGGCACGCGCACTCCGTAAGCCAGCTTGTTGACCAGTATATGGTCGCCGATCTGCAGCGTCGGGATCATCGAACCGGAAGGAATCTTGAACGCCTGGACGATGAACGTCCGAATAAAGAGCGCCAGCAGCAACGCCATGCCGATGGCTTCTGCATACTCGCGAAAGGTCGATTTAACTTTTTTGTTTTGTTCCACCGCGATCGATTCCAAATTGATAGCCTCAGCTTTCTAATTGATTAAACCTTCAGCGCCGCCAGGAAGGCCTCCTGCGGAATCTCCACCCGCCCCACCTGCTTCATGCGCTTTTTTCCCTCTTTCTGTTTTTCCAAAAGCTTGCGCTTGCGCGTGATGTCGCCGCCGTAACATTTCGCCGTCACGTTTTTTCTCAGCGCCTTGACGCTCTCGCGCGCGATGATCCGGCTGCCGACGGCGGCCTGAATGACCACTTCGAACATCTGCCGCGGGATCACCTCGCGCAAACGCTGCGCGAGGTCGCGCCCGCGTGTATAGGCCTTGTCCTTATGGATGATCATCGACATCGCGTCCATCGGCTCGCCGTTGATGCGGATGTCGAGCCGGACGACATCGCCGGGACGATAGCCCGCGACTTCGTAATCCATGGACGCATAGCCGCGGCTCAGCGATTTGAGCCGGTCGTAAAAATCCACCACGATCTCGGTCATCGGCAACTCGTAGGTCAGCATCACCCTCGTCGGCCCCAGGTAACGGATCTCCTTCTGCGTCCCGCGCTTCTCTTCGCACAGGCTCAAGATTCCGCCGAGATATTCCTGAGGCAGATGGATCGTCGCGACGATCACCGGCTCTTCGATCCGTTCGATTTCTGATTCTGCCGGTAGTTTGACCGGATTGTCAATGAGCAGGACTTTGCCCGCAAGCGTGACGACCCGGTAAATGACCGTGGGCGCGGTATTGATCAGCGTCAGACCGTACTCGCGCTCGAGCCGCTCGCGCACGATGTCGAGATGGAGCAGGCCCAAAAAGCCGCAGCGAAATCCGAAGCCCAGCGCCTGGGATGTCTCCGGCTCGAACGTAAACGCCGAGTCGTTCAAGCGGAGCTTTTCCAGCGCGTCGCGCAGCGCCTGGTACTGGCCCGAGTCCGCGGGATAGAGTCCGCTGAAAACCATCGGCTTCATCGGCTTGAATCCGGGAAGCGCCTCGGTGGCGGGCGCCGTCTCCGAGGTGACGGTATCGCCGATGCTGGTGTCGCGGATCTCTTTGATCCCCGCCATTAAAAAGCCCACGTCTCCGGCGCTCAATTCAGCGACTTCGAACGGCGCGGGCGAAAAAACTCCCAGCCGCGTGACCTCGAACGTCTTGCCGGTCGCCATCATGCGGATGCGCATTCCCTTGCGCACGATTCCATCGAAGACCCGAACGATCACCACGGCGCCGTGGTAGGGATCGAACCAACTGTCGAAGACCAAAGCGCGCAGCGGCGCCCGCGGATCTCCCTTCGGCGGCGGAAACGAGCTGACGATGGCTTCGAGGATCGCCTCGGTGCCGGTGCCCTCTTTGGCGCTGGCCAGAATCGCCTGCGAAGCGTCGATGCCGATGATGTCTTCAATCTCATGCTTGACGCGCTCGGGATCGGCGCTCGGTAGATCGATTTTGTTGATCACCGGCAGGATCGCAAGATCGTGATCGATCGCCGTCTGCACGTGGGCCACGGTTTGCGCCTCGACGCCTTGAGCGGCGTCCACGACGAGCAGCGCCCCTTCGCAGGCGGCGAGGCTGCGCGACACTTCATAGGTAAAATCGACGTGGCCGGGAGTATCGATCAGGTTCAGCGTGTAATCCAGCCCGTCTTTGGCGCGGTAGTTGAGGCGCACCGCGCTGGCTTTGATGGTGATGCCGCGCTCGCGCTCGAGATCCATGCTGTCCAGGAACTGCGCGGTCTTCTCGCGCTCGCTCACCGCGCCGGTGTATTCGAGCAGGCGGTCGGCCAGAGTCGATTTTCCGTGGTCGATGTGCGCGATGATCGAGAAATTTCGCACGCGCTCGGAGCTCATGCAGGTCTGACTTTCCGGTAGTACGCGACGGTGTTGCCGAGCCCTTCGTCGAGCGAGATCTTGGGGGACCAGTTGAGAATTTTGCGCGCGAAAGCGCAATCGAGGCTGCTCCGCCGCTGCTCTCCGTCCTTGGCGGCGCCGTGGATCGCGGCGACTTTCGAGCCTACCTGACGGCAAATTTTGTCGTACAGCGTCACGAGGTCGGTTTCCACGCCCGTGCCGATGTTGATGCCGCCGACGTATGGCGCGTCGAGCGCCGCGAGGTTCGCCGCGGCGACGTCGCCGACGTAGACGAAGTCCCGCGTTTGCTTGCCGTCTCCATGGATCATGGGAGTTTTACCGGACAAAAGCTGATCGATGAAAATAGCGATGACGCCGGCCTCGCCCTTGAAGTTTTGCCGCGGACCGTAAACGTTGGCGTAACGGAGCGCAACGTAGGGAATATGGAACGTGGCGTGATAGTAGGCGAGATAATTTTCTCCCGTCAGCTTGCTGACGCCGTAGGGGCTGGCCGGCCGCTTGGGATGGTCCTCCGGGGCGGGAAACTTCTCCTGCTCGCCGTAGATGGCGCCGCCCGAAGAGGCGAAGATGACTTTCTTGAGTCCCGATTGTTTTCCCGCTTCAAGCAAATTGATGAATCCCAGGATATTGACCCTGGCGTCGAACATCGGGTCTGCGACCGAGCGGCGCACGTCCATCTGCGCCGCGTGGTGGTTGAGCGCGTCGGGGTGGATCTCGGCGATCAACGCCGGTATTTTGGGATCGAGCAGGTCCATGGAATAGAGCTTCGCCTTCGGATTCAGATTCGCTTTGTTACCCGATGAGAGGTCGTCGATCACGAAGACCTCATGGCCCGCGGCAATAAACGCATCTACAAGATGAGAGCCGATGAAACCCGCCCCACCGGTCACGACGATCTTCATAGCTTCAGCGCCCCAGCCTTTCTCTGAAATACTGAATGGTTTTTTTAAGTCCCTCTTCCAGCGCGACCCGCGGCTCCCAGCCGAGCAGCTCGCGCGCCTTGGCGATATCCGGCTGGCGCACCTGCGGATCGTCCTGCGGCAAAGGATTGAACACGATCCGGCTCGACGAACCCGTGAGCTCGATGATCTTTTTGGCGAACTCAAGCACGGTCATCTCGTGCGGGTTTCCCAGATTAACCGGAAGGTGATGATCGACTTCCAACAGCCGTTGGATCCCGCACACGAGATCATCGACGTAGCAGAAGCTCCTCGTCTGATTTCCTTGGCCGTACGCGGTGAGCGGCTCCCCTTTAAGCGCCTGGGTGATGAAGTTCGGCACCACGCGCCCGTCTTTCATTCTCATGCGCGGGCCGTACGTGTTGAAGATCCTGACAATGCGGGTGTCGAGTTTGTGAAAACGGTGATAGGCCATCGTCATCGCCTCGGCGAAGCGCTTGGCTTCGTCATAGACCCCGCGTGGGCCGATCGGGTTCACGTTGCCCCAATAATCCTCTTTCTGCGGCCTGACCAGCGGGTCGCCGTAAACCTCGGAAGTCGAGGCGAGAAAAAATTTCGCCCCTTTGTCCTTGGCCAGGCCGAGCGCGTTATGGGTTCCGAGCGAGCCGACCTTGAGGGTCTGAATCGGCATCTCCAGATAATCCACGGGGCTTGCGGGAGAAGCGAAATGAAGCACGGCATCGAGCGGTCCTTCGATTTCGATGTAGCGGGTGACGTTGTGATCGATCATCGTAAAGCGGCTGTTCGAGGCGAGCACGGCGACGTTTTCGCGGTTGCCGGTCGAGAGGTTGTCCATGCACAGGACGTGATCTCCTCGCTTGAGGAAGCTCTCGCAGAGATGCGAGCCCAGGAAGCCGGCGCCTCCCGTGATTAAAATTCTAGCCATGGCGCCTTCCCACGGAGAAATAGATGAAGCCCGACTTTCTCAGATCGTCGGGATCGTAGATATTTCGGCCGTCAAAAATCACCGGCTGCTTGAGAAGCTGCTTGATCGTCGCGAAATTGGGCCGGCGGAACTCATTCCACTCCGTAACGACGAGCAGCGCGTCCGCGCCGGCGAGCGCGTCGTAGTTGCGCTTGTAATACCGCACCCGGTCGCCGAAGATTTTTTTCGCCTCGTCCATCGCTTCCGGGTCGTGGGCCTGAATGCTCGCGCCGGATTTCAACAGCGACTCGACGACGACGATCGAAGGCGCGTCGCGCATATCGTCGGTCCGCGGCTTGAACGAAAGCCCCCAGAGGGCGAACGTCCGGCCGGAGAGATCCGGCCCGAAATGACGCCGGACTTTTTCCACCAACAGGCTCTTTTGCCTTTCGTTCACCGTTTCCACCGCTCTGAGAAGACTCATTTCCAGCTCCGGCTCCCCCATGGCGATGCTCGCGCGGATGTCCTTGGGAAAGCACGAGCCGCCGTACCCGACGCCGGGAAAAATGAAGTGCGGTCCGATGCGGCGGTCGAGTCCGATGGCGCGGCGCACCTCGTTCACGTCGGCGCCCAACTTCTCGCACAGGTTGGAGACCTCGTTGATGAAGGAGATCTTCGTGGCGAGCATCGCGTTGGCGGCGTACTTGCTCATCTCGGCGCTGCGCGCGTCCATCACGAGAATCGGATTGCCGGTGCGCACGAACGGCTCGTAGAGCTCTTTCAACTGCTCGATGGCCGCCGGATCGTCGCTGCCCAGCACGACGCGGTCCGGCTTCATGAAGTCGTCCACCGCGGCGCCTTCTTTTAAAAATTCCGGATTGGAGACGACCGCGAACGGATGCTTGGCGATCCCGGCGACGACGTTCTTGACCTGCTCGGCCGTTCCCACCGGCGCGGTGCTTTTGTTGACCAGTATCTTGTAACCGTTCATCGCCGCGGCGACGCCTCTCACCGTGGCCAGCACCTGCTCGATATTGGCCCTCCCGTCCGGACCCTGCGGGGTGCCCACCGCGATGAAGATGATCGAGGCGTGCTTCACGGCGGCCGGCAGATCCGTGGTGAAGGAAAGTCTCTGTTCTTCGAGGTTGCGCTGCACCAACTCTTCCAGCCCGGGCTCATAGATCGGCACCTTGCCCGCTTTCAACGCCGCAATTTTTTCGGCGACGATATCGACGCACGTCACATCGTTGCCGCTCTCCGCGAAGCAGGTGCCGGCGACCAATCCCACGTATCCCGTGCCGATGACGGCGAGATTCACGCTGTTTTCCTCCCACCGAGAACGTCCTTCACAGAGTAAATCGTCTTGCCCTGAGATTCATGGTAGGTGCGGGCCAGCATTTCTCCGAGCAGTCCCATGGTGATGAATTGAAAGCCGATGACGATCAACAGAATCGAGAGCAGAAGCAGCGGCCTGCCGCCGATGGCCACCTTGTAAACGATTTTCTCAAGCGTGAGATAGACGGCCAGGAGAAAACCCAGGCCGCCGCTCAGAAAACCGACCATTCCGAAGATGTGCAGCGGCCGGGTCGCATAACTGAGCAAGAACTTGACCGTCAGGAGATCCAACAGGACACGGAAGGTGCGCACGATGCCGTACTTCGACTCGCCCCAGCGGCGCGGGCGATGATGGACCTTCATCTCCACGATCCTGGCGCCGCGCTCGAAGGCGATCGCCGGGATGAACCGATGCATCTCGCCGTAGAGCTTCACCTCTCGGGCAATGTCGTGGCGCAACGCCTTGAGGGTGCAGCCGTAGTCGTGCAGCTTCACGCCGGTAATCCAGGAGATCAGCCCGTTGGCCACGCGGGAAGGCAGGCGGCGGCTCCAGAGCGGATCCTGCCGCGGAAAACGCCAGCCGCTCACCAAGTCGAATCCCTCTTCCAGTTTAGCGAGCATCGCGGGAATATCTTTCGGGTCGTTCTGTCCGTCGCCGTCCATCGCCACGATGATATCGCCCTCCGCGTACGCGAAGCCGGCGGCCACCGCCGCCGTCTGGCCGAAGTTCCGCTTCAACCGCACGGCCTTCAGCCGCTCCTCCCGCTGGTGAAGCCGCAACAGAACCGGATAGGTGCCGTCGGTGCTGCCGTCATCGATGAAGATGATCTCATAGCTCTTGCCGGTCGGATCGAGCGCCGCGAGAAGCTCATCGAGCAGCGGTTCGATACTTTCTTCTTCGTTATACACGGGAATGACGACGGATAAATCCATATCCTCACTTCGTTCGGAATCTCAGATCTCAAATTTCAGATTTCAAATTCAGCTATGAAAATCCGTCAGCTCGACGAAACGGCGATAGCGCTCTTCGATCTCGTCCATCGAAATCGCGCCCAACCGCTTCACGCCGAAGTCTTCGACGGTGAACGAGGCCACTACGCTGCCGTAGACGATCGCGCGCCGGATCCCGCCCTGGCCGGCATCGCCCGAGCGCGCGAGCTGGCCAAAAAAACCGCCTGCGAAGGAGTCTCCCGCGCCGGTCGGATCGAAGACCTCTTCCAAAGGATAAGCAGGAACGGCAAAGATCGAAGAGTCGGAAAATTGCAGCACGCCGTATTCTCCGCGCTTGATCAGCACGGTCTTCGGCCCCATCTTCAATATCGCGCGCGCGGCGCGCACGATATTGCTTTCGCCCGAGAGCAGGCGCGCCTCGGAGTCGTTGACCACCAGCGTCTCTATTTTACCCAACACTTTGCCGAGCGCCCGGGCGCTGTTGTTGATCCAGTGATCCATGGTATCACACGCGACCACCCGAAAACACCGGAGCTGGCTCAGCACCTCGAGCTGCATCTCGGGGTCGATGTTCCCCAAAAACACGTACTCCGCGTCGCGGTAGCTCTCCGGCAGCCGGGGCACAAACCCGGTGAGCACGTTCAGATGGAGTTCGATGGTGTCGCGCACGTTCAAATCTTCGTGATAGCGGCCGCGCCAGTGAAACGTTTCGCCCCTCTCTCTCTTGAGACCCTGCAAGTCGATGCCGCGGCGGGTGAATTGATCCAGATACTCTTGCGGGAAATCCCGGCCGATGACGCCGACGATCCGCACCGGAGAGAAAAAGCTCGCCGCCATGGCAAAATAAGACGCGGAACCCCCGAGCACGCGCTCCGCGGAACCCGAGGGAGTTTCGATCGAATCGAAAGCGACGGTGCCGACAACGAGAATGCTCATAGCAACTCACTTCATGTACTTGCCGATAATCGGCTTTAGGTCGCTGATCGTCTTCTTCGGTATTCTGCTGCGTTCCGTGATAATCGCGTCCATCAACGCGTCGGCGCAGCCGCACGATCTTCGTTCGGGCAAGCGGCTGAGAATCCTACGGATGATGCGCTGCGCGAGATCCACATTTTGTTTGAGCACCGCCAGCACGCGCTCAATCTCCACGTCGCCCGCGGCCTCGTTCCAGCAGTCGTAGTCCGTCGCGAGCGCCAGCGTCGTGAAGCAAATCTCCGCCTCGCGCGCGAGCTTGGCCTCCTGTAAATTGGTCATGCCGATCACATCGGCGCCCCAACTCCGATAGAGGCGCGACTCGGCGCGCGTGGAGAACTGCGGCCCCTCAATGCAGAGATACGTTCCCTTGTGGTGGACCTTGGCGCCGTCTTCGCGGGCCGCGCGCGCGAGCGTCTCGGAGAGCTCCGGGCAAAACGGATCGGCGAGGCTCACGTGCGCGACGATTCCTTTGCCGAAAAAAGTGCTGGGCCGCTGCGTCGTGCGGTCGATGAACTGATCCGGAATGACGACGTGTCCCGGCGCGATCTCTTCCTGGAGGCTGCCCACCGCGCTGACGGAGACGATGCGCTCCACGCCCAATTTTTTCATGCCGAAGATATTGGCGCGAAAATTTACCTCGGTCGGGAGCAGCCGGTGTCCTCTCCCGTGCCGCGGCAGAAAAATGACTTCCGTTCCCTTCAGGACTCCCCTGACGTAGAGATCCGAGGGCGGTCCGAAAGGAGTGCTCACGCGGACTTCGCGGACGTTTTCCAGGCCTTCCATTTGATAAAGGCCGCTGCCGCCGATGACGCCGACGATGTTCCGCCCCGCCGCCACTCCCTCTCCTAGTGAGCGGCGAACGGCGAACGGTCGAAATCAGTGGCCGGTTCAAACCGCTGGCTGCTTCCCGTCTCGCCGCTCGCTGCTTGAAGCTGTCCGCACGCGGCGTTGATGTCGTCTCCGCGGGGAGTCCTGACGTTGACCTGGTATCCGTAGGCGCGCAGCTCGTTCTGAAACTTTTCGATCTCCTCCGGCGCGGGCCTCTGGAACGGGCTGCCGTGATGGGGATTGAAGGGAATCAGATTGATCTTCGAGCGGATGCCGCCGAGCAGGCGCGCGAGTCTTTTGGCATCGTCCGCCGAGTGATTGACGCCGCGCAATACAACGTACTCGAAGGTGATGCGCCGGCGCTTGGGAATCGGCAGAGCGCGGCAGCACTCGATCAGCGCGGCCAGCGGATATTTACGATTAATGGGCATAAGCTGCGATCGAATCTCGTCGGTCGTGGCATGCAGCGAAACCGCCAGATTGACGCGCGTGTCTTCCATGAGCTTTTTGATCTGCGGCACCAGGCCCACGGTCGAAAGCGTCACGCGCCGGGAAGAAAAGGCCAGCCCCCAGTCCGCATCGGTCATGATTCTGACCGCGTTCAAAGTATTCTGGTAATTCGCCAGCGGCTCGCCCATGCCCATCAGCACCAGGTGGGTGATTCTCTTTCTCGGCTCGAGCGCGCGCCCCGCTTCGAGAACCTGATCGACGATCTCGCTCGCGCCCAAATTTCTCTTGAGCCCAAGCAGCGCGGTGGCGCAAAAAGCGCAGCCCAGACCGCAGCCCGCCTGGGTGGAGATGCACAAGGTGAGACGTTTGGTCTCGGGAATAAGAACGCTCTCGATGCTCGAGCCGTCCGACAGGCCGAAAAGAAATTTTACCGTCCCGTCGGTCGACTGGTCGCGGCGCACCGTTTGTAGCCGGCTGAGCGAGAACTCCTCTTCCAATTTTTGACGCAGCCCGGCCGAAAGGTCGCTCATCTCGGCGAAGGAGATCGCCCCTTTTCGATAAAGCCAGCGCAGGATTTGATCGGCGCGATATTTCGGCTCCCTGCGCTCCGCCAGCCAGCTTTCCAATTCCTCCCGGTCGAGCGCTTTGACGTTGCGCTTCGCCATAGGACGATGCTTAGAGTTTTCGATCGCCGTATAATTCTTCCGGTTTGAAGAAAAATGAAATCTCCGACGCCGCCGTTTCGGGTCCATCCGAGCCGTGGACCGCGTTCTTCTCGACGTCCTTTCCCCACTCGCGGCGGATCGTTCCCGGCGACGCCTTGGCCGGATCGGTCGCGCCCATGATCTCGCGGTTCTTCAGGATCGCGCCTTCGCCTTCCAGGACGGAGACAAGGATCGGGCCGGAAGACATGTATTCACAGAGTCCGGCAAAAAAAGGGCGCTCTTTGTGCACGGCGTAAAATCTGCGGGCCTGATCGGGCGTCAAGCGCGTAAGCTTCGTCGCGACGATTCTAAGCCCGCCGGCTTCGAATTTTCTCAGGATATCGCCGATGAGATTTCGCGCCACCGCGTCCGGCTTGATAATAGATAATGTCCGTTCAATCATGCTCGCCCTCTAGTAAATAATTATTAGTTACGGGTTGAATGGTTAATCCGCGCGTCTCCCATTCAACCAATAACCTCTTTCATCGTCTGCCCGATCAACGCCGGCGAAAGCGCGGTGCGTATACCCGCTGCTTTCAGCGCGGCGATTTTTTCCTGCGCGGTGCCCTTGCCGCCGGAGATGATCGCGCCGGCGTGTCCCATGCGCTTGCCCGGCGGCGCCGTCTGGCCGACGATGAAGGCCGTCACCGGCTTTTTCATGTTCGCCTTCACCCATGTGGCCGCCTCTTCCTCATCCGTGCCGCCGATCTCGCCGATCAAGACTACGGCCTCGGTCGCCGGATCTTCGTTGAAAAGTTTCAGCACGTCGATGAAGCCCAGACCATGAACCGGATCGCCGCCGATTCCGACACAGGTCGATTGGCCTAGTCCGACGCGAGTCAACTGATCCACTGCTTCGTAAGTCAGCGTGCCGCTACGCGAGACGACCCCGACCGGTCCCCGCCGGAAGATATGGCCCGGCATGATTCCGATCTTGCACTCGCCGGGAGTGATCGCGCCCGGACAGTTGGGGCCGAGGAGCCGGGAGCGTTTCCCTTCAAGATACCTCTTGACCCTGACCATGTCCAACACCGGCACGCCTTCGGTAATGGAGATGATCAAGTCGATTCCGGCGTCCGCCGCCTCCATCATGGCGTCGGCGGTAAACGGCGGCGGCACGTAAATGACGCTCGTATTCGCGCCGGTCGCGGCGACGGCCTGGACGACCGTATCAAAAATCGGTATACCTTCGAAATTCGTCCCGCCTTTTCCCGGCGTCACGCCGGCTACCATCTGCGTGCCGTACTCTTTACACGCGCGCGTATGAAATTGTCCGGTCGCGCCGGTGATCCCCTGCGTCAGCACCCGCGTGTTTTTATCGACTAAAATGGCCATCTAACGACTACCGCGCAATGCAAAATGAAAATTGCAAAGTGCAAAAGTTAAAGTTCCGAGCTTCCGCCATTTTGCATTTTTCACTTTGCATTTTGCAATTTGCCTTTGACTGCTTTCACTATCTTTTCTCCCGCCTCCGCCATCGTTTCCGCGGGAATGATCGCGAGACCCGAGTCCGAGAGAATTTTTCTTCCCTCGGCGACGTTGGTCCCTTGAAGCCGGACCACCAGTGGCACCGTCACGCTGACCGCGCGCGCCGCGTCCACGACTCCCTGCGCGATCACGTCACAGCGCATGATGCCGCCGAAGATGTTGACCAGCACGCCCTTCACACGCTTATCCGACAGCAGAATTTTAAAAGCCTCGGTGACCCGCTCTTTGGTCGCGCCGCCGCCCACGTCGAGAAAATTGGCCGGCTCGCCGCCGCAAATTTTGATGATGTCCATCGTCGCCATCGCCAGCCCGGCGCCGTTCACCATACAGGCGATGTTGCCGTCGAGCGAAATGTAAGAGAGACCGAGCCGCGACGCTTCGTACTCCTTGGGATCTTCTTCATTCAGATCCCGCAGGCTCTCGATCTCGGGCTGGCGAAACAGCGCGTTGTTGTCGACGTTGATCTTGGCGTCGAGCGCGAAAAGATTGCCGTCTTTGGTGAGCACGAGCGGATTGATTTCCGCCAGAGAACAATCGATCTCGACGAACGCGCGCGCGAGGGCTTGCAGCAGCCTGGTAAAATTTCCGATCCGCTCCTGGGAAATTCCCAGACTGTAGGCCAGGCGGCGGCATTGGAACGGCAGCAGCCCGACGGCGGGATCGATGACTTCCTTGATTATTTTTCCCGGATTTTTTTGCGCGACCTCCTCGATCTCGACGCCGCCTTCCGTGGAGGCGATGACGGTGACTTTCGATACGGCGCGGTCGAGAACCATTCCCAAATAAAATTCGCGCTCGATCGGAAGGCCCTCTTCGATCAGAAGCCGCCGGACTTCCCTCCCTTGCGGCCCGGTCTGATGCGTCACCAACGTTTTCCCGAGCAACTGCGCAGCCGTCTTTTCGGCTTCTTCGGCGCTCTTCACCAGCTTGACCCCGCCGGCCTTGCCCCTGCCGCCAGCGTGGATCTGCGCCTTGACGACGCATAGGCCGCCGATCTCGCGGGCGATCGCCGCCGCCTCTTGGGCGCTGGAAGCGACTTTTCCCCTGGGAACGGGAACTCCGAAGCGCTTCAGCAGTTCTTTCGCTTGATACTCGTGGATGTTCATCGGAAGGGAGAATTTTGAATGTTGAATTATGAATTTGAATTTAATTCAAAACTCAAAACTCAAAATTAAGAATTAGCTTTTAAGACTTTGTCCATGGCGCCGACCAGCTCTTTCACGTGCCCCAGAGATTCGTCGAATAGCTTTCTCTCCCGCGGGCCGAGCTCCATCTCGATGACTTTTTCAACCCCCCCGGCGCCGACCATCACGGGAACCCCGAAGTAATAACCGTTGACGCCGTACTCCCCTTCGAGGTATGCGGCGCACGGCAGGATCTCCTTTTTATCCATGAGGTAGGATTGCGCCATGCGCACGGCCGCGGACGCGGGGGAATAGAAGGCGGAGCCGGTTTTTAGGAGCGCCACGATCTCGCCGCCGGCGTTTTTGACGCGCGCTTCGATCTCGTCGAGCCGCTGGCTCGAAATAAATTTTTCTACCGGCACGCCGGAAACCAGGCAACTGCTGCGCACCGGCACCATGTCGTCGCCGTGCCCGCCCAAAACCAGCGCGGAAACGCTTGCGACGGAAACCTTGAGATCCTGGGCGATAAATGTCCGATAACGCGAGGAATCCAATATGCCCGACTGACCGACAACGCGGTTTTTTGGAAACCCGGTCAGGCGCTTGGTCAGAGTGACCATGGCGTCGAGCGGATTCGTAATGACGATGACAAAAGCGTTGGGCGCATTTTTCTTGATGCCCTCGCAGACCTGGCTCATGATTTTAGAATTCGTTCCCAACAGATCGTCGCGGCTCATGCCGGGCTTGCGCACGATTCCCGCCGTCACGATGCAGACGTCGGCGCCGGCGATATCTTCGTATTTTGTCGTTCCGGTGATTTGCGCGTCGAAGTTCTCGATCGGCGCAGATTGCAGCAGATCGAGCGCTTTGCCCTGCGGCAATCCGTCGATGACGTCGTAGAGCACGACGTCGCCCAGGCCTTTCAGCGCGCACAAATGCGCCATTGTGCCGCCGATGTTTCCCGCGCCGATCAATGCGATTTTTGTTCGAGCCATGGTATGCCTCACCAACCTTACATGTTGTCGATAATCGCGTCGCCGAACTCCGAGCACTTGAGGAGCTTCGCGCCCGGCATCAAACGCTCGAAATCGTAGGTCACCGTCTTCTTGGCGATCGCGCCTTGCAGTCCTTTGATGATCAGATCGGCCGCTTCGCCCCAGCCCATGAAGCGGAGCATCATCTCGCCGGAGAGGATGACCGAGCCGGGATTGACCTTGTCGAGGTCGGCGTATTTCGGCGCCGTGCCGTGCGTCGCTTCGAAGATCGCGTGTCCCGTGTCGTAGTTGATATTCGCGCCGGGCGCGATGCCGATGCCGCCGACCTGCGCGGCGAGCGCGTCGGACAGGTAATCGCCGTTCAAATTAAGAGTCGCGATCACGTCGTAATCTTTCGGGCGGATGAGGACGAATTGCAAACTCACGTCCGCGATCGAATCTTTGAGCAGCAGCTTGGACTTCCACTTGCCGTCGCCGTGCGTCGGCCAGAGCCTGAGCGCCTCTTCCACTTCTTTCTTGATATCGTTCTGCTGGTCGGGCGACATCATATCGAAGCCGGGATCGGTCAGCTTGGCGTTGTCCTCGACGCTGAGATTCGGCTTCTGCTCCTTGTTGCCCAGAATCCACGTCTCGCGCTCTGTAACGACGTCGTTGCGGAACTCGCGCTTGCCGAGCGCGTAGCCCCAGTCCTTGAATGCGCCCTCCGTGTATTTCATGATGTTGCCTTTGTGGACGAAATTGATGTTCTTGCGCTTGTTCGTGAGCGACCACTTGATCGCCGCGCGCACCAGCCGCTCGGTGCCTTCGACGGAAACCGGTTTGATGGCGATGGCCGACGTTTCCGGGAAGCGAATCTTCGCGTACTCCTTGGGAAAATTTTCCTTAAGCAAGGACTTGAACTTCTTATTCTCTTCCGTCCCGTTGGCAAATTCGATTCCCGTGTAGATATCTTCCGTGTTCTCGCGGAAAACCACCATCTCCACGTGCTCGGGATGCTTCACCGGAGAAGGCACGCCGGCGTAGTAACGCACCGGGCGCAGGCAAACGTAAAGGTCGAGCAATATGCGCAGCGTCACGTTCAACGAGCGAAAGCCGCCGCCGATCGGAGTCGTGAGCGGGCCTTTGATCCCGACGAGAAATTCCGTAAACGCCTGGACCGTTTCGGCGGGCAGCCAATCCTTGAACATCTTGAAGGACTTCTCGCCCGCGTAAACTTCCATCCAGTGGATTTTGCGCTTGCCCTTGTAGGCCTTCTCCACCGCCGCGTCGAACACGCGCGCCGAAGCGCGCCAGATGTCGCGGCCCGTGCCGTCGCCCTCGATGAACGGGATGATCGGATTGTCGGGAACGTTCAGTTGCTTGTTTGCGGACATGGTGATTTTCGTCCCGTCCGTTGGAACTTTGATGTGTTGATATGTTGCCATGGTTCTCCCGTTAAGGTGTAAAGTAATAAATAAGCCTAAGGGCGTCTCGCTCTATCCCTTAGGCCGTTTCGAATCACGAGGAGTTTGAAAAGTAATTTTGTTTGTAGCCGATCCTCGGATAAGTGTCAAGGCAGAGCGCAGCCGGAAACCTGCAAAACCGCTCTTGAATCTCCGGCATCCGGCGTTTATAGTCGGCCTTTCGTTTCATCCCCTCAATCGCGGAGAATATCTTGCACCTGGAAGTTCGCCGGCTGTCTAAGAGCTACGGCTTTACGTGGGCGCTCAAGGAGATAGATCTGGAGCTTCGCTCGGGCGACTGCGTTGCGCTCCTCGGCCCGAACGGCGCGGGAAAAACGACGCTGCTCAAGGCGCTCTGCGGGTTGCTCCGCCCCACGATGGGCGAGATTTGCGCCGACGGAACGAGGCTGCGCCATGGGCCGGCGCGGCTGCAACCGGCGATCGGCCTGCTCTCCCCCGGCGATCATCTCTACGACAAGCTTACCGCGGAGGAAAATCTCCGGTTGTTCCTGGCTCTTTACAACCGGCAAGAAAACCGCGGCGAGATCGGAAACGCGCTGGCGGCCGCCGGTCTGTCTGACTGGTCCGGCGAATACGTCGCGGCGTTCTCCAGCGGAATGAAATGCCGGCTCTCCATCGCCAAGTGGCTGCTGCTGGAGCCCAAGCTGCTGCTCGTGGACGAGCCGTACGGAGTGCTCGACGGGAGCGGCGTGGATTTGCTGGAGACGCATTTGAAAAACGTTTGCCGGAGCGGCGGCATCGTGGTGACGGCCACGCACCACGTGACGCGCGCCGTCGCGCTCTGCTCGCGCGCGATCGTTCTCAGGCGGGGGAAAGTAGTCTTCGACGAGCCCAAGCGAACGCCGTGGGACAGCATCCATCGCGTGGTCGGCGAATTCATGCCGCGGGGAGAAGCATGGACTTCCTGAGGCAAACGGCCTGGCTCGTCTGGAAAGATCTCCTGCTGGAGCTCAGGCGCCGCGAGAGCTTGCTCGCGATGTTTTTTTTCGGCGTTTTACTGCTCTTTATTTTTCAGTTCGCGCTCGACCTTCAGCCGGAACGAGCTGCCGAGATGGCGCCGGGCCTCGTCTGGCTCGCGCTCGTCTTTTGCGGCACGCTGGGGTTGATGCAATTGTTTCAGCCTGAGCGGGAGAACCATTGCCTCGATGCGCTGTTGCTCTCGCCCATCGACCGCGCGGCCATTTTTCTTTCCAAGGTATTTTTTAATCTCATCTTGATGGTGCTGCTCGAAATCGTGGTGTTGCCGCTATTCTGGGTGCTCTTCAACGTCGGCGCCTGGGACCGGCTGCCTTCGGTCTTCCTCTACGGGCTGCTCGGCACCGTGGGCTTTTGCGTCGTCGGAACGCTTTTTTCCGCCCTCACCCTCAGCGCGCGCGGCCGGGAAATTTTGCTGCCGCTGCTCCTCTTGCCGCTCCTGATCCCGGTCGTGCTGGCGACGATCCGAGGCATGGAGATCATGCTTCGCGCCGGAGATTTCTCCGAATCGCTGCCGTGGATGCACCTTCTGATCGGCTTCGACGTGATATTTGCCACCGCCGGCATTCTCGTCTTCGAATGGGTCGTCGAGTCCTGACCCTTTTAGACCGGGAATTCGTCCGGTGACAATCAAATGCGGCTTCGTTGTCGAGGCGTGGCAGTCGGTTAAAGACAATGAAAAAAGGCAGGAGGGAATCCCCCCCTGCCTTTTAAAGATCAACCTAACCTACGGTATGCGAGTGAAAGCCACTGTCTTATTAGAAGTTCCAATAACTACAGTAATCGGGTTCTGGTTTCCGCCTGCGCCGCTATCACCGTCGAATGCGCAACTGGCGTGTTGCACCTTAACTTTGTAGGTGCCCGGTGCCAGGCCCGAGAAGACATAAGAAGCGGTCCCCCAGCCGTTTTTGATAATGCTCTTCCCGTTCGCCTTAAGGAGGATGAATTCTGCATTCGACGGGGCTGCGGGACTAACGTTTGCTGTAATCGAGAACGTCACGGCCACTGTTATTTTCTTGCTTCCTCTGGCTCCGTTTTTATCTATGACCGAATACACTATTTGGAACGTTCTGGGCGTCGCGTAGGTATGTGAGAAGACAGCGCCCGCATTGCCTGTAGAGGACGTTCCGTCACCCCAATTCACCGTGATCGCGTTATCAGGGAATATCGAATCGTCGGTAGAGGTATCTGTGAGAGTTACGGTGTAATTGCTCATATTGCTTGTAAATGACACCGTAGGGGCCTCATTTCGGTGCATGCCTTTAGCATACCCGGAAAGTTCCGACCTCAGGAAGTATGGAGCGCTGTTCTGTGTTGCGGTCGGACCAAAGCTTCCGCCATGGCACTGTCCGCAGGCATAGTCGACGTCAACCCAGACTGCGTTAATGTAGGTCCCGTCAGGTTCCGCATTGGCGATCTTCTTGGTTGCTGTAGCATCAATACCGAACTCGGTTGCGGTCGGGAAGGTGCGGTAATCAGCCTCGGCATTTATCCTCCATAGGTGCATCCGAAGGCCGGATGACGTAGCCTTCGGCATATGGCAGGTTACGCATGCATCTGCGGGCGACGATATGCCTCCCAAAGGCGTTCCGGGACTGTCGAGATGGTTGATTCTTGCAAGAGACTTGTTATGGCAATTGGTACATACTTTCCTGAGCGCAGCTTCTTTCTGTTCTTCAACAAAGAGGCTGTTATGGACATCGTGGCATGTAGCGCAGGTACCCTGTATATCCGACCGCCATGCACCGGCGCCGTACAACGTCTCACAATCTGTCTTAGTCTTTATTTCTTTTATCACTCCATCGACGATCATCGTCTTTGCCGGGCTCGAGCTCGTAGCTGACTGCCAGCAGGTGTAGCCCTGGAATTTGCTGGCGTACTTGGAGGCGTTTCCGTCATCATTGCCGGTCGTGTCTTCAAGATCGTACTTTCCAAGTGAATTCGGCACGATTTTTCCGGTGAACTTGGCGTGGGGACTGTTCAAGAACATATTGCCGGGGCCGCGGCCGTAGAAGTCCGGGACATAGTTGGGCGCCGTCGCGGTATTCGTCACCTGAAGATTTTCCGGATGGTTGAGGTCGGCATCCTCTCCCGTACCATTATCGGTCTTGGCGATGCTCTGGTGGCAGCCGAAGCAAAGGTTGGTCCGGCCGACGCCATTAGGGAGCGCGCCCATTCCTCCGCTGGTGGCATGCGTGGACGTATATGCGCTTGCCGCAATCTGTGTGTCTACTACTTTCGGAGCGGTGGCATTATGGCACCTCGGGCACTGAACACCATCGCGGTCCCACTTGCCGGCGCCCGTAAAGTCGATTGCCGGGAACGAAGCCGCAGGCTCGGCTGGAGTGAAACCGGAAGTACCGATTCCCATCACTCCAGGAAGGCCGGCTGATGAGTTGTTCCAGCCTGTTGTGTGGCAGGATGCGCAAAGCTCGCTGCTGGTGCCGTTAGCCTTTGCCGATCCGTTCATGTCGACAATAACGTCGAGACCCTCGGGCGCGGGAGTCATCCAGTCGCCGAAGATGTACAAGAGATCGCGCCACACGCCGCCGATGAATGCCTTCGCGGCGCTGAAATCGATCGGTCCGGTAGCGGCGCCCGTATAAACTTCCAACTCGCCCTGCTCATTAGGCCCTGCCCAATTTTTACCGGGTGTTACCTTTCTCAGCATGTTCTTGTGGCCGTGATTTAGATAGCTGTCCTTCTGTCTTTCGACAGGACCGTTGTACTGGGTTAAGGTGCTGTGGCAGTGGAGACAGCCTTGAGTAGTCTCAGGAGCCTGCCTAGTAAAATCCCATACCGGAATGAAAGAAGAATTTGGAGTGGTAGCAACTGAAGTTGTAGAAGCCGGCTGACCAACCCAATTATTCCAGTTACCGCCGTTCGCAATACACTGTCCCATAGTGGTAAAGGTGCTCAGATCCAGGAACGAACCGGCCGCGTACGTCGTGCCGTTAGCCTTTGTAAGGGCCGAGTTCAGATAACCCTTGATACCCTTGGCGTAGGTGCAGTTGTTGTTAGTAGTTGACCAGGAAAAGTCATAGGCTGTCGATGAGTCGAAGAGCGCGTTGGGCTTACCGTTAACGTCGACCGGACAAGTTGTTGAAGTCGAATATGCAGTTCTCATGTCCAGGGTTGCGTAGCAGAACCCCGCGTCGGCGGCGCTTGTGCCTTTCGTACCAAAGGGTAAAGGAGTGCTGTTGTCGTCCTGACCTTTAAACTGTCTACCGTAGGCAACGCAAGCGCCGGCAAAACCAGGAGTAGGATAAGTTCCGGGAGCTCCCGGATATGGAGGTGTGGCGGATGTCTGTTTCCATGTGCCGCCTTTAGCTACGCACATGGAGTAGGTTCTGTCCAAGTCTGTCAGGGGTATGCCGTTACCGAAACCGTCAACGCAGATAGAAGTTGCAAAGGAATGCTTCGTCCCGTCGTTTCCTCCTGTCCCGGTTGCCTTTGTACATTGATTAGAAGTGGTCATCGCCGTCAGGTCGAAGGGAGTTCCGCCATTCATGGTTCCTTTATTGAGATAAATACATTCCCTTGAGTTTGTTACGCCGTCGGCAATATCAAGGTCACCGTTAGGTTTCACCCCGACGATGCATACCATATCGTTGGGCGTGATCCAGCCGCCGGTCACTCCGTTTTGGACTGCGCCATCCGTCAGGTATCCTGCCCCAGCGTTTCCAGTCAGTACTAATGGTAACGCAATGACCAAAAAAGCTGCCAGATAAAGGAGTTTTGTTTTAAGTTTCATGTTGCTTCCTCCTTCAAACAAACCAGCGGCTCGTACCCATTTTTTGTTTCACGTCTATGCATGTCCGTGCGTTCGTTTCGTGCTCGAGACCGAAGTCAGGATCTCCTTGACCAGATCCTGAGCCGTATCGGCCTTCCACCGATGACCCGTATAGAGCGTCGCGCTGTTGTCATCGAGGCTCACCCGCACCACCGCCGCTCGAGGCAGCTCCCGCAGAAGCCGGCCGAGGAGAAATTCGCTCTCGGGTCTCTTGCTTTCGACCTCGGCGATGATGACGTCCGGCGCCGCTTTCCTGATTCGGTCCAGCGCCTGCTTCTCTTGCAGTGCGATGCCCACCACCTCTACGCCCTCTTGTTGCAACAGCCGTTCGAGACCGCGGGCGAAGAGAGCATTCTCGTACAGGATGAATGCGTTCCACATATTCCACTGGCTTAATGGTAAATCCGCGCGCAACAAATCGTAAGCCGCGAAAGGGCCTTTTTGCCGGATATTAAGAGCTATGCGGAATGGCCCTTTCGGGCTAGGACGCCTGTGGGCAGAGCGTGGAAGCGAGAGAGGGGATTACTCGGCCGGATCTTCCTCGCGGACGATCCCTCTCTTGAGGGCGAAGGCCGCGGCCTGGACGCGGTTCTCGACCTGGAGTTTTTCGAGGATATTTTTGAGATGGTTCTTGACGGTGTTTTCGGCTAGATGCAGCTCATGGCCGATTTCTTTGTTCGTCATGCCTTGGGTCAAAAGTCGGAGCACGCCCAGCTCCCGCTCGCTAAGCTCTTCAATCGCAGCGCCTGCACAGCCGCCCCGCGCCTGCTCGGCGAACTCGTTCATGATTTTGCTTGCCGTGGCGCGGGAGATGGCCGCCTCTCCGGCGGCGACTCCCCGAAGCGCTTGGAACAGGGCCTCGGGCTTAACGTTTTTAAGCATGTATCCCTGCGCGCCGGCTTTGATCGCCTCGAAAAGTCTCTTGTCTTCCTCTAAGATGGTAAGCATCACGACCTTCAGGGACGGAAAGGCCTCTCGGATACGGCGCGTCGCCTCGACGCCGTCGCATCGAGGCATGGAAATATCCATGAGTACGAGATCCGGTTTGAGTTCCTTCGCTTTCGCGAACGCCTCGATTCCGTCCTGCGCCTCTCCCGCGACCTCGAATCCTTTTTCTTTTGCCAAGAGAGCAGCCAGTCCCTTGCGAAACAGCGAGTGGTCGTCCACCAAGAGGACTCGGATGGGTTTCATCGCAGCCTCTCGTCGAGCGGCAGAGCGACGATCACTTTGGTCCCCTTCCCCGGCACGCTGTCGATCGTGAGCTTTCCTCCCGCCGCCTCGGCCCGCTCTCGCATGGTTTTGAGGCCGAAATGCAAATTGTTGTTGGCCGATCCATGTAAGACAAATCCTCTGCCGTCGTCTTCGATGATCACGTTCGCATACTCCCCGTCGAGCGCGAAGCTCACCGTGCCGTTGCGCGCCTTGGCGTGCTTGAACACGTTGGTCAGGGCTTCGTGCACGATTCGAATCAATTGAACTTCTACGTGCGGAGCAAACCGAACAGCTTCAGGATTGGCAATTTTCAGCGATACGGGGATCTTTCTCATTTCGCTGTAATCATGGAGATATTCGGTCAGGGTGGGGACGAATCCGAGACTCTTCGACACCATCGTGCGCAAACCGAAAATGGATTGGCGGACATCCTCATAGGCCCGCTCCGTGATCTTACGAATCTCCTCCAGTGTCTGACGCATTGGCGCGGCGCCGTTGGGCGGGAGATCCGTTTCCGCTTCGTTGAGCTTCATTTGAAGCAAGACCAGTTCTTGAGCCAGCGTATCGTGCAGTTCTTGGGCGATTCTCTCTCTCTCCTGCAGCGTTGCCAGTCCTTGCAGCTCCTGCTCCTTTTCCTTCAGGCGATCGACCATGACGTTGAAGGCGTGACTGAGTTGACCGATTTCGTCCTGGGAGCCGACAGTCACTTTTTTATCCAGGTTGCCCTGGGCGATTTCCTCGGCGCTTTGAGCCAGCGAACGCAGCGGCTGAGCTACCGCTCGGAAGAAAAAGACGCTCGAAGCCATAATCAGCAGCGCCCCGATCACGACAAAACCGCCGTAAAGCCAGAGAATGATCTGCATCCTCCAGGAGCTTTCTCTAACGAGCTGTTCCATCTTGAGCCGGTGCGTGCCGCTCAGCCCATGCGCCAGGCCCTGAATTTCTCCGGAAATTCCCGCTAAGGCCTGCAGATCCTTTGGGCGCGGCGGTCTGCCCGGCGCGCGTGCGATCTGTTTGACGATAGTGTCCGAAACCATGTCGAGGTCGTGGACCGCCTGCCAAAACCTTGTGGTGATCTGATTCTCCGCGCCCCCTTCCGCATCGTAACGCCGCAGCAGGTTTCTGATCTCCCCAAAGTATGCTG